>JAKRWE010000030.1 GCA_024712425.1 Chromatiales bacterium
ACATCTTCATGCTGGGAGGTGAGAGCTATCGACTGAAGCACAAACGCGAGAGCTGATTTTTTGTCGCCCCGGGTGGGTCAATTTTATTGGCCGAGGGGGGTCAAAATTATTGGCCATTGACGTCACCGAACAGACCCGGACCGCCATGGACAGCCAGCAGATGCAGGTCAGCCAGGTTGCGACCGCGGTCAACGAGATGGCCGCCACGGTGCAGGAGGTCGCGCGCAGCGCCGCGCATACCGCCGAGGCCACGGCAGAGGCCACTCAGCTGGTGGCGCAGAGCCAATCGACGGTGGACAACAATGCCGCCGCCATCGGCGCCCTGGCCCAGGAGGTCGAGCGCGCCGCCGGTGTCGTTGCCACCGTCGAATCGGACAGCATGGAGATCGGCGGGGTCCTGGACGTAATCCGTTCCATTGCTGAGCAGACCAACCTGCTGGCCCTGAACGCGGCCATCGAGGCCGCGCGCGCCGGTGAACAGGGACGCGGTTTTGCCGTGGTAGCGGACGAGGTGCGCACCCTGGCGGCGCGCACCCAGCAGTCCACCACCGAGATCCAGGGCATGATCGAGCGTCTGCAAAGCGGCACCCAGCAGGCGGTGGCCGTCATGCACGAGAGCCAGGAAAAGGCCAATGCCGGCGTGGAAGAGGCGCGCAAGACCAACGAGGCGCTTGCCGCCATCACCGATGCAATCAACCGCATTGCCGACATGAGCAACCAGATCGCGGCCGCCGCGGAAGAACAGAGCACCGCGACCGAGGAGATCAACCAGAGCGTGGTGATGATCAACGATTCGTCCCAGACCACCTACGCACTGTCCAACGAGGCGGCCACGGCCAGCGAGACCCTCGCCAGCCACGCCCAGCAGTTGAACGAGGCGACGGGACGGTTCCATATCTGAACCAACACGTGCCCGCCGGCGGCGGACGGGTTTTGCCTGTCCGTTAGGCCGCGCGGCGCCCGTTCAGCCTGCCCCCCCTGAGTCGGGCCACAAATCACCGGTACGATATCAGCGGGTCGGTTTTCCGGTAAACTTCGCGGCAAACCACAACCCTGTCGTACCATGATCCCCGCACAAACCCTGGGCGCCCTCGCCAGTATCCACGAACTCCTGACCCAGCTGGTCGAGCAGGCCAGCTCCCGGGAGGTCAACCGCTCACCCGACCCACGCCTGCCCTCACTGGGATGGCTGCTGGGACGCGCGGTCTACCTCGAGACCTACCTGTTGCGCGAGCGCCTGCTGGAGGACGACGACCTGACCCGCCGGGTGCGCCACCTGTTCGGGCCGGATACCCACTACGGTGAGGCCACGGACCGGGCACTCCCGCCGCAGGATCACCTGCTCAACTGGGCGCTCGAGATCTTCGGGCACCACCTGACCCTGCTGGCCAACCCGGGCATGCTGCCCGAACATCCCTGGTTGCAAGACGGCTGGCTGCCCGCCTGGCTGGCCCAGCAGCACGCACTGAGCTATGAACGGATGCTCTCGACCATGACCGCCTGGCGCCTGGACAGGGAAGCGGACGAGTTCCTCGTCGAACAGCCACTCGAGGCCCGTCGCCCGCAAGTGGACGCCGTGCGCATCGACCAGGGGCACTACCGCATCGGTGCGCGCAAAGGCGTGGTACTGGACTGTGAACTGCCGACGCAGATGGTCGAGCTGCACTCGTTCCGCATCCAGAAGCAGCCGGTCAGCAATGCCGAGTACCTGGCCTTCATCCAGGACGGCGGCTACCAGACCGGCGAGTGGTGGGACGAAGACAGCAGCACATGGCTCGCCGGCACCGGGCACAAGGCCCCCTGGCACTGGCGGCAGGATCGAAACGGACACTGGTACGGGGTGGGCATGAATGGCCCCATGCCGCTGTTTGCGGACCAGCCGGTCAGCGGCCTCACGGCACACGAGGCCAATGCCTTCGCCGCCTGGGCCTCGGCCAATGGCGAGGGGCTCAGCGGCGCCGTGCCACAACACGAGTACCAGTGGGAGACAGCGGCCCGCATGGGCCTGCTGGAGAACACCGGCCGCGCCTGGGAATGGTGTGCCAACCGGCTTCACCCCTATGACGGTTACGAGGCGCCCGTCGAGCCCGAACTGGCCACCCGCGGTCTGGACGATGGCCTGGTCTCGCTGCGTGGCGCCAGCCTGCACACCCAACCCACTCTGCGCCGCGCCAGCTTCCGGCGTGGCGCCGCCGCGGACGACAATACCCTGTTCGCGGGCACCCGCCTGGTCATTCCCCCGGGCAAGGCTGCCTGGGAGTGACAGGGGAATCTATTACCTCATAGGGAAAGGGATCCCTGAACTTGCGGAAAAGGTGCGCAAAACGCCGCCAAAACCATCGATTTCCACACGGCTGCCCCTACAATTGAACGCAGGTTTCAGAGGTAGCCGTGTTCATGATCGAGCCCATACAAAGCAGCGCACTCGCCGGCCTGCAACGCGCCCGCCAGGGGGGATGCGTACGGCTGCCAGCGACATCGCGCGGGCACCGGTAAAAGGCCGCCAGGTCGACCTGAACCGCTCACTGGTCGAACTGCGTCAGCATGAGCTGGCAGGAAAGGCCAATATCCAGACCCTGAAGGTCGCTCACGACACCCTGGGCACCCTGCTCGACGAGCTGGCCTAAGCAAACCGCATCGACAGATCCACGGCCTGAACGTCCTTGGTCAGCTCACCGACCGAGATGTCGTCCACACCGGTTTCGGCAATCGCCCTTACCGTGGACAGATTCACCCCGCCCGAGGCCTCCAGCCTGGCCCGCCCCCCGTTCAGCGCAACGGCCTCTCTCAGCTGCTCGAGACTGAAGTTGTCCAGGAGCACGCGACGCGCCCCTGCGGCCAGCGCCTCCCGCAGCTGGTCCATATCCTCCACCTCGATCTCGATCTCCACGTCCGCCACCCGGGCGGCCACCTGCAGCGCAGCCGTAACCGAACCGGCTGCGGCGATGTGGTTTTCCTTGATCAGAATGGCGTCGAACAGGCCGATGCGGTGGTTGCTCGCACCGCCGCAGGTCACGGCATATTTCTGTGCCAGCCGCAGCCCTGGAATCGTCTTGCGCGTATCCAGGATGCGCGCCCCGGTGCCCGCAAGCAGTGCCACGTAACGGGCCGCGCGCGTCGCGGTACCGGACAGCGTCTGCAGGAAATTCAGGGCGGTACGCTCGCCGGTCAGCAGTGATCGCGCAGGTCCCGTCAGGGTACAGATGCACTGGCCGGGCGCCAGACGCTCCGCGTCAGCCACCGTCCACTCGACGCATACCCCCGGATCGACCTGACGAAAGACCTCGTTCACCCAGTCCAGACCGCACAGCACGGCCTCTTCGCGCGCAATGATCCCGGCCTGCGCGGATTCCTCCGCGGGTACCAGCCGGGCCGTCAGGTCGCCGCTGCCGATATCCTCCTGCAGGGCCAGGCCGACCTGTGCAGCAATAGCTGCCGCTGACGGCTTCATCACAGGATATCGAGCAGTTCCACTTCGAACACCAGGGTCGCATTGGGGGGAATCACGCCCCCAGCACCCTGCGCACCGTAGCCCAGCTGCGGCGGGATGGTCAGCTTGCGCCTGCCGCCGACCTTCATGCCGGCAACGCCCTCGTCCCAGCCACGAATCACCATCCCCTTCCCCAGGGCGAACTGGAACGGGTCGTTTCTGGCCACACTGGAATCGAACTGCGTCCCATCGGTGAGCCAACCGGTGTAGTGCACCGAGACCCGTTGGCCCGGCTCGGCAACCGCGCCCTCGCCTTCCACCAGGTCCTCGTACTTGAGACCGGAGTCGGTCATCTTCTCAGCCATGTGTATTCTCCACGAACGAAAAACGCCGGATCCCCCGATCCGGCGCCGTCATTGTAACGGATTGGGCTGTGATCAGCGGGCCCGGTTCTCCGGCGCGGTGCGCTTGAGCGCATCCATCATGGCACCCAGCGCCCGGTCCATGAGCGGGGTCTCCAGGTCCTCGATCTCGCGTGCATTGGCGCAGCGCAGACGCCCCGCGAAATCGACCAGCGACATCTCGGCCAGCTTGATGCCGCGGCGATCGACGAATACGCAGTTACCGGTCAGTTCGCTGCGCCAGGACAGCTTGCCGCGCACCCGCACGCCCTGGTCGTCGGTCCAGTCGAGCCAAGCCCCCAGCGGCATTTCCATCGCCTTCCGGCGAAACTCGTCCTGCGGATCCTGCATGTCCTGCCCGGAGCCGGCCGGCTCCGGTTGCTCGACCCGGGCCTCAACCGGCTTCGGCGTGGGCGCAGGCACGCCTGCGTCCACCACGGGCACGCCCCGCAGGGCCGAGATATGGCAGGCCTGCAATTCCTTCAGCATCACCGCGGCACGGTGCTGGTCGAAGGAGATATTGTTCAACCCCTGACGGATATCCTTGAGCAACTCCGGAATGGCCTTGAGCAGGCGCTGCCGTTCGGCCACCTCTGTTTTCGGCTGCACGCTCCATATCAGGTTACGCGCCGTCTCGACGGCCTGTTGCCAGGCCTCACTCTGCTCTCCTTCGCGCAGCAGGGTCAGCAACATCACGTCACGCCAGCCGCTGCTCAGCAGTTGCCCCACCACATCCGGTATGCGGCAGTCGGACGGAGAACATTCACCAAGCAGCGCATCGATCTGCTCACCCACCCGAACCCTGGCCGGTTGCAGGCTCTCCTGGCCATCGCGCGCCTGGGTCAGGCGCTGCTCCGCCACCTTGGCGTTACGCTGCTCGCGCTCGATATAGGCATGAAAGCCTTCGTTGACCTGTTCGAAGACGCTGATGTCGTCCTCGAAATCGCTCAATACCCGCATGACGGCGGATTCGATCTGCCCGTAGGCGCTGTCCTGCGAGCGCTCCCCATCGTCGGTCCACGCCTGCGCCGCACGGGCCAGGGTGTTGAGCAGCCTGCGGGCGGGGGTGGGTCTTGTCGCTGAAGAAACGCCGATCCTGCAGACCCACCTTGAGCAGGGGGATCTGCAACCGGCCCAGCAGGGCCTTCATGGGCTCCGGCAGGTTCTCGTCGTCCAGGATGAAATCGAACAGCATCCCGACCACGTCGATCAGGCCGCGATCGTTGTCGCCCAGGCGCTTGATCGGCCGGTCCAGCGCACCGACATCAAGTTCCTTGCCCAGGCTGGCCATCAGCTCCGCCTGCATCTCACGCAGGCCGTCGGTATCCAGCGGCGCCAGGCTCAGCGAGCTGCGCTGAACTGCACCAAGGGCGCCCAGCAGCTCACGGGTACTTACCTGCGGCAGATGCGGGGCCAAAGCACCCAGGTCGTACCAGTGATGCGACACCGCATCGTCCATCCGGCGTGCCGCCACCAGGCTGGCCAGCTGGGTGAGCGCCTCGTCATCCAGGGTGAGACCATCCGGCGGCTCGCCGGCTGTTGTGGACTGCGGATCCCGGGCCCGCCGCACCGACGGAGCCACCGGGTTGCGCCGGATCTTGCGGCTGATCTTGGGCAGCACGCCATGCTCGACCAGGATATCGTTGAAATCGTCGTACAGGCCGCCGATATAGGCCATCACGTAACGGTCGAACAGCTTGAAGACCACCAGCCGGACAGCCGTGTCACCGTTCCACGCGGACATGGCAGCACCGAAGGCCTCGCACAGTACGCCGGGCCCCACCGGGTTCTCCGAGTCCTGGATGGACTCGACGCCGGTCAGCCAGGCCAGACGCTTGTTGAGCGCATACAGGCTCTGGTGGAAGCGGTTCTCGGCCTTGGAGACCATGGTCGAAATCGCCAGATCCTCTTCCAGCTCCCCCTCGTCGATCAGGGCCATGTCGCCTTCATCGGATTCCGGGGCCGGATCCGCGCCCGCGTTCTGGGTCCCGACCGGATTGCCCCAGAATGTCTCGAACCGCGCCGAGGTCTTGTCCAGAAAGGACTGCTCGATGGGCTGCCGCAGTTTGCGCAGTTCCCTCATCGCCTCGAAATAGAGGGTCTGCATCTGATCGCTGGTGGAACGATCCGACAGTGCGTACAGCTCGTCGTCCAGATGATCGAACAGATCCTGCATCAGGTGCGGCAAGCTCTGGCCCATGCGCTCACGCATACCACTGACGATCTGCCGGCCGTTCCGCTCCCACAAACGCTGTGGCGCCTGTTCGGCCGAGTCCTCGAAAGAGATCACATTGTGATTTGCCATGATGCCAGTCCTGCCAGGATACCGGGGCTGAATTCCACTCGATATGAACTCTAGTCCATTCGACGTCAGGTCTGCGTGACTACTCCCACATACGACCGGGAGTCCAATTCCCATTCCGCCCCAGAGGTGACTTGCCTCACACTATCTCATGTTATAGAACGGCAGAAAATTCATTTCCTTTAGTCGCCCCTGTTACCGATGTTTCCCCAGCTCAGCCAGTTCGACCTGCATCACCGGATCGCGGAGAACCCGTCGCCGACGCTGGTCTTCTTCAGCGCCGAAAGCTGTGCCTCCTGCCGCCATCTGAAAGCAATTCTGGCACGGCTGCGGGAGCAACGTCCTGAATGGATCATATACGAAGTAAATGCCCAAAAGGAGATGGGCCTGACCCGCGAGTTCGACGTCTTTCATCTGCCCGCGATGTTCCTGTTCCACAACGGGGAGTTCCACAGCGAGCTCTCCTGCGAGGCCTCTGTGGACACCATAGGGAAGGCCATTCTCCAGCAGCTCCGTGAACCGGCGGGAGAGGCGCCATGAACCGCACTGGCGGGGATATCTGGCTCGACGGCGTCCGGCATACGCCATCGCCGAACTTCGACCGGCGCCCGGATGACAGCCGAATCGACCTGCTGGTCATCCACAACATCAGCCTGCCACCCGGCGAATTCGGCGGTGACCATATCGAGGCCCTGTTCCAGAATCGTCTCGACCCCCAGGCCCACCCCTATTTCCAGCCCATCGCCGGGCTGGAAGTATCGGCCCACCTGCTGGTGCGCCGAAGCGGCGAGGCCCAGCAGTTCGTGTCACTGAACCAGCGTGCCTGGCATGCCGGCAAATCCTGTTTTGCGGAACGGGAACGCTGCAACGACTTCTCCATCGGCATCGAGCTGGAAGGAACGGACGACACGCCCTACACCGACGCCCAGTACGCCACCCTGTCGGAACTGACCCGGCGCATCCGGCAGATCTATCCCGCGATCACGAAACAGCGCATTACCGGTCACAGCGACATCGCCCCTGGGCGCAAGACCGACCCCGGACCGGCATTCGACTGGGCGCGTTATCTGGATAGTTTAGAATAGGGCCTGCAACCTGTTTCCGGATAGCCGATCCTCATGCACTTCCCCGCCCTGCTGACCGCCCTGTTCATCGACCAGGTTATCTGGAACGGCCCCGCGCACCGGCATTTTCACTGGCTGCGTGACTACCTCGCCTGGTGGTTCAGCCAGCCACTGAGCCGCCCCGCACAGGACAGCGGCTGGGCCGCCCTGGTCCCGTTGCTGCCATTGGTCCTCGTGCTCGGCTGGCTGCAGTTCGGCCTGATCCAGGCAGCCGGCCCGTTTCCGGGATATGCCTTTGGCGCCCTGGTACTGCTGTTCTCGCTGGGTCCGGAAGATGCCAGCCGGGATGTCAGCGCTTTTCTGCGTGCCATGGAAAAGGGCGACCTGGACAGCGCACAGCGCCTGCTGGACGCGCCCGCGGGGCATGGGGATTGGGAATCGCTCCCGGAGCGGATGAGCGAGCGGCTGCTGATCACGATCTGCCGGGGGTATATCGGACCGGTGTTCTGGTTTGCCCTGGCAGGTCCCGTGGGGGCTGCCAGCTACCGGCTCGCGGAGCAGGCCGGGCGATTCCTGAACGACCGCCATGCCACGGGCATACGCCAGGACCGGCTGTTTCCGCTGCTGGACTGGATCCCGGTGCGCCTGACCGCGGCCGGCTTTGCCATCGCCGGCAATTTCGATGCAGTGGCCGCCGCATGGCGGCAGTGCAGCCGCAACGAAGGCAACTGTCCCAGCGACGGCGACCTGCTCCTGGCCACCGGACAGGCGGCACTGGAAAACAGTCCCGCGCGCAGTCGCGTGGAACGCATCGAAGACACCCTGGCACTCGGCTGGCGCAACCTGACCCTGTGGGTGGTGATCATGGGTATCGCCTGGCTGCTGAGCCTGCTGTGAAGGCCTGGATCCTGCTCCTCCTTGTCCTACCGGCCACACTCCAGGCCGCACCGGCCCGGCGCGTCATCACGCTTGCCCCGCACGCCACCGAACTGGTGATCGCCGCCGGGGGAAGCAAGCGGTTGATTGCCGCGGTGCCCGCCGAAAAGACACTTGCCCCCGGCATCCTACAACTCAGCACTATCGGCGGTATCGACCGTGAACTGATGCTGGCGCTGCAGCCGGACCTGGTGATCGCCTGGCAATCCGGCAACCGCCCGTCGGACATCGCCTGGCTGCGCCGCCAGGGCATCCCGCTCTACCTCAGCGAACCCGGGAGTATCGAGGGGGTTGTAGCGGAGATACTGGCCATCGGTCGCCTCCTGGGGACACCGGACAAGGCGGTGCGCTCGGCCAGGCGTTTTCTGGCGGCCACAGGGGAACCCTGCACCGCCCTGCCCCAACAGGATGTCTATGTCGAGATCTGGGATCACCCGGCGATGACCGTCGGTGGCCGACACTGGCTCAACGACGCCCTGGCGCGCGCCGGCCTGCACAACACCTTTGCACGGGTGAAACGGGGGATATTCAGTGTCGAACGCGAGGCCCTGCTGGCGCGCGAGACGCTGCCCCGCGTTCGCCTGCGACAAGGGGCCCGCTTGGGATCGGATCGTCTCGCCCGGCCCGGTCCCCGGCTGGCGGATGCCATCCGGGACCTGTGCCGCCAGCGTCAGGCCGGAATGGCGCCCCGCTGACGCAGCATGCCGATCACCTTGTCGACGTTGTTATCGACACTGTCGTTGCCCGTGTCACAACGCAATTCCGGGTTGACCGGCGCCTCGTAGGGCGAGGAGATGCCGGTGAAATCCGGGATCTCCCCCGCACGCGCACGCTTGTACAGCCCCTTGGGATCACGCGACTCACAGACCTCGATACTGGCGTCGCAGTAGATCTCCAGAAAATCCCCGTGCGGAAACAGGCTGCGCACGCGCTCGCGGTCCCTGCGCATGGGTGAGATAAAGGCGGTCAGCACCATCACCCCGGTCTCCAGCATCAGCTTGGAGACCTCGCCGATGCGCCGCAGGTTCTCCTCCCGGTCCTCCAGGCTGAAGCCCAGATCCGAGCACAGGCCGTGGCGCACATTGTCGCCATCCAGCACAAAGGTATGGCAGCCCATCTTGTGCAGCCGGTCCTCGACCGCATGCGCCAGTGTCGATTTACCCGAGGCCGACAGGCCAGTGAACCACAGCACCAGCGCCTTGTGACCATTGCGCTCCTCGCGATCCTTGCGGCTCACCGTGGCGCGATGCCAGACGACATTTGGGGATTTTTCAATCATGGATTCCTGCATCCTGTGCAACGGTTGATGGTCCTGAACTGGCATATCGACTGGAGGTGACCAATCCTTTAGCGCGGAAAACATTTAACCGCAAAGGACGCAAAGAGCGCAAAGACGATGAAAGCTCTGCGTAGGGTGGGTCGAGCGCAGCGATATCCACCGTTTCAAGCCACGTTCGATGGGTTTCGCGAAGCTCAACCCATCCTACCCGTATTTTCCATGATCAGGGGGTATGACCCATGGCCCGTCAGGCAAAATGGCGCGCCTCCCCTTCACCCGCGACGTTCTCCACGCAGCGTCCGCACAGCTCCGGATGCGCGCTGTCGGCGCCCACGTCCTCGCGGTGATGCCAGCATCGGGAGCACTTGGCGTAGCCGCTGGCGCGCGCCACGATGGACAGGCCGTCCAACTCGCTCTCCGCCACCCCGTCCGGACGCTCTGCCGCTGGATGCAGGCGGGCCTCCGAGGTGATCAGAACGAAGCGCAGTTCGTCACCGAGGCGTCGCAGCTCGTCCAGCAGGGCCTCACTGCAGTAGAGATCGACCTCGGCATCCAGGGACGAGCCGATGACGCCCTCCTTGCGCATGCGCTCCAGCTCCCTGCTGACGACCGAACGGACCTGCATGACCCGCCCCCAGAAGGCACGGGCCGGATCGCCCCCCGGCATCGCCTGCAGCCCCTCGTACCAGGTCTCCAGGAACACCGACTCGGCGCGATCGCCGGGCAGATAGGCCCAGGCCTCGTCCGCGGTGAAGCTCATCACCGGCGCCAGCCAGCGCACCATGGCCTCGGCAATGTGATACATGGCGCTCTGGCAGGAACGCCGCCCCAGGCTGTCCGCCTGCATGGTGTACTGGCGATCCTTGATCACGTCCAGGTAGAAGCCACCCATGTCCGCCACACAGAAGTTGAGCACCTTCTGGTAGACGATATGGAAGTTGTAGTCCTGGTAGGCCTGGCGGATCTCCTCCTGCAACAACATGGCCCGGTCCACCACCCACTGGTCCAGTTCCAGCATGTCGTCGTGCGCGACCAGGTTGTGCGCCGGATCGAAACCGTTCATGTTGGCCAGCAGGAAGCGCAGGGTGTTGCGCATACGGCGGTAGGCATCCGCGGTGCGCTTGAGGATCTCGTCGGAGACGGTCATCTCCGAACGGTAGTCGGTCGCCGCCACCCACAGGCGGATGATGTCCGCCCCAAGGGTCTTCATCACCTGCTGCGGGCTGACCACGTTTCCCAGCGACTTGGACATCTTCTTGCCCTGGGCATCCACGGTGAAGCCATGGGTCAGGCAGGCGCGGTAGGGCGCCTCGTCCTGCATCGCCACCGAGGTGAGAAGCGAGGACTGGAACCAGCCACGATGCTGGTCGGAACCCTCCAGGTAGAGGTCCGCGGGGCGCCGCAGCTCCTCGCGCCGATCCAGCACGCAGGCATGGGTCACGCCCGAGTCGAACCACACGTCCAGGGTATCGCCGACCTTCTCGTAGCTGTCGGCCTCTTCGCCAAGCGCATCCGCGGGCTCCAGATCGAACCACGCCCGTATCCCTTCCTTCTCCACGCGCCCGGCAACCGCCTCGACCAGCCGTCCGGTATCTGGATGCAACTCACCGGTTTCGCGGTGCACGAAGAAGGTGATGGGCACACCCCAGGTACGCTGGCGCGAAATACACCAGTCGGGACGGTTGGCCACCATGCCCTCGATACGCGCGCGCCCCCAATCGGGGATCCACTCTACCCGGTCAATCTCGCGCATCGCGGCATGACGCAGGCCGTGCTTGTCCATGCCGATGAACCACTGCGGTGTGGCACGGAAGATGATCGGGGTCTTGTGGCGCCAGCAGCAGGGGTAGCTGTGGGTCAGCTTCTCGGCATGGATCAGCGCGCCCTGTTCGCGCAGCACCTCCAGCACATGCTCGTTGGCCTTGAATACGTGCTCACCGGCGAACAGCTCGGTACCCTCGACGAACACACCGTTGCCCGCCACCGGATTGTCCACCGGCAGGCTGTAGCGCTGCCCGACCATGAAATCCTCCACGCCGTGCCCGGGCGCGGTATGCACTGCACCGGTGCCGGCATCCAGCGTGACGTGTTCACCCAGGATGATGGGCACCTGCCTGTCGTAGAAGGGATGACGCAGGCGCAGGTGTTCCAGTGCCGCGCCCCTGGCGCTGCCCAGTACCCGGTAGTCGCCGATGCCCCAGCGCTGCATGGCGGCCGCCAGCATGCCGTCGGCCAGCACCAAGCGCTCCCCGCTCGCCTGCACCAGCACGTAGTCCAGCTCGGCATTCAGCGCCACTGCCTGGTTGGCCGGCAGGGTCCAGGGCGTGGTGGTCCAGATCACCACCGAGACCGGTCCTTCGCCGGCCTCGCCCTCGAAGCGGGAGACCAGTTCGTCGGGCTCCGCGGCTGCAAATCGCACATCGATAGCCCAGGACTCCTTGTCCTTGTACTCCACCTCCGCCTCGGCCAGCGCCGAACCGCAGTCGGTGCACCAGTGCACCGGCTTGGCGCCCTTGACGATATGGCCGTTGACCGCGATGCGTCCGAGCGAGCGGACGATATCCGCCTCCTGGACAAAATTCATGGTGAGATAGGGATTCTCCCAGTCGCCCAGCACCCCCAGGCGCTTGAAATCGGTGCGCTGGCGGTCCACCTGCTTGAAGGCATAGTCGCGGCAGGCCTGGCGGAAATCCGCCGCACTGACCTTGCGTCCCGGTTTGCCCACCTTCTTTTCGACCTGCAACTCGATCGGCAGGCCATGGCAGTCCCAGCCCGGGACATAGGGCGCGTCGAATCCATCCAGGGTCCGCCCCTTGACGATCATGTCCTTGAGCAATTTGTTGACCGCATGCCCGATATGGATATCGCCGTTCGCATAGGGCGGGCCATCGTGCAGAATGAACTTCTCGCGCCCGGCAAAGGCTTCGCGGATCTTGTGGTAGAGCCCCCCGGACTCCCAGCGTTTCAGCATCTCGGGTTCACGCTGGGCCAGGTTGGCCTTCATCGGGAAGCCGGTCTTGGGCAGGTTCAGGGTATCTTTGTAGTTGCTCACGGTCAGGCCTGGTTTCCAATACAAGGGGACGATTCCCGCATCAGCAGTTCTTCAGCAACGCCGGCGTCGCGGAAGATCTGCTCACGCAGTTCGTCGAATGAATCAAATTTTTTCTCGTCGCGGATGCGCTCGATAAAACGCACCGTGACCTGTTCGCCATAGCACTGTCGATCGAAATCGAACAGGTGCACCTCCAGCAGGAAGCGGTCATCCCCCTGCAGCGTGGGACGGTTGCCGACATTCGCCACCCCAGCCACCGGCTCGTCCTCCAGCCCGTCCACGCGAACGGCAAAAACCCCGCGTACCGGGCTCTTGCGCCGGGCCAGGCCGACATTCATGGTCGGAAAGCCGATCGTGCGGCCCCGCTTGTGGCCATGCTCGACCCGCCCGCTGACCGAGTAATCACGCCCCAAACAGCAACGCGCCGTGGCCAAATCGCCCGCCGCAAGCGCCTCCCGTATGCGGGTACTACTGATCCGGCCGCAGGCATCGCTGACCGTGTTCAGACTCTCGACACTGAACCCGTTGCGCCGGCCCTGCTCGAGGAGCATGGCGAAATCGCCTGTACGCTCGCGTCCGAAGCGGAAATCGTCTCCCACGTACAGATGCCGGATCCCCAGCGCGTCCACCAGGATATCCCGAATGAAGTCCTGCGGGGGCATCATCGCCAGATCCTGGTCGAAGCGCAGCAGCAGAACCCGGTCCATGCCGGCCTCGCGGATCAGGTGCAGCTTTTCACGCGCCCGGGTCAGGCGCGGCGGGGCCTGTTCGGGACGGAAATATTCCAGCGGCTGAGACTCGAAGGTGATCACCAGCGAGGGCAGGCCATGCTCAGAGGCCCGCTCCCTGAGCGCGGCAAACACGGCCTGGTGACCGAGATGCACACCGTCGAAGTTACCGATGGTCGCCACGCATCCCCGGTGTTCCGCACGCAAATTGTGTTGTCCGCGAATAAGTAACACGCCGCCCCCGCAAAATCAGCGGCCAATTATATCGCAAGCGCCTGTAAATCCGGGGAATGAGCGCGGTTCGCGCATAAAAAACCCCACCCTCATCCCTGAGAGTAGGTTGCCGCCACCGGTCGGGCCTCCATTCATGAAGCACCACCACCCTGTGGTTGGGGCCTCCCTGCCCCGCCCGTCATCCCTGTGGTAACGGTTGAGTGAAGTATGCCGGGGCGCCCCGGCCGTGGCGAGACGATTATCCCGATGGCGGTGTAGGATTTTTCCGATCCGGCCGGTCGAGAAGCCAGTCCAGCAACAGCAGCACGACCCCCAGCGTGATGGCGCTGTCGGCAAGATTGAACGACGGGAAATAGTGCGCTCCCCAGTGCCACTGCAGGAAATCCACCACCTTGCCCAGCATCAGTCGATCGATCAGGTTACCGACCGCCCCGCCCAGGATCAGGCTCAGCCCCCGGGCCTCCAGCCGGCGCGAGGCATCGAGACGCGCCAGCCACACGACCAGCACCAGCGACACGATCAGGGCCAGGCCCACGAACAGGTACTGCTGCCATCCGCCGGCCCCGGCAAGAAAACTGAAGGCAGCCCCCGCATTATAGGCCAGGGTCAGATTGAATACCGGCCACACCTCCACCACCTCGTGTTCGATGAAATGTTGCACCACCCAGCTCTTGCTGAGTTGATCCAGCAATGTCACCAGCAGGCTGATCAGCAGGAACCGGGCCATCAACGCATACCCCCTGAACGAAGAAACAGCGCCGGGCGCACCCCGGCAAGCCACAACACACCAAAGTAGGTCAGCACCCCCGTCACGATCCACAGTCCAAGTTGCGCAGCCCTGCCGGCATGGCCGAGTTCGAACCAGCGCTCCAGTCCATCAGCCCCCCAGGCCAGCACCCCGCTCATGGCCGCGCAGGCCACGAGCACCTGCACCAGCAACCGGCCCCAGCCTGCTGCCGGCCGGTAGCTGCCCTCGCGATACAACCCCCGCCACAGCAGGTAGGCATTCAGATAGGCGGACAGGGTGGTCGCCAGGGCGAGACCGGCATGCTTGAGCGGGAAGATGAGCAACAGGTTGAGCAGCATGTTGGCGAGCATCGCGATCACGCCGATGCGCACCGGCGTGCGGGTATCCTGGCGGGCGTAATAGGCGGGAGCAAGGATCTTGATCAGGATAAATGCCAACAGTCCGGCCGCATAGGCCATCAGGCTCTGTCGCGCCATCAGCACGTCATTCGGGGTGAACACGTCCGACAGGAACAGGGTGCCGATCATCGGGCCGGCCAACACCGCCAGCCCCACGGCCGCCGGCAGCCCGAACAGCAGCCCCATGCGCAAGCCCCAGTCCAGGGTACGCTGAAACGCCTCCGGCGACTCGGTGGCGCGTTCGCGCGACAGTTGCGGCAGCAGCACCGTCCCCAGCCCCACACCCAGCACGCCCAGCGGGAACTCCATCAGGCGGTCGGAGTAATACAGCCAGGAGATGCTGCCGGTCGCCAGCGTGGAGGCCAGCACGGTGTCCACCAGCAGGTTGATCTGGGTGACCGATACGGCGAACAGGGCAGGCACCATCAGGCGCAGGATACGCCGCACGCCGGGGTCGGCAAAGCTGACCCTGGGATGTGGCAGCAACTCCATCCGGGACAGGAAGGGCAGCTGAAACACGAACTGGGTCACTCCCGCCAGCAGCACGCCCCAGCCCAGGGCGATGACCGGCTCTTGCATGTGCGGACTCAGCCACAGGGCGCAGCCGATCAGGGACAGGTTCAACAGTACCGGGGTGAACGCCGGCACCGCGAAGCGGTTCCAGGCATTCATGATGCCGCCCGCAAAGGCGGTCAGGGAGATAAAGAACAGGTAGGGAAAGGTCAGCCGCAGCATATGCGCCGCCAGCTCCAGCTTGGCATGCTGCTCGTCCATCACCCAACCGAAGGCGAACAGGCCGATCACCAGCGGCGCCGCGATCACGCCCACAGCGGAGATCACGAGCAGCGCCAGGCCCAGGTTCCCCGCCACGTGATCGATGAAATCCCTCAGTTCATGTATATCGCCACGGGTCTTGTACTCGGTCAGCACGGGCACGAAGGCGGTCGCGAAGGCACCTTCGGCAAACAGACGACGCAGAAAATTGGGGATCTTGAACGCCACGGAGAAGGCGTCGGTCATCGCATTGGCGCCAAACACGTGCGCCAGCACGAGATCCCGGACGAACCCCAGGATACGGGATGACAGGGTAAAGACCCCGACAGTCGACAGTGATCGAAAGAGTGACAGCGTCCTGTTCCTGGGGAAACACGGCGGAAAGCGGGGATTATAGGGGAGTTCGCGCCGATGGCTATCCTTCGCGGGTGCATCCCAGGGCTCCGTCATCCAAGCTCGTGACTCACTGCAAAGTGAGGCGGGCAGTCTGCTCGGAAAAACGCCGTGAATACATCCATGTAGGCTCTACGACAGCATCCCTGCTGCCGAAGGTTTCCGAGCAGACTGCCCACCTCACCCGAGTTAGATGACAACACCCTGCGCGCGCCGCAAAATCGCTTGACAAGCACCGTCGGCATCCACATAATTCGCCGTCTTTTTACGAAGCCGAACACTCAGGAGATCCGAAGTGGCCAACTCTGCACAAGCACGCAAGCGCGCACGCCAGGCGGAAAAACGTCGTCAGCACAACGCGGGCCGTCGCAGCATGATGCGCACCGAGGTGAAAAAGGTCATCAACGCCATCGATGCCGGTGACAAGGCCGCAGCGGAAGCCGCATTCAAGACCGCTGCACCGCTTCTGGACCGCATGGCCGGCCAGAGCCTGATCCACAGGAACAAGGCCGCCCGCCACAAGAGCCGCCTCAACGCGCAGATCAAGGCACTGTAAGCCTGCTCGCGACAAGCTCCGAAAGAACCGGCCGCTGGCCGGTTTTTTCTTGCCCCGACCAGCCCTGCCGGAGCTCTGACATTATTATTGGGTGCACCCGAACATGGAGGGCTTGCACAGCTTCATGTATCACGCCGTAAATTCGTCCCTGGAGGCTCGACGGACACATGAAGTCGCGCAATCCCACCAAGCACCGTCAATATAGCCAAACAGAATCAATATCAGATTTTTCCTACAGCACGGCAGGAACAAGACGCAAGACAGAATCCCCCGCCTGGACGATACTGAACCTGTCGCCAACAAGGACAAGCAAGGAACGACCCGGCGCCACGGAGTGGCAGGAAGGACCGCGAGTTTGCCAACCAAGCCGGGCGACATGAGCCCCGCCGCACGGATGTGGTGGGGCTTTTTTCTTGTCTGAAACCCTCCGGCTGGAGCAGAAGCTCAGACCAGCACCAGGTTGTCCCGGTGGATCAGCTCCTCTTCATCCACGTAGCCGAGGATACCTTCTATCTCGGACGAGGGATGGCCAATGATCCGGCGCGTCTCGTCCGCCGAATAGTTCACCAGCCCGCGCGCCACCTCGATCCCCTCGCCATCCACGCAGGAAACCAGTTCGCCGCGCCGGAACCGACCTTCGACCGCCTTGACCCCGACCGCCAGCAGGCTGGAGCCGGATTGGCGCAGCACCCTGACCGCGCCTTCATCCAGCACCAGGCGCCCGTTGACCTGCAAGTGGCCCGCCAGCCAGCGCTTGCGTGCCGCCTCCGGCTCCTGGGCGGCACGCAGCAGGGTCCCCAGGGCCTCTCCCTGCGCCAGACGGTAGAGCACCCCGGGCTCCCGGCCTCCGGCTATCACGGTCGCCGTTCCGGAGCGGGCCGCAAGACGCGCGGCCCGCACCTTGGTGTACATCCCGCCACGACCCAGCACCCCGCCCGTGGCAGTCGCCATGCCATCGAGCGCCGCCGAACCGGCCTCGGTAACGGATACCAGTTCGGCATCGGGGTCGACGCGCGGGTCCGCGCTGTACAGGCCCGCCTGATCCGTCAGCAGCACCATGAGGTCCGCCTCGACCAGGTTGGCGACCAGCGCAGCCAGCGAATCGTTGTCCCCGAAACGCAGCTCCTCGTTGGCCACGGTATCGTTCTCGTTGACCACCGGCACCACACCCAGCGACACCAGGGTACGCAGGGTACTGCGCGCGTTGAGGTAGCGGCGTCGGTTGGACAGGTCATCATGGGTCAGCAACACCTGCGCGGTATGACGCCCGCGCCGCTTGAAGCAGCTCTCCCATGCCTGCACCAGGCCCATCTGGCCCACGGCCGCTGCCGCCTGCAGCTCATGCAGCGCGGTGGGTCGGGCCTTCCAGCCCATGCGCGACATCCCCTCGGCGACCGCACCGGAAGACACCAGTACGATCTCATGCCCATTCTCCAGCAGGTCGGCCAATTGATCGACCCAGTCCCGCAGAGACTCGCGATCCAGACCCTTGCCGTTGCCGGTGATCAGCGCACTGCCGATCTTCACCACCCAGCGCCTGGTCCCGCGGATATCGGCGTGCTGTTTCATGAGCGTGTCGGATCGTAGGGCGCCTGATCCGCCTCCTGTTCACCATCGTCGGAGCACGCCTCCGGCACATCCTCGCGCTGTGCATGCAGATGGGCCACGATCGCATTCTCCAGCTCCCGGAGTCCCTGTCGGCTCACCGAGGAGACACCAAACACCGGACCACGCCAGTCGAGCCGGCGAACCAGTTCATCGCGCTTGTGCGCATAAGCTGCCGCGTCCATCAGGTCGATCTTGCTCAGAACCAACCACCGCTCGCGTTGCGCCAGCGACGCGTCGTATTGCACGAGCTCCGCCTCGATCTCGCGGATCTGCTCCGCCGGATCGACATCCTCGTCCATGGGCGCGATATCGACCAGGTGCAACAGCAGGCGGGTGCGGGACAGGTGCTTGAGAAACTGTATACCCAGGCCGGTGCCTTCGGCAGCACCCCGAATCACGCCGGGGATATCGGCGATCACGAAACTCCTGTCGGAGCCCGCGCCGACGACCCCGAGATTGGGATACAACGTGGTGAAGGGGTAATCGGCGACCTTGGGACGCGCCGCCGACATCGCGCTGATCAGGCTGGACTTGCCGGCATTCGGCAGCCCCAGCAGACCGACATCAGCCAGTACGACCAGCTCCAGCAGCAGGTTCCTGCGCTCACCCGGGGTTCCCTGGGTCGACTGCCGGGGCGCCCGGTTGGTGCTGTTCTTGAAATGGATGTTACCCAGGCCATGCTGCCCACCTTGGGCCACCAGCAGACGCTGCCCGTGCTCCAGCACCTCGCCGATCACCTCCTCCGTGTCCAGATCGACGACCCGCGTTCCGACAGGCACCGGCACCTCGAGGTCGGCGCCCTTGCGACCGGTCATCTGCCTTCCCATACCGTTCTGGCCACGTTCCGCCCGGTGCGACCGCTTGTGCCGGAAATCCACCAGGGTGTTCAACCCGCTGTCACCGACCAGGTAGACGCTGCCACCGTCCCCGCCGTCACCACCGTCGGGACCGCCCTTGGGAATGTATTTCTCGCGACGAAAACTGACGCAGCCGTTGCCGCCGTCCCCGGCCTCCACCTTGATCGTTGCTTCGTCGACGAATTTCATAGGTTCAATTGTTCACCACCAGAAACACAAAGATCATGAATCCCTGGCTACACCCCCGATCATGGGAAGTCCACGGGCAGATTCACACCTGGCCCGATGAACAGTGCCGTTGTCACTTTCATCCTCTTTGCCGCTCTTTGCGTCCTTTACGGTTGAGTGTTTTCCGCGCCAATCATTCATGTATCAGATCAACCACGAAGAGCACAAAGAACACGAAGATGATCGATTAATTCTACTTTGTCATATTGGCTGCTTCAGGCGCATAGCAAGATAGATTAATGTGTAGGCAAGGCGAACTGGCAATGCACTTTGTGTCCTTCGTGTTCTTTGTGGTTGAGTGTTTTCCACATTAACTGGAACGAAATAAACAAAAAGGCCCCGTCCAACGACGAGGCCTTTTCGAAGTACCCGGGAGATCCCCACTCAGGCGGGAATCACGCTCACATACTTGCGGCTTTTCGCGCCCCGGGTCTCGAACTTCACCACGCCGTCGGTCTTCGCGAACAGGGTGTGGTCCTTGCCACAGCCCACGTTGACGCCGGGATGAACTCTGGTGCCACGCTGACGGATCAGGATGCTGCCAGCACTGACGACCTGTCCACCGAAACGCTTGACGCCAAGCCGTTTGGATTCCGAATCGCGGCCGTTGCGTGTACTGCCGCCCGCCTTCTTGTGTGCCATTGTCTAGTCTCCCTCAGCCTGCGCTGATTCCGGTAACTTCAAGCTCCGTATAGGCCTGACGATGGCCCTGGCGCTTCATGTGATGCTTGCGGCGCTTGAACTTGATGATCTGCACCTTCTTACCACGGCCATGCGATTTGACGGTGGCAGTCACCTTGCCGCCCTCGACATAGGGTGCACCCACCTTCACATCGTCGCCATCGGCAACCATGAGGACCTTGTCGAGCTCGACGCTGGCCCCTTCGTCAGCAGAGATCTTTTCCACCTTCAGGGTGGTGCCTTCGGACACGCGATGCTGCTTGCCCCCGGTCTGGATAACGGCGTACATAGCTGCACACTCTCCAAAAAATGATTACGATGCAAACAACCACCCAAATCAAGGGATGGCTGCAGAAAGGAGCGGAATTCTATAGATCGCCACCCCTTCCGTCAACCACGAAATAGCCACTGTTAGTCCAAAGCAGTAATATCCCCTTTGTCCAATTCTAAAATGTCCCCTTTTGATTTCGGGAGGGGTGGTGACAGAGGAGACCATTGCGATGACACAGAAGACGGTGGACCGGCTG
>JAKRWE010000310.1 GCA_024712425.1 Chromatiales bacterium
TTGCCGGAGCAACAACAGGCCACCATCGCTGGTGATATCCCCGCCTGAAAATCGGGCCTCGATCCGGTGGCGTTTCAGCGGTGGAAAATCAAAGCTTTCTTGGGTACATTTTGTCACGGGCGAAACCTTGTTCGGATCCAGTGTAACCAACTGAATTTTAACGAACTACACGGGTTTTGCCCTTTTTATTTGTGAAATATTCGGGTTAGCTGGATGCCGCTGATATCCATGTCGACAGCGACTCGGTTGCGGCCGCTCTGCTTGGACTTGTACAGGGCCTGGTCGGCGCGGTTGATGGTCTCCAGCGGATCCTCGCCCGGGTGGTAGCTGGCGACCCCGAGGGATACGGTGATCTGTCCCAGCGGTTGCTTGTTGTCCGAGCGCACCAGCTTGGCGTCGGCCACCGCGGCGCGTATGGCCTCTGCCACCACCTCGGCCCCGCGCAGTCCGGTGTTGGTCAGCATCACGATGAACTCCTCACCACCATAGCGCGCGGCAAGATCCTTGCCCTTGGTGTTCTGCTGTAAAACCTGTGCGAGGAAGCGGATCACCCGGTCGCCGATCAGGTGGCCGTGGGTATCGTTGATTCGCTTGAAGTGGTCGATGTCCGCCATCAGCAGTGTCAGTTCGCCCGGTGCGCCGGTGGTCTGGCTGGCGTGGGTCAGTGCCTCGGTAAAGGCGCGGCGATTGGCCAGCCCGGTCAAGGGGTCGGTGGAGGCACGCTTGCGCTCCTGTTCCAGTTCCTCCTGCAACAGGGTGATCTCGCGCGATTTCGCCTCTGTCAATGGCCAATAATTTTGACCCCCCCTTCGGCCAATAAAATTGACCCACCCGGGGCGACAAAAAATCAGCTCTCGCGTTTGTGCTTCAGTCGATAGCTCTCACCTCCCAGCATGAAGA
>JAKRWE010000311.1 GCA_024712425.1 Chromatiales bacterium
GCCTTGAGTAGGCGCGCCAGCCGCCGGCTCTCCCGGTGCAGCACCTCGCGCTCGACCAACAGGGCCAGGCGCTCGTCGAAGCTGAGATCGTGGGTCTGTGGTTGCTCGCGCTGTTGCTCCCGGGCCTCGAGCATGCCGGTGAGCTTGAGGGCGCGCAGTTGGTCGGCGGTCTGTTGGTTCAGCATGATCGTTTCCTCCTCAGTGGTAGTAGCCTGCACCGCGGACATTGCCGTGCAGGGGCAGCTCCCCCTGGGTGCTGTTCTCGTCCTCCGGGGGCAGCTGGTCGAGCCCCTGCTGGAGGATGGAGGCTACACTCTGGTAGCTCGCTGAACGGATCGCCAGAGCGCGCTCACAGGTCTTCTCCAGCCGTGTGGGGTCATAGCGCTTGCCGAGGTTCAGCAGCCCCGGGCAGGCGCGGTAGCCGTGCTCAGGATGTGGACGGTCCTCCAGCTGCTGCTTGACCACCTGGGCGGTACAGGGACCGATGTCGGCGGCCCGGTTCATAAAGCGCCCCGGTGACCAGTCCCGGTGGGCCTGGTGGGACTTGGGTATATGCTCTGTGAGCGTGCTGTAGCGCCCCTGGCCGTGTCGGGCATGGCTGGCGACCCGCTTCCCCTTGTGCATCACCTCGACGGTGGTGGCGGTGATGCGCAGGTCCAGGGCCTGCCCGACCAGGGCGTGGGACACGCTGTAGAAGCGCTTGTCCACCTCGACGTGGTAGTCGATGCCCGGCTTCGCCTTGCGCCATTCGGCGTACTCGTAGTCGTCCTGGGGCAGTGCCTTGAGGGCCGGTCGATCCAAGGCTTCGAACAGGTCACACCGGCTCTCGGTGCGGCCCTGGAAGGGGCGCTGGTTGAGTTCGGGTAACAGCTCGGCGATGGCCGTATTCAGCTCGGTCAGCGAGAAGAACGTGCGATGTCGCAGCTTGGCCAGGATCCGGCGTTCGACCACCTGTACGGCCACCTCCGCCTTGGCCTTGTCCTTGGGCTTGTAGGGACGTGCCGGCAGCACCGCCGTGCCGTAGTGGGCCGCCATCTCGGCATAGGTCTCGTTGATCTTCGGCGCATAG
>JAKRWE010000312.1 GCA_024712425.1 Chromatiales bacterium
CCGCCTGAAGGGAATGGATGACAGCTTCCGGATCCGAGATGTCGGATAAGGCATTTTTCGCTGTGCAATCCGTGACTTGCATGCGCTGCATTATACCGCTTCAGGTCGCTGATGACCATGCTGATAGCGCTTGAAGCGGCGCACCGACGCCAAGTCGATGCCCTCGACGATCAGCTTCAGATCGGTCCAGCTCAGCGCCTGTTTGTCGCCACCCTGGGCGTTGAAGTGGAACCGTCCCGCCTCCAGGCGCTTGCTCCACAGACAGTAACCGCCCTGCTCGAAGTAGAGTACCTTCAGTTGGGTGCGCTTGCGGTTGATGAACACGAACAGCTGACCACTGGTCGGATCCTCGGCCAGCTTCTGCCGCACCAGGGCTGAGAGCCCATCGAAGGACTTGCGCATGTCCGTCGGTGGCGTATACAGCCACAGCCGGACACCGGACTCGGGCAACAGCATGGCTATCCCCGGTGCAGGCGCAGGCAGAGCCCATCCCCAAGGTCGAGTTCGATGTGCCAACCGGCCGCCGGCCCCGGCGACGGGGGTGTGAGCTGGATCCAGTCGTCCAGTGTCACGCCCTGCAGACCCACTGGCTCATCGGGACGGGGCGCACCTTCATCCCGTAGCTTGCGCTTCCAATAGCCAAGGGTCGCCACCGCAATGCCTGCTTGTGCGCAAAAGGCCTTCTGGGTCAGGCCGCTGGCCGCCTGCTCGTCGATCAGTCGTTGCCACTCGTTCTTGCTGTATCGCTTGTTCATAACCTGCCCCTGTCAGTGAATGCAGGGGCAGGTTATGGCGCGAGGGGCGGCCCGGGAAGAACGGTGTGGTTTGAACGGTTACTGCCCGCGAAGAAACATTGCTCCTGTCCGGAACTGTGCCATCGCCATTCGCTGCCAAGGCAGCTCCTACAAACCATACCCCGTAGGAGCGGGCTTGCCCGCGAAGAAGACGGCATACAGACCATCCCGTGCCCGTTTCGCGGCCAAGGCCGCTCCTACATGTCTGCAGCGCCTTTGTATTCTTCGTGGATCGGGATAGGGGCGGTCAGGTTACCTGACCGAGCCCCTCCCACACCACCCGGCATGCGGGTCCGCACCGGGCGGTTCGGGAAGTTGAGGTCATGAGAGCCGAGGCACCCCCAGTCGGTC
>JAKRWE010000313.1 GCA_024712425.1 Chromatiales bacterium
GTGGTTCGAATGTTTTTGAGACTGCGGGCTCCTCACGCCAGAAGGGGTCGTGCGGCGCAGTCTCTGCTATCGGCTGTAGTGGCTTTTTCCTATCCTCTACTTCTACGTGTGCTCGTTTAAGGGCTTCCGAGTATGGGATAAAGGTCCCAGACCGGATTCTGTTTGCGATAAGGCGCAAACGTTGTTGTGGGCAGCCTTGGTAGGCTGCCGAGTGAGGGCCTCCGCAGTTGAGGCAGCAAAGTTTGTTGGGACACACGTCAGGCGTGTGGCCCCGACTGCCGCAGCGTGGGCACACCGGCACTGTGCTCCTGCATTGTGCCTTAAGGTGGCCCAGCTTGTTGCACGTGGTGCATCGCCTGACCGGTGGCACATAGGCATGCACCACGAACTCCTGGTAGTCCAGTTTAATACTGCTTGGTAACTGCGGTGAGAAAAAGGTTATTTTGATTGCCTGGGATCGTGTGCCGTCCCGGTTAGTCAGGCGGCGCACTTCTTTTACGGTTGAGTGGTCTACCAGGAATTGACAGTCTACATTGGTTGGTACTGGTCTGATGACCCCCTCAGTTGTTGGCTGTGGAATGGAGCAAGCCACGTTGACTCCACCGAGCACTTTAGTTTTGAGGAGGGCCTCTTGCTGTTGTCTCGATCGGCAGCCGATGAGAAACTTGCCCGATGGTAGTGGGCGTTGCGATAGGATGGGCCCTATGGTTCGTTGGAACAGACTCGCTGTCCTTGGCCCATTGTCTAAGAAGCTAGCAACCCCTGTTCCCAGGTCTTCTAGCACTACGGGATGCTGCAGAAACGTTGGTGGCGGTTGGTTGCCTTGCCGGCGAAAAGGTCGACCGGCAGGGGTGGGTTTTGCTTTTTCGGT
>JAKRWE010000314.1 GCA_024712425.1 Chromatiales bacterium
CCCCCGGGGATTACCATTCGGGTTACCCCTATGTACGAGGAAGGCGCGGCAGGGCCGGGCCAGGAATCCAGCAACGGCTTTACGAAGTGGTCGAAGGCATACGCATCCATACGCCCGCGGTGGATATAGCGGATATGCCCGTCGCGGTCGATGATCACGGTATAGGGGATGATGCCGGTATCGTTGCCCCATTCGCGCATAAGATCTGCGCCCGCCGCCTCGTCGATCACCATGACCGGGTAGTTGATGCCGAGCGTACGCGCTACGTTCTTCAGCTTGCGCGCCTCGTCCAGGCCGATACCGACCACCTGCAGCCCCCTGGCGCCATACTTGTCCTGATACCCGACAAACTCCGGGATCTCGTACTGGCACGGACTGCACCAGCTGGCCCAGAAATTGAGCATGATCACCTTGCCCGACCAGTCCTTCAGCGCCCGCTCCTTGCCGTCCATATCAGGCAAACGAACCGGCTTCAGTTCCCAGGCGTTGTTGTTCTTCGACGGCAGCGCGAGCCGGGCTGTACGATGGGATCCCTCCCCGGCGGCAGGTGCCACCGGACTGAGCCCGGCGTATGCCGCCAGCACGAGCGCGGCGACAGCCGGCCGCCGCCAGGCACATACAAGCTGAAACATCGGGCTACTCCTTATTTTTCGGCGGACTTGCCGGCAAACATTTCCTGGAGATTCCAGCTCACCTTGTACCTGCCTTCCAGTTCACGCACGTAATCGATCAGCTTGCTGTTCAACAACGCCTGCCGCACTTTGTCGCGCACACCGGCGTAGGGACGATCCTCGCCCGCCTTGCGTTCCAGGATGGTCACCAGGTAGTAACCCTTCGGGGTCTTGATCACATCGCTCAG
>JAKRWE010000315.1 GCA_024712425.1 Chromatiales bacterium
CAGTCGTTGCCACTCGTTCTTGCTGCGTCGCTTGTTCATAACCTGCTCCTGTCAGTGAATGCAGGGGCAGGTTATGGCGTGAGTGGCTACTCGGGAAGAACGGTGTGGTTTGAACGCTTACTCTTTGGCCATCTCACGCCGCTGAGATGGCCTCAGAGCTTTCCCTCAGGGGCCTCCTTGCGGATCTCGGCCTTGATTCGTTCCTCGGCATACATTTTCTTCAGGCGGCGGTTTTCCTCTTCCAGCTCCTTGAGCCGGACCATCATGGACGCATCCATGCCGCCGTACTTCGCGCGCCACTTGTAAAAGGTGGCGCTACTCATGCCGTGCTCACGGCACAGGTCGGGCACCGGTGTACCGGCCTCCGCCTGCTTGAGAATGCTGATGATCAGACTGTCGGTGTATCGGGACTTGCGCATGTGGGATCTCCTCTGTGCACATTACGAGAAAATTCCACTTCTGGGCACTGCTGTTTTTCGGGGGGATTACCGCCCGACTGGCCAACGCCGTTTCCATACGGCGATCCACGTGCCAGCCAACGACCCGGCGAGAATACAGATCAATCACTACCGCCAGGTACACCCAGCCCTGTAAGGTCCAGATGTACGTGATGTCGGTCGTCCACACCCGATTCTTCTCCGTCGGGGTGAAGTCTCGGTTCAACACATTCTCTGCCACCGGCAGCGCGTGCTTACTGTCCGTCGTCAGTACGAACCGTTTCTTCCGCTTCACCGTAAGCGTTCAAACCACACCGTTCTTCCCGAGTAGCCACTCACGCCATAACCTGCCCCTGCATTCACTGACAGGAGCAGGTTATGAACAAGCGACGCAGCAAGAACGAGTGGCAACGAC
>JAKRWE010000316.1 GCA_024712425.1 Chromatiales bacterium
TTAAAACAGCGAGTTCAGTATCATTCATGCAAAACTGTATGAGGAATCAAAATGTCCCTGAGCCTGCAAGAAGCCTTTTCAAGCCTGGAAGACCCGCGAATTGAACGCCACAAGCGTCATCAACTGCTGGATATTATCGTACTGACCATCTGCGCGGTGGTCAGTGGCGCTGAAGGCCGGGAGGCCATAGAAGCCTTCGGCAAAGAGAAACAAGACTGGCTGCGGCAATGGATAGCGTTGGAAAACGGAATCCCCTCGCACGACTGCATTGCCCGCCTGATGTCACGGTTGCCGGCCGAGGAAGTCAGCGCCTGTTTCAGTCGCTGGGTGCAAAGTGTCGCCAGACTGACCGAGGGGGAAGTGGTTGCCATTGACGGCAAAACGGCGCGCCGGTCCTTTGATCAGGAGGACAAGATGGGCGCGATCCACATGGTCAGCGCCTGGGCAAGCCAGACGGGGCTCTCCCTGGGTCAGGTCAAAACACAGGAGAAGTCCAATGAAATTACCGCCATTCCCCGACTGTTGGCCATGCTGGAAATTAAAGGCTGCATCGTGACCATTGACGCGATGGGATGCCAGGAAAAGATTGCTGGCAAGATCGTCGAGAAAGGGGCTGATTACGCCCTGGCGGTCAAGGGCAACCAGAAGTCCTTGCATGAAGCGATCGTGGATTACTTTGCCGTGGCGGTGGATGGCGGTGTTGAGGACGGTCAGGCGCTACTGGGCCACCACGAACAGGTCGATGTCGGACACGGCCGGATTGAACAGCGCCGCTACTACCTGGCTGATTGTCTGGACACCTTGCCTTCGCCCCGGCGCTGGCAAGGACTCAAGGGCATTGGCATGGTGG
>JAKRWE010000317.1 GCA_024712425.1 Chromatiales bacterium
GCTTCCTATATCGACATGCTGTGTTGATTTATCAATGCGTTGTGTCTAGGCTATCGTGCGTGGCCTTCAGGCCGTACACCATCGCCGTTTAAGGAGACACCAACGTGCATACCAAACTCGAGCAACTGTGTGCAGCCCAGCGGCGCAAATGGGAGCCGGTCTGGCGCACCTGTAAACTCGACCGCGAGATGGATCTCGATGCCTTTATCAGTGCACCCTGGGTACATCTCGCCAGTGCGGGTCAGGAAGCGTACTTCCGCTCCACCGGCAACGGTTATCGCCCGCTGTTGCCCGAGCAAGCCCGGATCGCCAAGCGGATACGGGCTATGGACATGGCCCGTGATCAGCGGCGCGGCAATATTGTGCCCGTGCAATTCGGCTAGGAACACTTCGACGAAAACTGATCATGGATGATCAATTCCTTCCCAATTCAACCGATGCAGAGCACGCACTCCTTGGCGGCGACAGGGACCACTTTGTTCTTGCCGCCGAGGAACAAACCGACATCGCGTTCCAACACAGCCTACTGTGCCAGGTCGGGTTGCCCCGGTCACGGGTCGATGGCGAGCATTTCCTGCGCCAAAGCGGCGATGCCTGGCTGAACATCCAAGCCGGTTATCTCGACATTGGGTACGGCCCGGCATTGCAGCCGCTTCCCTATGGCGCCCTACCCCGGCTCGCTCTCGCCTGGATCTCTACTCATGCCGTACGGAACCACACGCCAGAAATCCCAATTGGAAACAGTGCCGCGGAGTTCCTACGGCTCATGGACATGGATCCCGATGGCCGTCGATACCGAACCCTGCGCAAGCAGATGCACGCACTGGCGGCCTGCCGACTGCAGATGGGGTTTCGTGGCCGCACAGTGAACGCACAACCCATCGAACAATTCGACGCCTGGGTCGCCAATGATGATCACCAGCTGGCCCTGTGGCCAGGCGTACTCCGGCT
>JAKRWE010000318.1 GCA_024712425.1 Chromatiales bacterium
ATGCGCGGGCGATTTGTTCAAATTGTGCCAAGTCAGATAAATCCGGTTCTCTTCCAGAAACTTCTGCTCGTATTCTCCGTGCGATCCAGCACGCACTAACCACAGGGCCATCAGCCGATCCCCCCTTCTTTTTTACTGATCATCATTTTCGTTCTTCTCCGATGCGGCCAGCAGTAGCGCCAGGTCATCCAATGTATCCAGCGTTATCGACACCTTGCCTTGTGCGGACGCCTTGATTTTTACCTCATAGCCCAACGCTTCGACCAAGCGTGTCTCCATCTGCTGCAGCCGCTCTTTTGGGTAATACGCTTTCGGCGTCTTCTTATCGGTTGCCCCGCCCTCTTCTGCTTTCCACCTCCGCACGGCCGCTTCCGTCTGTCGCACGGACCAGCCCTCATCGAGCAGGTTTGTGAGCAAATGCGCCTGGCCGTCATAGTCGGCACCGGCGAGCGCCCGCGCATGGCCCATCTCGATTCGCCCATCGGCCAAGGACTCCTGCACGGATTCAGCCAGTTCCAGAAGCCGTAGCAGATTGGTCACCGCACTACGCGAACGGCCCACTGCATTCGCGGCCTCCTGGTGAGACATGCCGAATTCATCGATTAGGCGCCGTAGCCCCGCCGCCTCTTCGATCGGATTCAGCTGATTGCGCTGGATATTCTCGATCAGCGAGAACATCACCTGTCTCGCACCGGTGACATCATCCCGGATGATGCACGGCACTTCGTCGAGATCGATGATCGATGCGGCACGCCAACGGCGCTCGCCAGCAATAATTTCGTAACGCTGCGACGCAATCTTTTTGACGAGCAACGGC
>JAKRWE010000319.1 GCA_024712425.1 Chromatiales bacterium
GTGTGCCTGCAGCCTAGAAAATAGCCCTTCACGAGCCTTTCCACGTCCCGTTCGAGGCACCACATCTTCCATCCACTGACCGCCCGGAAAAGCGAGAAGCGGATGAAATATTCGGGTTAGGGCAATTTTCACCCTGATCGGGGACCATAAAAAACCCCGCTGCGAGGAGCGGGGTTCTGCCTGTTCAAGGTTGCTGTATCAGACGCAGCCGGTGGGTTTTGGCAGGCCCCCATATTTAGTGATCGGCTTCATCGGGCCAGTCTTCCACATCTTGAAGATCTCTTTCTGATCCTGGCCAATATACTTGGCGAACTTGCGAATCGGCGGTACCACATTCTCGTCCTCGAAGTACTGGCGGGCCTTCATGATCTGTTCCCACTTGACGTCATCAAGTTCGACCTCATCGGCCTCCGCCATGGCCCGCCCGATCTCCGGGGTCCAGTCGTTCATGTCCACCAGATAGCCATCGCCATCGCGTTCCGCTAGCTCAACACTCATCTCACACTCCTGTTCTTTCATGCATCGTGTTATTTGGATGGGCCAATAATAACCCAGCGAGCCCCAAATAACCAACCTTTTTACTCAGGTTTTAATCGTGTGTAAACAGGCCAAAAAAGTAACCCCCCATGGTGCGCCGCTCCAACGAGAGGCGTGGGGGGGTGTTGTTTCGCTTCCGAATGGTCTTGACTGTTTGGAGCTGGTGACAGGAATCGAACCCGCGACCGGCTGATTACAAATCAGCTGCTCTACCTGCTGAGCTACACCAGCGATGGGAGGACGCATTTTAGGGCGGGGCGGGCCTGCAGGCAAACG
>JAKRWE010000031.1 GCA_024712425.1 Chromatiales bacterium
GCCTGCACCGGACCATCCCTGGAGATGAGGCGCCCCCTCGTCCCCTCATGACCCCGGACTCACCAAGGGGACATTTCAGCTTGGGAGAAAAGGGGACATTTTAGAATTGGGTTGACAGCCCTTACTGGCCACTTTTTTCAGTTGATTTCCATGGGGTCATCCGCCCCAGGAATCGCGCAGGGAAACCACCTGGTTGAATACCGGCCTGCCATCATCGGCATCCTCGATATCGCGGCAGAAATAGCCCTCCCGCTCGAACTGGAAACGCGCGCCTGCCTCCACCCTGGCCAGCGACGGCTCCACCACACAGTCGGTCAGGACGCTCAGGGATTCCGGATTCAGGTCGGACAGGAAATCCCCGTCCTTGCCCGGCGTGGGCACGCGAAACAGGCGATCGTACAGACGGATCTGTGCCGGAATCCCCTTCCCGGCCGAAACCCAGTGGATGACGCCCCTGACCTTGCGCCCTTCGGGATTCCTGCCCAGGGTCTCCGGATCGTAGCTGCAGTGGATCTCTCTGATCTCGCCGACCTCGTCCCGGATGACCTCATCGGCGCGGATCACATAGGCATTGCGCAGGCGCACCTCCTTGCCGAGCACCAGACGCTTGTATTTCTTGTTCGCCTCCTCGCGGAAGTCCTCGCGGTCGATATAGATCTCACGCGTCAGCAACAGCTCACGGGTGCCCATCGCCTCGTTCTTGGGATGGTTGGGACCCTGCAGGGACTCCACCTGGTCCTCCGGATAGTTGGTGATGACCACCTTGAGCGGACGCAGAACCGCCATCCGGCGCGGCGCGTGGACATCCAGATCCGAACGGATGGCGTTCTCCAGCACCCCCATCTCCACGGTACTGTCGGAACGCGTCACACCGATCACATTGCAGAACTGGCGAATGGACTCGGGGGTGTAGCCGCGGCGCCGCAGCCCGGCGATGGTCGGCATGCGCGGATCGTCCCAGCCGTTCACATGTCCCTCGCTCACCAACTGGGTCAGCTTGCGCTTGCTCATCACGGTGTATTCGAGATTGAGCCGGGCGAACTCGATCTGGCGCGGATGGCAGGCGATACTGATGTTGTCCAGCACCCAGTCGTACAGCGGCCGGTGGTCCTCGAACTCGAGGGTGCACAGGGAGTGCGTAATGCCCTCGATCGCGTCCGAGATCGGGTGGGTGAAGTCATACATCGGGTAGATACACCAGGCGTCACCGGTCTGGTGATGTACCAGGCCATGGCGGATACGGTACAGGGTCGGATCACGCATGTTCATGTTCGGCGAGGCCATGTCGATCTTCGCCCGGAGGGTGCGAGTGCCGTCCTCGAATTCGCCACCACGCATGCGCGCGAACAGATCCAGGTTCTCCGCCACGCTGCGATTACGATAAGGGCTCTCGCGCCCCGCTTCGGTCAGGGTGCCGCGATACTCCCGCACCTCATCGGCCGACAGGTCGCAGACATAGGCCTTGCCTGCCTCGATCAGTTCGACCGCATAGTCGTAGAGCTGCTCGAAATAATCCGAGGCAAAACGCAGATCCGACCAGTGATACCCCAACCAGCGCACATCCTCCTTGATCGCCTCGACGAAGGCCTCCTCCTCCTTGGCCGGATTGGTGTCGTCGAAACGCAGGTTGGTGCTGCCGTTATAGTCCTCGCCGATCCCGAAATTGAGTACGATGGACTTGGCGTGCCCGATGTGCAGATAACCGTTGGGCTCCGGCGGGAAACGGGTATGGATACTGGTGTGCTTGCCCGAGGCCAGGTCCTCCTCGATGATCTGGCGGATGAAATTCTTCGGGGCTGGCGTGTTGTCACTGCTCATGCGCGTGTATCCTGAATGGTGGCAATCGCTCTATCGATGCGGCGAAGGCTGGCCTCGCGCCCGACCAGGTACAGGGTCAGGTCGAGATCGGGAGACGGCGCGCCGCCGGTTACGGCAATCCGCAAGGGCATGGCCACCTTGCCGAAACCGACGCCCAGGGCATCGACCGTCTCCTTTATGGCGTCGTGAATCGCTTCGCGTTCCCAGGCATCGAGTGCAGCGAGCCGCTGCGAAACAGCGGCCAATGCCTGGTCCGCCTCACCCTTGAAGACCTTCTTGCAGGCCTTGGGATCGAACTCCTCGAAGTCACGGTAGTAGAAGGCCGAGATCGCTGCCAGCTCGACCAGGGTGCTCGCACGTTCACGCTGCGCCTCGACCACCTCGACCAGATCGGGTCCCTCACTGGGATCGATGCCCAGATCCCCCATGTGCGGCGACAGCAGGCGGGCCACATGGGCGGGATCGGCATCCTTGATGTACTGCTGGTTGATCCAGTTAAGCTTGTCGGTGTTGAAGGTGGAAGGTGCGCGATTGACCGCCTCCAGATCGAAAAGCTCTATCATCTCGTCCACGGAGAACAGCTCCTGGTCGCCGTGGGACCAGCCCAGGCGCACCAGGTAGTTCAACAACGCCTCGGGCAGATAACCCTCCTCCTTGTACTGCATGACGCTGACTGCCCCGTGCCGCTTGGACAGGCGAGAACCGTCGTCACCGAGGATCATGGGAACATGGGCAAATGCCGGCACATCCCAGCCCATGGCCTGGTAGAGGTTGATCTGGCGCGGCGTATTGTTGATATGGTCGTCGCCCCGGATCACCTGGGTGATGCCCATATCGTGATCGTCGACCACCACGGTCAGGTTGTAGGTCGGCGAGCCATCACTGCGGCGGATGATCAGGTCGTCCAACTCGCTGTTGGCGACCGTGATCCGCCCCCGAATCAGGTCATCGAAGGTCACCTCGCCTTCCAGGGGGTTGCGGAAGCGGATCACATGCGGCTCATCCGGGCTGATCCCCCGATCACAGCAGTGGCCGTCGTAGCGTGGCTTCTGCTTGGCAGCCATCTGCTCTTCGCGTAGCTTCTCGAGGCGTTCTTTCGAACAGTTGCAGCGATACGCCAGTCCCTTTTCCATCAGGGTATCGATCACCTCGTTGTAATGATCGAAACGGTGTGTCTGGTAGAACGGGCCTTCGTCGTACTCCAACCCCAGCCAGGTCATGCCCTCGAGAATGGCGTTGACCGACGCCTGGGTGGATCGCTCCAGATCCGTATCCTCGATACGCAACACGAAATGCCCGCCATGACGGCGCGCGTACAGCCAGGAGAAAAGTGCCGTGCGGGCACCCCCCACATGCAGATAGCCGGTGGGACTGGGAGCAAAACGGGTCTTGACGGTCATGCGGATACTTCGTTGGCCAGGGAAAGCTGCTAATTCTATCCTGTCAGGGAGGCCTTGAAAAATTCAGCATGCCCAGGATACACGGATAAGCCACCATAACCCGTAGCCTGGATGCAACGAAGTGCAGTCCAGGGATGTCCTCGATGGACTATCCCGGATTCCGCTGCGCTTCATCCGGACTACATCTTGGAGACGCCGTGACTGAGGGCTACGCGGCTAATGCTGCAGGACCTGGCTCAGGAACAGCTGGGTGCGCTCGTGCTGCGGGTTGTCGAAGAACGCGTGCGGATCATTGGTCTCGATGATCTCGCCGCCATCCATGAACACCACCCGGTTGGCCACGGTCTTGGCAAAGCCCATCTCGTGGGTCACGCACAGCATGGTCATGCCGGTCTCGGCCAGCTCGATCATGGTGTCGAGCACCTCCTTGATCATCTCCGGGTCGAGTGCCGAGGTCGGCTCGTCGAAGAGCATGATGGCCGGGTTCATACACAGGCTGCGCGCGATCGCGACCCGCTGCTGCTGACCACCCGACAACTGCCCCGGGAACTTGCTGGCCTGCTCGGGAATACGCACCTTCTCGAGAAAGTGCATCGCGATCTCTTCGGCCTTGGCTTTGGGCATCTTGCGAACCCAGATCGGCGCCAGGGTGCAGTTCTCCAACACGGTAAGGTGCGGGAACAGGTTGAAGTGCTGGAACACCATGCCCACTTCGCGACGGATCTGCTCGATGTTCTTTACATCGCTGGTCAGTTCGGTGCCATCGACGACGATATGCCCCTTCTGGTGTTCCTCAAGGCGGTTGATACAGCGGATCATGGTCGACTTGCCCGAACCGGACGGTCCGCAGATCACGATGCGCTCACCGCGCGCCACATCCATGTTGATGTTCTTCAACACATGGAATTCGCCGTACCATTTGTGCACGCCCTGCAACTGTACCGCCGGGATCTCCTCCGACGCGGGGTGGGTCTTTCTGTCAGTCATAGTGTCTGTCTCAACGCTTGTGTCCGGTATGCAGTTTGCGCTCTAGCGCCCGCGAGTAGCGTGACATACCGAAACAGAATATCCAAAATACAGCCCCGGCAAATACATAGCCTTCGATAGAGTAGCCCAGCCAGTTGGAGTCCTCGAGCGCCGCCTTGATGATAGCCAGTAGGTCCAGCAGGCCGATGATCAGCACCAGGGTGGTGTCCTTGAACAACTCATTGAAGGTATTCACGATGCCGGGGATAACGAGTTTCAGGGCCTGAGGCAGGATGATCAGGACCATCTTCTTGCCATAGCTCAGACCCAGCGCGTCGGCCGCCTCGTACTGCCCCTTGGGAATAGCCTGCAGGCCACCACGCACCACCTCCGCGATATACGAAGCCTGGAACAGGATGATCCCGATCAGGGCGCGCAGCAGCTTGTCGAAGTTGACGCCCTCCGGCAGGAACAACGGCAACATCACCGAGGACATGAACAGTACCGTGATCAGAGGTACACCACGCCATAGCTCGATATAGGCCACGCTCAGGGCGCGCACGATGGGCATCTCGGAGCGCCGCCCCAGGGCCAGGATGATTCCCAGCGGGAAGGCGGCAACGATCCCTACCACCGCCAGGATCAGAGTCAAGGTCAGTCCGCCCCAGCGGGTCGTCTCCACTTCCGAGAGCCCGAACACACCGCCACCCAGGAGAAAATAGGCCGCGATCGGAAAAACAAACAAAGTCAACACACCGGCAACACGCTTTAGCGGTATCCGGGGTACCGTCAGCCAAAGGATCATCAACGCGAACAGAACAGCCGTTGCATTCACGCGCCAGTACTCTTCGGCCGGATAGAAACCATACATGAACTGGTTGAAACGTACCTTCACGAACACCCAGCAGGCGCCGCCCGACGTACATGCGTCCCGCGTGTCACCCGCCCAGTCGGCATTCACAATGGCCCAGTCGATCAGGGGCACGAAGATCAGGTACACCAGGTAGACGCCCAACAGCGTCAGTGCCGAGTTCCGCCAGTTGGAAAACAGGTTCTCGCGCATCCAACCGATCACCCCAACCTCGGTTGCCGGCGGCTCCCAGTCCGGATGGGTACCGGGTGCGTATTTCTCTTGCATCATCTCGCTCATAACCACCTCCCTAGCGTTCGACCAGCGCCATGCGCTTGTTGTACCAGTTCATGAACGCCGAGATCGTCAGACTGAGCGTCAGGTATACACCCATGGTCATGGCGATGATCTCCACCGCCTGCCCGGTCTGGTTGAGCGTAGTGCCCGCAAACACCGCGACCAGATCCGGATAGCCGATCGCCGGCGCCAACGAGGAGTTCTTGGTCAGGTTGAGGTACTGCGAAGTGAGCTGTGGAATGATCACGCGCATGGCCTGCGGGATAATGACCAGACGCAGGGTAGTGCCCCGCTTGAGACCCAGTGCATAAGCGGCCTCGGTCTGGCCATGACTGACCGACTGGATGCCGGAACGCACGATCTCCGCAATATAGGCGGCGGTATAGATGGCCAGAGCAATCGCCAAAGCCACCAGCTCCGGGATCACTGTCATGCCACCTTGGAAATTGAAACCCTTGAGCGCCGGATAGTCCCAGTCCAGCGGCGCACCCAGCAGGCCATAAGACAACAAGGGCAGGCCGATCAACAGCGCAAGCGAGGTCCAGAAGACCGGGAAGATCTGCCAGGTGGCCTCCTGGCGGCGATGTGCCCAGCGTCGAAGCACAACAACCGCAGCGATTACCAAACCCAGGGTCACGAGCACCCAGCCAAAACCCGGTTCGGCAACCGGGGCCGGCAGATAGAGACCGCGCCGGTTGAGGAATATCCCGCCTTCGAAGGCCAGGCTCTGGCGCGGATGCGGCAACAGCGGCAGCATGGCGAAATACCAGAACAGGATCTGCAGCAACAGCGGGACGTTACGGAAGATCTCGATATAGAGGTTGGCGAGACGACTGATGATCCAGTTATGCGAGAGGCGCGCCACGCCAACGATGAATCCGAGGATGGTAGCCAGTACAATACCGATGGCCGATACCAGCAGTGTATTGAGCAGGCCAACGAGGAAGGTACGCCCGAAGGTATAGGTCTCGTCGTATGGGATCAGGCTGAACAGAATGCCGAAGCCCGCCTCGTTGTGCAGGAAGGCAAAGCCGGTACTGATACCGCGCTTTTCGAGGTTGTGCAGCGTATTGTGAAAAATATAGGCGCCAAGTCCCAGCACGATGGCCAGCACGATCACCTGGAAAACGATCGCGCGCTTGCGCGGATCCCGCCAGAAGCTCGCAGCTGCCGGCGCCTGTTCGTCCGTATGGTCGGTCATGATTACTGCTTAGCTTACAAGTGTTGGAACAGCAAAAAACACGGCGCCCGAAGGCGCCGTGTCGATCACTCAGCGAATCGGCGGTGCGTACTGAATACCGCCTTTGCTCCACAGGGCGTTCAGGCCGCGTGCAATCTTCAGCGGCGAGCCCATGCCAACATTGTGTTCGAAGGCCTCGCTGTAGTTGCCCACCTGCTTGATGATGTTATAGGACCAGTCATCACTCAGCTTCAGGCCCTGACCCTTGATACCGGACAGGCCCAGCAGACGCTGTTTGCCCGGATCCTTGGTGGTCTTGCGCATCTCATCCACGTTCTTGGAGGTGACGCCCATCTCTTCTGCGTTGATCATCGCAAACAGCGACCAGCGCACGACCTTCAGCCAGTCCTCGTCGCCATTGCGCACGACCGGACCCAGCGGCTCCTTGGAGATGACTTCCGGCAGTACCACGGCGCTGCCAGGATTCTTCAGCTTGATGCGCAACGCATACAGCTGCGACTGATCCGAGGTCAGCACGTCACAGCGACCGGCCTCGAAACCTTTTACCGACTCGTCGGATGTATCGTAGGTGATGGCCTGGTACTTCATGCCATTGGAACGGAAGTAGTCGGCCAGGTTCAGCTCGGTGGTTGTACCCGCCTGGATGCAGATGGCCGCACCGTCGAGTTCCTTGGCGCTCTTCACGCCCAGGCTCTTGTGCACCATGAAGCCCTGACCGTCATAGTAGTTGACCCCGGCGAAGTTCAAGCCCAGGTTGGTGTCACGGGTCAGCGTCCAGGTGGTGTTACGCGAGAGCATGTCGATCTCGCCGGACTGCAGCGCGGTGAAACGCTCTTTGGCGGTCAGGGGGGTAAACTTGACCTTGCTGGCGTCACCAAACACGGCGGCTGCCACGGCGCGGCACACGTCGACGTCCAGACCGGCCCACTGGCCCTTGTCATTGGCCGCGGAGAATCCCGGCAGACCGGTGCTGACACCACACTGCACAAAACCCTTCGCCTTCACCGCGTCCAACGTCGCCCCGGCGTGGGCCGCCGGCATTGCGCTGACAGCCAGCAGGGTGCCTGCCGCAAATATCTTTCTCATCATCTTCTGCATCCTCCGTCCTTGTCGAGCAAGGCAATTGGTATTCTTGAATCCAGGCCGCTCCGGGCGACCACGGTCCGGAGTGTCGCGCCTGTATCCGGGAACGTCAACCGTTGACCGGTACAGTGTTAGTCCAAAGCAGTAATGTCCCCTTTGTCCAATTCTAAAATGTCCCCTTTTGATTTCGGGAGGGGTGGTGACAGAGGAGACCATTGCGATGACACAGAAGACGGTGGACCGGCTGGGGGTGGTTCAGCGGGTTGTCGACCGGCAGTTGCGGCAGAAAGAGGCGGCACGGCAGTTGGACTTGAGCGTGCGGCAGATCAAGCGCCTGGTGGTCCGATACCGGGCCGAGGGAGCGGCTGGACTGGTTTCCCGCCACCGGGGCAGGCGCCCCAACAACCAGATCGCCGATGCGCTCCGGCAGGAGATCCTCGACAAAGCATCCACGCCACCGTCGAGAAGGCCAAGACCATCCAACTCAACCGCAGGACCCACAGGCCTGCACCGGACCATCCCTGGAGATGAGGCGCCCCCTCGTCCCCTCATGACCCCGGACTCACCAAGGGGACATTTCAGCTTGGGAGAAAAGGGGACATTTTAGAATTGGGTTGACACGAACGATTCTTCGATCATTCGCTGCAGCCGCTTATTGCGCGCCAGGCCGACAATGTAGCCCACACCGTGGCGCGCACACCAGCGCGGCACACGGTGACGGCAGAAGCCCGAGTCGGCCCGCAGAATGATCCGCACGGCAGGCCAGGCCTGGCGTAGTCGTTTGACCAGTAATGCCAGGATGGCCCAGGTATGCTTGGCGCCGTCGACATTGCTGGGCCTCAGATAACCGACCAGCAGCTGCTCACCGCAAAAGACATACAACGGGAGGAAGCAGTAGGCATCGTAATAACCATGGAAGAAGCGCCCTTCCTGCAGGCCGTGCACCCGGTCGTCGGTGGCATCAAAGTCGAGAATCAACTCTTCGGGTGGCCCGGCGAAGGATGCGATGAACCGCTCCACCAGCACATGGTGAATGGCGACCGCCGCCTCACGGCCCATACGGTTCTCCAAACGGCACAAGGTCGGTGAGCTACCCAATACCTGCTCCTGCTCGGTCGCTGTCTGCAACGCCGGGTCACCTCGAAGCTGGTCATGGTCGTTGAGATCCTCATACCCTTGACACAGGACATAGACGCGTTGTTAGTCCAAAGCAGTAATGTCCCCTTTGTCCAATTCTAAAATGTCCCCTTTTGATTTCGGGAGGGGTGGTGACAGAGGAGACCATTGCGATGACACAGAAGACGGTGGACCGGCTGGGGGTGGTTCAGCAGGTTGTCGACCGGCAGTTGCGGCAGAAAGAGGCGGCACGGCAGTTGGACTTGAGCGTGCGGCAGATCAAGCGCCTGGTGGTCCGATACCGGGCCGAGGGAGCGGCTGGACTGGTTTCCCGCCACCGGGGCAGGCGCCCCAACAACCAGATCGCCGATGCGCTCCGGCAGGAGATCCTCGAGAAAGCATCCACGCCACCGTCGAGAAGGCCAAGACCATCCAACTCAACCGCAGGGCCCACAGGCCTGCACCGGACCATCCCTGGAGATGAGGCGCCCCCTCGTCCCCTCATGACCCCGGACTCACCAAGGGGACATTTCAGCTTGGGAGAAAAGGGGACATTTTAGAATTGGGTTGACACCGTTGACCGGTACAGTTTTCACAATGCACCACACTGGGGCGAAAACGTGCGGAAATCGGCATCCCTTTAGCCGGCATATGGGCGGAAATCCGCCTATTTCAGTCGCTCGAGAAGGCCCTGTTCGTCGAGCACCTTCACACCGAGCTGTTGCGCCTTCGTCAGCTTGGAACCGGCTGCCTCGCCGGCAACCAGGTAATCGGTATTCTTCGATACGCTGCCCGCCACCTTGGCGCCCCGCTCCAGCAGCAGCGCCTTGTAGTGATCGCGCGCTTGACTGAGCTTGCCGGTGAGCACGAAGGTCAGTCCCTGCAGCGGCCTGGGCGCCGATGCATCCGGGCGGGGATCGGGCCAGTGCACACCGGCTGACAACAGCTTGTCGATGACCTCCCGGTTGTGCGCTTGGCGGAAGAAGGTGACGATCTTCTCCGCCAGCACCTCGCCTACCCCCTCTATGCGTACACCCGGTTCGTTGACCAGCCCCTTGGGCCCGCCAGCCAGCAGGCCCCTCAGCAGCGGGAAGCGCTCTTCCAGCATCAGCAGATGCACCGGGTGGTACCACTTGAGGCCCGGCGGCGGTGTGACCCGCCCGGTCGGGGTATCGCCCGCACCGTATTCACTGAGCGCCTTGAACAACGACCTTGCCTGGCTGGCCTTTATCTCGATCAGGTCCTGCAGGCGCAGGGCCTCGATAGCCTCCAGCGAGCCCCGTTCCTGTGCCAGGGTGTTGGCCATGGTCTCACCGATGCCGAGTATGCCCAGCGCGAACAGAAAGCGACCCAGGGTCGTCTCTTTGGATTGCTCCAGCGCAGCGACCAGGTTGGCCGCCGACTTCTCCCCCATGCGCTCGAGGCCGGCCAGCTGTTCCTTTGTCAGTGCATACAGATCCGCGGGATTGGCGACCAGATCGCGCTCCACCAGCTGTTCCACCAGCTTGTCGCCCAGGCCTTCTATGTCCATCGCCTTGCGCGAGGCAAAGTGTTTGATCGCCTCCTTGCGCTGCGCCGGGCAGTACAGTCCGCCGCTGCAACGGGCGATGGCCTCTCCCTCGGGGCGAATGACGGCCGAGCCACAGACCGGGCAATGCGCCGGCAATATCACCGGGCGGGCGTCCGAAGGGCGCCGTTCCGGCAGACTGCGAACCACCTCGGGGATCACATCCCCGGCACGCCGTACGATCACAGTGTCCCCAATGCGGATATCCTCGCGCTCCACCTCGTCCATATTGTGCAGCGTGGCGTTACTGACCGTCACGCCACCGACGAAGACCGGTTTGAGCCGCGCCACCGGCGTCAGTGCCCCGGTACGCCCCACCTGGAACTCGACATCCTCCACCACGGTGAGCTCTTCCTGGGCCGGAAACTTGCGCGCGATGGCCCAGCGTGGCGCGCGCGCCACGTAACCCAAGCGCTCCTGCAGACCGATGTCGTCGACCTTGAACACCACCCCGTCGATATCGTAGTCGAGCGCATCGCGGCGCGCCGCCATGCGATCGAAATAGACGTGGCAGGCCGGCATGCCCTCGCACAGACCCAGCTCCGGGGATATCGGCAGGCCCCATTCCCGGATCAGCGCCATGTTGCCGCTGTGGGTATCGCTCATGGGGTGTCCGACCACCTCGCCCACGCCGTAGCTGAACAGCGTCAGGGGACGCTCGGCGGTCACGCGCGGATCGAGCTGGCGCAGACTGCCGGCCGCCGCGTTGCGCGGGTTGGCGAAGGGTTTCTCGCCGCGTTCGAGCTGGCGCCGGTTGAGCGCCTCGAAGCCCTTCTTCGGCATGAAGATCTCGCCGCGCACCTCCAGCACCTCGGGCCATCCCTCGCCGATCAGGCGCAGCGGGATCGAGGGGATGGTGCGCACGTTCTGGGTGACGTCCTCGCCATGGTGGCCGTCGCCACGGGTGGCGCCCTGTACCAGTCTGCCCTGTTCGTAGCGCAGGCTGATCGCCAGCCCGTCGAGCTTGGGCTCGGCGGCATACACGATGGAGGCATCGGTCTTGAGGCGCTCACGCACCCGTCGGTCGAAATCGTCCAGCTCCTCGTCACTGAACGCATTGTCCAGCGAGAGCATGGGGATGCGGTGCGCCACCTCGGCGAAACTGTCCAACGGCCGCGCGCCGACGCGCTGGGTCGGCGAATCCGGGGTAATGAGTTCCGGGTACTGTCTTTCCAGATCCTGCAACGCGCGCAGCAGCCGGTCGTACTCGGCATCCGGCACCTGCGGATCGTCGAGCACGTAGTACCGGTAGTTGTGATAATCGATCTCGCGCCGCAGCGCCTCCACCCGCTCCCGGACCGACTTGTCCACGCTCAATGGCGACTCCTGAGCAGCTGCACCTTGCGCTGGTGTTCCAGGATCTTTTCACGCGTGTGTGCGATCGACTGCTTGGTCAGCACGCTGCGGGTCTCGTCGTGGAGCTCGCCGTCGAGCAGCGCCGCCAAACGCTCGGCCGTGAACAGCATGTCGCTGTAGATGGAAAGGCCGTCCTGAACGCCGGGCAGCTGGGTGAACAGCACCACGCCGGGCGTACTGAACTCAGCCGCCTCGTCCTCAGGAAAACTGCCCGGTTCGACCACGCTGGCCAGGCTGAACAGCACCTGCCCCCTGTCGTTCTCGCGATGGTAGATATTCATCTCGCCGAAACGCATGTCCACGGTCGCCAGGGCCTCGCGTATGCGCCGGGCATCGACCGGATCCTTGCGGCACATCACGATCACCTGCACGATCAGGCGCGGCACCTCGTCCATCAACGCCGGGTCGAGATGCAGATAGTCGGACTCGTCCTGCGCGCCGAAGGCCAGCTCCATGGACAGCTGCTCCTCGTCTTCAGCGTCTTCCGACGCCCCATCCCAGCGATGTTTCACCACTGGCTCACCAACGAACTCCCCGGGCGGCAGTTCCTCGTCCACCTGGTGCTCCGACGTGAGCTCCACGACCCCGATACCCGTGTCCGGAACAAACGCTTCATCTCCCCCCAGGGTGGGTTCCACATGCGCACGCGGTGGCGGCGCCATCGCCTGACTGCGCCGGGCGGCGCGCTTGTAGCGATCCCAGAGGTAGATACCGATGACCAGCGACACACCCAGCGCCAGCAGGATAAGGCGTAACAGATCTGGATCCATGACGTGATACTACTTTAGATAACCTCCCAATTGTACTTTGCCCGATTCGCCCGAACACGGCTGGGCGCTTCGATAGGGCAAAGCAGCGCTAACTGCCATGAGGCCCCAGCCACGCACACCCCTGATCATGGAATAAACGGGGTAGGATGGGTTGAGCTTCGCGAAACCCATCAGATCGCCGCCCGAAACGCTGGGTATCGCTGCGCTCAACCCACCACAGCGCTTTCTTCCTCTTTGCGTCCTTCGCGTCCTTTGCGGTTGAATGTTTCCACACCTAAACAGCGGCCATCGCCGCGGCCTCTTCCACATCCACCGATACCAGGCGCGACACCCCCGGCTCGTGCATGGTGACCCCCATCAGCTGATTGGCGATCTCCATGGTTACCTTGTTGTGGGTAATGAAGATGAACTGCACCTGGTCCGACATCTCTTTAACCAGGTTGGAATAACGGCCGACGTTGGCGTCGTCCAGGGGCGCGTCCACCTCGTCCAGCATACAGAATGGCGCCGGATTGAGCTGGAATATCGAGAACACCAGCGCCACCGCGGTCAGCGCCTTCTCTCCGCCCGAGAGCAGGTGGATGGATGAATTGCGCTTGCCCGGCGGACGCGCCATGACCGACACACCGGTATCCAGCAGATCCTCGCCGGTCAGTTCCAGATAGGCGTGCCCCCCGCCGAACAGCTTGGGAAACAACTCCTTGAAGCCGGAGTCCACCTTGTCGAAGGTCTCCTTGAAGCGGGTGCGTGTCTCACGGTCGATCTTGCGGATCGCCTCCTCCAGGGTCTTCAGCGACTTGGTGACATCCTCGTGCTGGCGATCGAGATATTCCATGCGCTCGCTCTGTTCGCGGAACTCGTCGATCGCCGCCAGGTTGATCGGCCCCAGGCGCTGAATCCGGGCGCCCAGCTGCTCCGCGCGCGCCTGCCATTGCCTGACGTCTGCCTCTTCCGGCATCTCGTCGAGCAGGACGGTCAGTTCGAAGCCGGTCTCACCCAGCTGCTCCTTCAGGGTGCCGCTGCGCACCACGATCTCCTGGCGGGCCATGCGCGCCTGATCGAGTTTGATACGCTCGTCCTGCACCCGCTGCTCCACGCCATGACGCGATTGTTCCAGTTCACGCAGGCTGTGATCGATCGCCTCGAGGGCCTTGCGCGCCTCGGCCAGCTCCGCTTCGACCCCGACCCGCTCCTCGAGCTTGCCCTCCAGCGCCAGCTGCTGCTCGCCGATGGGAGCCTTGCTCTCCTCCAGCGCGGCGCGCAGGGCCTCGCAGCGTTCCTGCAACTGGCCGACCTGGGTATGCATACGATCGATCCCCGAGCGCAGGGAGTCCTCGCTGCTGCGCACCGCCTCAACACGCAGGGCCAACTCGTGCACACGCGCGTGTGCCGCCGCCGCGGCGCTGCGAGCCGCTTCCAGTTGCTGCCGGTGCTGCTCCCGCTGTGTCTGCAAGGCCTCGCGCTGGCGCGCGAGCTCGTCCACCCGGGCCAGCGCGGCATGCAGACGTTCGCGCGCCTGCTCCATCTCCCCGGCCCCGGACTGCAGCTGCTCCTGCATCTCGCGACCTTCCTCCTGCAGCCCCGTGAGTCGCTGACGGATCTGTTCCGCACGCGCCTGCTTGCCACTGAGCAGGGCCTTGATATCGGAAAGCGCCCGCGCCGCGCCCTCCTGCTGCGACTGCGCCTGCTCCCGCTGCTGTTCGGCCTCGCGCAGGCGCTCCCTATCACGTTCCAGATCAGCCTCCAGGGCCTCGATCCGCGGTGCCAGTTCCTGTTCGCGCTCGCCCAGGTCGCGCAGCTCCTGCTCCCTTGCCAGCACACCGCTGCCCGTCTCGTTGGTACGCGGCGCCACCAGCCAGCCATGGCCCACCAGAATGCCCTCGGGCGTGATCCAGGACTCGCCATCGGCCAGCTCGGCCTGCCGCGACAGGGCCTGTGACAGGTCGTCTGCCAGGTGGATCTGGTTGAGCAGGCCGGTCAGGGCCGCCGGCCCCTTTACCTTTTCCGCCAGACTGCCTGCGCGCGCGCCTGCCGTCCCGCCTTGCGACTCGAACAGGCGAACGCCGGCCGCAAGCAGGGCCTCGCTGTCGTCGACCGGGTCGGCCAGTTGCGGCACCATCACCGCCTGCAGGTGGCGTCCCAGTGCCACCTCGACCGCGTGCCGCCAGCGTGACTCCACCTGCACCGTTTCCAGCAAGCGGCGGGCAGTGGCCAGCCCGTGCCGCCCCAGCCAGTCGTTCAGGGCCTCGTCGTCATCACCGCGCGCTGCCTGCTGCAGGGCCTGCAGCGAGGCCAGGCGACCGCGCAGGGTTTGCAGCTCCGAGCGGGCCTCGTTGAGTGACTCCTGGCGCTGGTGGATGGCCTCGCGGGCCTGCCCGATCTGCTCCCGCGCCTGCTCGGACTGCTCGCGCATCACCTCCAGGGCCGCCTGCGACTCCTCCTCGCGACGTTGCAGCTCACGGATCTCGGCCTCGAGCTCGATATCGGACAGCCGCTCCTGCTCCGCCTTGTTGCGCTCGATGCGACGCCGCAGCTGCTGCTCCTGCTGCTCGATGTGGTTGATACGGGTGCGTTCGACCTGGGCCTGCTGCGAGGGCTCGTTCACCGCGAGATTGAAACGGTCCCATTCCGCCTGCCAGCCGGCCATGGCCTGTTCCGCCTGCTCCAGCTGTTCGCGCGCCGCCTCTTCCGCCATGCGCGCTTCCTCCAGGCGCGGCCGGTCACGTTCCAGTTCCTCGGCGAGCTGCTGCAGGCGCGTCTGGTCCTGCTGGCTCAGCTCGCTCGCCTCGGCCAGCGACTTCTCCGCCTGCGCCAGGTCAGCCTCCTGCTGGCGGCGCGCCTCGCGCGCATACTGGATCGCCTCTTCCAGGCGCGCGATCTCCGAGCCAATGGCATAGAAACGCCCCTGCACCGTGTTGAAGTGCTCGTTCGCCTCCATGTGCGCGGCACGCTGCTGTTCGATCTGCGCCTCGACGTCTCGCTGCGCCGCAACCGCCGCCTGCAGGGCGTTCTCCTGCTCGGCGATGGTGCGATCACGCCGTTCGATATCACCCTGCATGTCGGACAGGCGCAGGGCCAGGAGTTCGGCGCGCACCCTACGCTCCTCCGCCTTCAGGGTCTTGTATTTCTCCGCGGTGGCGGCCTGCCGCTCCAGGTGACGCAGCTGCTTCTGCACCTCTTCCCGCACATCGTCGAGGCGTTCGAGGTTTTCCCGCGTGTGCTTGATCCGGTTCTCGGTCTCGCGGCGGCGTTCCTTGTACTTGGAGATACCGGCGGCCTCCTCCAGATATACCCGCAGCTCCTCGGGGCGCGCCTCGATGATGCGCGAGATCATACCCTGCTCGATGATCGAGTAGCTGCGCGGACCCAGGCCGGTTCCGAGGAACAGGTCGGTGATATCACGCCGGCGACAACGCACGCCGTTCAGGAAATACAGCGACTGGCCGTCGCGGGAGACCTGGCGCTTGACAGAGATCTGCGAGTACTGGGCATACTGCCCGCCCGCACCACCATCGGCGTTGTCGAACAGCAGCTCGATGCTGGCCGTGCCCACCGGCTTGCGCGAGCTCGAACCATTGAAGATCACATCCGCCATGGACTCGCCACGCAGCATCTTGGCCGAACTCTCGCCCATCACCCAGCGAACGGCGTCGATCACATTGGATTTGCCGCAGCCATTGGGACCGACGACGCCGACGAGATTGCTCGGGAAATGAACGGTGGTCGGGTCGACAAAGGACTTGAAGCCCGCCAGTTTGATTTTTTCCAAACGCATGGGGCGCAAAGATACAGGAATGAAACGCCCGGGCACAAGACATAAAAATAGATATAAATCACACAAATAAACCATTGTAACTTATTGTTAATATTTATTATTTTTATGTTTCATGAGGTGATTTCGAGAACTCCGCCAAGCGATGCCGTATAATCGCGCGCCTCGATCTCACTATCCCGGAAAACACCATGCCGTCTGAACCCAGCAAGGCGCTCGAAACCTTCGACAACCCGCAGCCGGAGCGCGACTACACCATCCGCATCCGCATGCCGGAATTCACCTGCCTGTGCCCCAAGACCGGACAGCCGGATTTTGCCGAGCTGCACCTGGAATACGTGCCGGACAGGCTGTGCGTGGAACTCAAGGCCCTCAAGATGTACATCTGGTCGTTCCGTGACAAGGGCGCCTTCCACGAGGCCGTCACCAACCGCATCCTGTCCGACCTGGTTGCCGCCACCTCGCCGCGTTTCATGCGCCTGACAGCCGAATTCAACGTACGCGGCGGTATCTACACCACGGTCGTCGCGGAGCACCGGGACCCGTCGTGGCACGCGCCGGAGAAGATCGAGCTCCCTTGAGACACGGGTCTTCACCGCCAAGGCAGCTCCTGCATCGAACCACCGCCACAGCCTGGTGTAGGAGCAGGCCTGCCTGCGAAACTTCGCCGCCAAGGCGACTCCTACATCGACAGTGGGGCGGGCATTGATGGCGCCGTCCGCCTCTATCTCCATCGGCATCGACCTCGGGACCTCCGGGGTACGCGCCAGCGCCATCGATGCGCAGGGACGGGAACTGGCCGCGACCCACACCCCCCTCCTGCCCCCTTCTTCCGAGCCCGCACCCGGCTGGTTCGAGCAACAGCCACACGACTGGTGGCAGGCCACCCTCACCGTTCTCGACGCCTTGCCGCCCGAACTGATGCAGCGGTCGCAGCGGATCAGCGTGGATGGCACCTCCGGCACCCTGCTCCTGGTCGATGAACAAGGCACGCCGAGCAGCCCGACCCTGATGTACAACGACCGGCGCACCGAGGACGAGGCAAGCACACTGGATACCATGGCGCCGCCGGACGCCGCGGTTCACAGCCCCAATGCCGCACTGCCCAAGTTGATGTGGCTGAACGGTCACGGCTACCGTGGCCGCCATGCCCTGCACCAGGCGGACTGGATCGTCCACCGCCTCGGCGCCACTGCGGGCATCAGCGACGAGAACAACTGCCTGAAACTCGGCTACGATCCCGTGCAACGATCCTGGCCAGACTGGATGGGCGCCACGGGCATCGATACCGCCACGCTGCCAAAGGTCGTACCCGTCGGGCATCCTATCGGCGAGCTCTCGCCGGCGTTGCGACAACGCTGGCAATGCGCAGCGCCCGTGACCCTCATCGCAGGCACCACTGACAGCAACGCCGCCACCCTCGCCACCGGCATCGACCACGTCGGTGACGCCGCCACCGCGCTGGGCTCCACGCTGGTGCTCAAGGTGCTGTCCGAGCGGCCGGTGTTCTCTCCGCAATACGGGATCTACAGCCATCGTATCGGGGATCGCTGGCTGGTCGGCGGTGCCTCGAACACAGGCGGCAACCTCCTGCGCCGCTATTTCAGCGACCGACAGCTGGTTTCGTTGAGCGCTCAGATCGACCCATCGCTGGAATCCGGCCTGGATTACTACCCACTGGCATGCGCCGGCGAACGCTTCCCGATCAACGACCCGGCGCTTGCCCCCCGGCTCTCTCCACGGCCGGATGACGACGCGCGCTTCCTGCACGGACTGCTGGAAGGCATGGCGCATATCGAGCAGCTGGGGTACCAGCGTCTGCAGGCACTGGGCGCCCCTTATCTCCGGCGCATCCTGACAACCGGTGGTGGCGCCGCAAACGAGACCTGGACCCAGATACGTGAACGCGTCATTGGCGTTCCGGCCAGGAAAGCGGTTCACAGCGAGGCGGCATACGGTGCCGCCCTGGTCGCCGCCGGGCGCATCACGTGGTAGCATCGCGCGCCATCATTCGAAGGAAAACACGCGAAGGAAGACACATGCGAGTTCTGATCACCGGCGCCGCCGGCTTCATCGGCAACAACCTGGCCCTGAAACTCCTCAAGCGCGGTGACGAGGTCATCGGCGTGGACGCCCTGGACGACTACTACGACGTCAGTCTCAAGGAGGCACGTCTGTCCCGCACCCATGCCTACGACGGCTTCACCGACGTGCGCGCGCGCATCGAGGATCGCGAAGCCATGGCCGAGACCTTCAAGAAGTACCAGCCACAACGGGTGGTCAACCTGGCCGCGCAGGCCGGGGTGCGCTATTCCATCGAGAACCCGGCCGCCTATGTCGACAGCAACCTGGTCGGTTTTGGCAACATCCTGGAGGGCTGCCGCCACAACGGCGTCGACCACCTGGTGTACGCCTCGTCCAGCTCGGTGTACGGCTCCAACACCAACATGCCTTTCTCGGTGCATCACAACGTCAACCACCCGGTGAGCCTGTATGCCGCGAGCAAGAAGGCCAACGAGCTGATGGCGCACACCTACAGCCACCTGTACAGCCTGCCCGCCACCGGCCTGCGCTTCTTTACCGTGTACGGCCCCTGGGGTCGCCCGGACATGGCGCTGTTCCTGTTCACCAAGAAGATCCTCGCCGGCGAGCCCATTCCGGTGTTCAACTACGGCAAGCACCGCCGCGATTTCACCTACATCGACGACATCGTCGAGGGCGTAATCCGGGTCCTCGACCACCCGGCCGAGCCCAACCCCGACTGGAACGGCGACGATCCCGACAACGCCACCAGCCGCGCGCCCTGGCGCCTGTACAACATCGGCAACAACCAGCCGGTGGAGCTGATGCACTACATCGAGACCCTGGAGAAATGCCTGGGCAAGGAGGCGGAGAAGGAACTGCTGCCGCTGCAGCCGGGCGATGTGCCCGACACCTATGCCGATGTGAGCGACCTTGTCAACGACCTCGGCTACAAGCCCGACACCACGGTGGAGGAAGGGGTGGCCAACTTCGTGCGCTGGTACCGCGACTACTACCAAGTCTGAGGAAGACTAGCGGACATCCCGCGACGGTTCGACCCAATTCTCCAGGGTCAGGCCCGGAACGCGTTCGAATTCCTTCAGGTTGTTGCTCACCAATGTCTTGCCTTCTGCGCGAACATGAGCGGCGATCCAGAGATCGTTGTTGCCGATGGGTTGCCCCTGTGCCGCAAGATGGGCGCGGACCTCGGAATAGTGGTCGGGCAACTCCGGGGGCGCTGGCACCACTGGGATGAGTCGGGTGAGTTCCTGTAGTTTTCCCCTGGCCATCTCGGGCTTACAGCTGCGCAAGGCGCCGTACAGCAATTCGCCATAGGTAACGAACGACATGCCCACCGTGCCGGATTCGAGTCGGGAAAACCGCGCCAGTACTTCGGGTGGCTTCTGTTTGGCGATATAGATACAGATGTTGGTATCGAGCACGAATTGCAACATCAATACGCCTCCCGCTCCTGTGGCGGGTCGTCGCTCCGGCCGTCCCGCATGAAGTCTTCCGGCATTTGGGCCAGTATCTCGAAGGCCTCGGCCAGGTTGGTTCGCCTCGGACGGAGGATCACCTTGTCACCCTCGCGGAAGATTTCCACCTCGCTGGTATCGAAGCGAAATTCCTTGGGCAGACGGACCGCCTGGCTGTTTCCGGATTGAAAGATCTTGGCAATTGGCATGAGCCCACCCTCTAATATATATATGCAAGAGTATATACCATCTTGAGGCGCACCGGCTTGCGTCACCGTCAACCGGGCTCAGCTGCCAGGTTAACGAATACTGTTCCCGAACCGGCCGAACACATGTCAACCCAATTCTAAAATGTCCCCTTTTCTCCCAAGCTGAAATGTCCCCTTGGTGAGTCCGGGGTCATGAGGGGACGAGGGGGCGCCTCATCTCCAGGGATGGTCCGGTGCAGGCC
>JAKRWE010000320.1 GCA_024712425.1 Chromatiales bacterium
TACGTGCCACAACACGCACTGCTTCTGCTGTTTGCCCTGATGGTCACGGTCGCCGGCATAAGGACCCTGGTGAAATCCTCCCAGGGGGAGCCGGAGCAGATGGCCAGCCCCACACGACGCGACCAACGCCTTCATCGTCACCTTCTCGTCGTTCTCGGGCTTTCTCGGACACGTCGCCGCGGGCCATATCGACCTGCTGTTGGCCGGCCTGTCATTGACCACGGTAATCGCCGGCTCCCAGCTCGGCGCCTGGTTCATGGCCAACAAGGCCCGCCCCGTCTGGGTCAAAAATCTCTATGGCATGATACTGCTGGCGGTAGCCGCCAAGCTGGTTACCGGGATCCTCGCCCAGTGAACATCCACTTCCAATGACAACCGCCAGGAGCACGCATTGAATTTTTTGATCGAGAACTTCTCCTCCATTGCATGGCGGATCGTAAGAACAGAACAGCGGACCAGACCATGAACGCGCACCTTCCTGCACCGGGTACCAAATGATGTGGGACATCCTGACCTTCGACCACTTCATCACCCCCGACGTGCTGCGCATCGCCTACTACCTCGGCGCAGTGGCGATGCCGCTGGCCCTGTGGGCTATGCGAGCCTGGTTGCTGCGCCGGATCGGCCTGCTGGCGGAGCTGGACAGCCAGCGGCAGCAGCTGTTCGCCTCCCTGAGCCAGCGCAACAGGATCCTCGTCGTGGCCTCGATGATCCTGCTGTTCCTGTTCATGGAACTGGCCTGGCGGGTGATGTTCGAGG
>JAKRWE010000321.1 GCA_024712425.1 Chromatiales bacterium
GCTGACCGTGCTGAACAGGGCATCTTGTTGAATATCCGGGCCACGCATCGTACTGCTCGTCCTTCTTCCTTCCTTACCGGTATCTTCCACTTCAGGCGGCGAATTTCAACAGCCTGCTAGTAGCCGTCGCAGTTCCCGCGCTTTCTTGGAGATGACCTCCATTTCCTGCTTCAATTCTTAGGCGTTTTGCGAGCATGTGACGGGGGTGGATTCAACGCGCTGCTCAAAGAATCCCACAGCACCATTCCAGCCATTGACAGCTTCCATTCATCAAGCTCCGCATCATTGAGTCCAGCTGTCTCCGATCCCACAGGCTTTACCCGTTTAACCAGAGGAGGCCAAACCCTTTTCATGGTTGGTTCATGTTTACGACTTACCAACCGGTATAATTGCTCTAACTGGTCACGATTTTTCACCTCACGCTCAACCAACCTTTCGTGCATCAGCACCAAAGATTTGGGCGCACTGTCGGAATACTTATATGCCTCCCTCACTTCACCACCTCCAGCCGCTGGGCATCCTCGGCTGGCTGCTCGATGCCGGCCTGCTCCAGCATCCAAACCTCGATGCGGGTATGCCACTTGCGCAGCAGGTCCACAGGGCGCACCCGGTAATGGCGTTCGGCGGTCCCCCCTGTGTCAGGATACATGTCGCCTCCCCGAGTTGGGGTAAATTAGAGAGCAAACAGGGGGCGGAAAAGAGGAACCAATGGCCCGTTATTCAGAAGAACGTAAGGCATCCGT
>JAKRWE010000322.1 GCA_024712425.1 Chromatiales bacterium
TCCCAGATTTCTCTGTGGCCTGAACCACTCGGCCACCAGACCACAGAAACTGCTTGAATACAACACTGCTATCAAGAACCAGCAGGTCGCAGATTTGGCTGTCGCCTGAACCACTCGGCCACCAGACTACGAAAACCACATCAACACAAAACTGCTCTCATTACTGAACCGGGAGGACCCATATTTGTCTGTCGCCTGAATCACTCGGCCACCACCGCACAAACTACATAAACACAACACTGCAGACACTCAATATCGCTGGAACCATACACTCAGCTGAAAAAAGAAGAAGAAGGAATCAGTCACATTCTCTCAAATCGGACGTAATGCTTGAAAAAGCACACCTTCCGTGTCGGGGACATCCATCTCGGTGACATCCGTCTCGGGCGGCCTTCCTCCGTCTCGGGGACATCCGTCTCGGGCGGCCTTCCTCCGTCTCGGGGACATCCGTCTCGGGCGGCCTTCCTCCGTCTCGGGGACATCCGTCTCGGCGCCATCCGTCTCCGAGACTGGGACGGCCAAGACCAATGGCACAGAAGGATGTCCCTGGGACGAAAAGCCATGAAAACGAAGGACCCTTCCGTCCAGGCTTTTCCTCCCAGGGCCATCCGTCTGCGACACCCGTCTGTGCCACCCGTCTCGGGGATGTCCGTCTCGGCCTTCCGTCTCGGGGACATCCGTCTCGGGGTCATCCGTCTCGGGGTCATCCGTCTGGGGCACATCCGTCTCG
>JAKRWE010000323.1 GCA_024712425.1 Chromatiales bacterium
GCATCTTCTTCAAAACCGCCTCTTTACGTTCTTTCGGGTAACCCATGGTTCCTCTCTCTCATCCCCTCGGGATCTCAATTAGAGTCCCTTTCAACAGAATGGACAACTATCCTGACAGAGGAGGGCGTGGTGGTCGGCTTCTACAGCCTTTCCGTCGGCAGTGTTGATCCGGAGGCCGCGCCATCAAGAGTGATGAAGGGTCTGGCGCGTCACCCGGTACCGGTCATGATCCTGGCCCGGCTCGCTGTGGACAAGAAGCATCAGCGCAAGGGCCTCGGCAAGGCCTTGCTCAAGGATGTGCTGCTGCGTACCGCACAGGCTGCCGACATTGCGGGCATCCGCTGCCTGTTGGTCCATGCCAAGGATGATGCGGCGCGGCGCTGGTACGAATCGTGGGAATTCGAGCCCAGCCCGACCGATCCGTATCACTTGTTCCTGATGCTCAAGGATCTCAAGGGCATGTTGAGCTGAGGTAGTGCACAATGTCTCTCTTGGTCGCATACCGCCCGTTTGGGCCAGGTCGGAATACGGGCGAAGTCCGGCTAAACTCGGACCTTGCCAACTTCAGCCAAAGAAGCGAAACCGGCGGTTCTGTCAACCCAATTCTAAAATGTCCCCTTTTCTCCCAAGCTGAAATGTCCCCTTGGTGAGTCCGGGGTCATGAGGGGACGAGGGGGCGCCTCATCTCCAGGGATGGTCCGGTGCAGGCC
>JAKRWE010000324.1 GCA_024712425.1 Chromatiales bacterium
AGGCCAGCGACAACCTCTCATTGCGGGATTTCGACGTGACCGTGTACTACACGGTGCGCCCGGACAAGATTGCCGATCTTCGCATCAAGTACGCCCTGCCGCCGTCATGGAATGGGGCAGGCGCCCTGCTACCGGTGTATGAGCTGGTTCGCAAGCAGGCGCGCAGCGCGGCCTATGAATCGGTCGCCCGGGTGCCGTCGCTGGAGTTGCACAAGCGGCGACCGCAGCTCGAAACCGATATTCAGGCCTCGGTGCAACAATCGCTGGATCAGGCGGATCCCGATGCGATCAATGTCAGTCGCGTCATCATCCGCTCGGTGCGTACCGATCCGAGCGTTGAGAAGTCCATCCAACAAGCGGTCGCAGCGGAAAAGCAGCTCGAGGCCAAAAAGGTACAGGTGGATATCGCGAAGAAGGACGCCGAGATAGAGATTGCCCGGGCCAAAGGGATCGCGGAGTCCAACCGAATCATAAATGACTCGCTGACCCCTGAGTATCTGCAGCACGAGCTGCATGAGGCGATGATGAAATTCGCCGAGAATGGCGCGGGTTCTGTGGTCATTCCGGCCAACATGGGGAATGTGCAGATGCTGTTGCCAGCCGAGCCCTTGGGGAAGAACTCACCGCAACATGTCGGCCAGTAGGATGTGCAGCATGCGGAGCAGGAAAAACCTGGTGTGGAGCCTGACACTTGCGCTGGGGATT
>JAKRWE010000325.1 GCA_024712425.1 Chromatiales bacterium
AGCCAAACAGCACTTCCTTCGATATATCACCGACCTGCTGCCTTTTGAGCGCATCACCGACCTGCTCAGTGCCCGTCGCACTGGTCTTTCCAAGCGCCGTGGACAGCGAATAAATTGCCTCCGAAACACCCGGGTCGGTCTGCGTGAACGTGATCTGAGACCCCCCTTCAGCGGTCAATTCCAGATCATAATCACGGTTCGTCAGATCGCCACCGATGGTTGAATGGTCGCCAAGGTGGCTGACATCCCCCTCCGCCTTGACGGTGGACAGATCAGCACCCCGGAACGCCGAATCGGTACCGACCGTTTGGGCATTGTGATCACCGGATATCGTACCCTGCCCGGTGCCTTCCAAGGTCTGAGTGATTTCACTGGAGCTTGACTGCGTCTTGCTCGTATTGCTGCTGCTAGATTTGCTACCCATCGTACCGCCCTTTCACCGTTACCGGGGACGGGGAAAACCCTTCGATCCGCCTAAACGCCTGCCTATACAACCGATCGTGTGCCGGCGTCATCGCCTCGGCCACCGCCCCATCGAAGCCTAGCCGTTGCGCCATCACCACGGTTGCCCGAACGGCGATATCAACGAACCCGGGCGTCCCGATCATTCCCAGAATGGCCACCAGATTCATGCCATCGCTCGTTATCCCGGTCAATGCAAGCTTCCCGCGTGGAACGCCATCTAGAG
>JAKRWE010000326.1 GCA_024712425.1 Chromatiales bacterium
CGGCTCAGGGTGATGCCGGCATCCTTGAGCCGTTGATGCTGGCGGTACAGCGGCAAGTGATAAGCGAACTTGTCCACCAGGATGCCGGCCAGCAGGCTGACGTCCGCTAGGCTGCCTTCGAACATCGCCGAAGGGGCTGGGACCTCCATCAGCTGGCGGCTGGGCTTGTGCCGTAGCACCGGGCGGCGGTACTCCAGCACCACGTAGCTGCCGGGACGCTGGGCCAGGCGGCGACTGATCTTGTGGTCGATCACCTCGTACTGGTCGGCCTCCGGGCCTTCGAGTTGGGGCGCGGAGAGCTCGATGACTTCAATGGGTACGTCAGGGCCGAAGCGCAGGCCGGTGTCGGTGACATCGTCTGCGTTGCGCTGCTTAGGCTTGCGACGGCGGTAGGTGATCTCTTCGGTGGGCTCCGGCTCGGCCGGCGCTGGGGCATCGCCCAGCAGGGCGCTCAGGTCGAGCTGATCCGGATGCTCGATGATCCGCTTCTCGGACTTGCGCCCGAACAGCTGGCGCTTGAACCAGTCGAGTTGTTCTTTGAGGCTGGCGACTTCGGCCTGAAGGGCCTGGATCACAGCAGCGGCATCGGCCTCGGTGGAGGCGGCGTTTTTTGCTGTGCAATCCGTCACTTGCATGCGAGGAATTATACTGTTTCAGCCCTCTGATGACCACGTCGATAGCGCTTGAAGCGGCGCACGGACCGCAGATCGATGCCCTCGACGATCAGCTTCAGATCGGTCCAGCTCAGCGCCTGTTTGTCGCCACCCTGGGCGTTGAAGTGGAACCGTCCCGCCTCCAGGCGCTTGCTCCACAGACAGTACCCGCCCTGCTCGAAGTAGAGCACCTTCAGCTGGGTGCGCTTGCGGTTGATGAACACGAACAACTGGCCACTGGTCGGATCCTCGGCCA
>JAKRWE010000327.1 GCA_024712425.1 Chromatiales bacterium
TACTCGTCTCGGTATCACCCGGAAATCGCTAAGGCCTTTAAGGACAACCTCGAGGAGATTGAGGATCTGCGCCGCCGGCTCACCCAGTTGATTCTGCAGGGAAAGCGGTGTGACGCCATCGGGCAAGTGCTACTGGATACGGCGGCGACGCACATTTCCGACAAGGAAAAACACCTGGCGTTCCGGATCGACTGTGAAGGAGGCACGACCTACCATGCGGATGCCGCGCAGATCCGCGCAGGCGACATCCCGCCAGCGGACAAGAAGGGGCAATGGCGCAAGGCAGAAGCGCTCACCATTTGCGAGGAGGTGATACGTGCCAACGGGCCGAGTCGGCAGAAACCACACATCATCGACACTCAAGTGGACACTGATGACTCGGGTGCCTATCAGGCCACGGTGATATTTGAGATAAAATCCAACCAGCCGCATCCTGAGACCCACACTGCAAAATGCACTTTTGCGCCGGGCGAGTACCCGCGGGTAACGATAGAATAGTTGTACGCAGAACAAGAAACACCATGTCCACCCATCCCTCTCCCAGCACGCAAACCATCGGCCTGCACAACACACCGCCGGTACAGGCGATCGACCCGGATGCAACGGACATCCAGGCGATGGCGGTCCGACTGGCGACATTGGCACGCACAATGGTGGAGGGCGAGGATGTGCTCAATACGCCATTGTGCGCTTTGCAGTTGGCGCACCAGGCGTCGGAACTGGCGGCCCGGACAAAGGCGCTGGCTTGCGAGCTGCAGCGTACCCAGGCCGCTCTGACTCAACAGAAGGCCGCACTGGAACAGGCGCGTCGCGAGGCAACGCGTGACCCCTTAACTGGCCTCGCCAATCGAAGAGTCTTCGACAACCAGATGATCGATCATTTCAAGCGGATCAATGACACCTATGGACACCCGGCCGGAGACCACGTTC
>JAKRWE010000328.1 GCA_024712425.1 Chromatiales bacterium
TTGAGATCGATAAGATCCCGGCCACCATGCGGGCCTTGCTGGCCCAGGAGGTGATTGATCGCAAGATCCTCAATCCCCTGGCCGCTATCAAGAAGCGGGTGCGCGAAACATTGCTGAAGTACGGCACGCGTGAGCCGTTGCTTGGCTGGGTGGTAGATCCTGATCGCGTCAGCGATTTGACTACGGATCTCCAGCGGCACCAGGCGGACTTCGAGCAGGCCAAACAGGACCTCATGGCGTGCTACGCACAGTCTTGTGCACAGCACATCGAGGCCCTGCGCCAAGCCTGCCTTGAGGAGGGCATGGCGCAGATCGAAGTATTCCTCGATGTGATTCGCGGCTCTCAACCGACCGAGGGCTACCTGCGGAGTCAGCTGCAGTATCGCTATCTGGAGCCACGAGCAATTGAACTCCACGAGCAGGAGTTCGAGATCGTGCAGGAAGGCCTGTTCGGGCAGGCGATTGCCGATATCGCCCGGCGTGCCGAAGAGGCGCAAAAGGCCCTTCGAGCCTCGACACGGGTGAAAGCCCTCGATGAGATCGAGGCGAAGCTGCGAGGGCTTGCGT
>JAKRWE010000329.1 GCA_024712425.1 Chromatiales bacterium
CGGTTTCACCGAGTTCCGTGTTGACAACGCCATTGCCTATATCTCGCCGAGCTTCTCCGGCTTCACCGTGGCGGGCGCCATCGTGCCGGGTGAGCAGAAGGGTACTGTAGCTGCTACGACTCCAGTGGTAATCGGGGAGAATCAACTCTACCAGGGGAAGCCCGAAATTAATAAAAAAGGTGAGGCCGACAATGACGGCATTGCCGATCACTACTCGATTGGCCTGATGTACGCCGGTGGCGGCCTCAAGGCCAGCCTGGGCTACGAAAAAGTGGCTGAAATTGCTGACATCGCTGGTGTGACCACCGATGCCAAGATGGTTCAGGCGAGCGCAAGCTACACCTTCGGCGACTTCACCATCGGTGGTTCTTACGAGAAGAGCAGCGATTTCATGACCCTCAAGGGCCTGGACAAGAAGGTCTGGGGCATCTCGGGTAAAGCCAACTTTGGCAACAACTACGTTGTAGCCAACTATGGCACCGCTGATTTTGACCAGGATGCCGTCGGCAGCGATGATTACACCACCTTCGCTATCGGTGTTGGTCACAAGTTCAGCAAGCGTACCCAGGTATATGCTGCCTACTCCAACCGCGACGGTGGTGGTGCTGCCAGCCCGATCGAGCTGAACGAAGATTACAGCGCGTTCGCACTGGGCATGATCCACACCTTCTAATCGTAACGATTAGTGATGTGATCGAGACGGGGCCTTTGGGCCCCGTTTTTTGTTGAGGAGTGGATTAA
>JAKRWE010000032.1 GCA_024712425.1 Chromatiales bacterium
TCGCTCCACGCTTCCTCCCCACGGTCGGTCACCCTTCCGCAGTTGCGCTTCACTTCGTTCGCTGTGATCAACTCACGGTGGGACTTACACCCACAAGAGTGCGCCCATGCTGGGCGCACAAGAAATAAGGCGCCCCGTGAGGAACGCCTGTCGTAGTATCTGTTTCCGTCCCACTCAGGTATAAGCAGTGGTGAAAGAGCCGGACTCTTCCCCCGAGTGGAAAAAGATGCCTCGCCACAGGTTTTCCTCTGTCCAGGTAACGAGCGGGCGATCAGGCTGCGCCAGATACCCGAGGCCGGCGAAGGTCTCATTGCGGTTGCCACTGGGATCAAAGAAGTAGATGGTCTCTCCGCGAGTAATCCCATGGCGCGTAGGCGCAACGTCGATCTTTGTCTTCGTCTTGCCCATCACGTCTGCGGCCTTGAGAATGTCGTGCCAACCATCCAGGAAAAATGCAAAGTGATGCAAGCCCATGCGCGGCCCGGCCACAAAAGCGAGATCATGTGGTGTAGTGGTACGGAACAACCAGGTCGCAGCCTGAATATTCCCCTCCAGCCCCACCATAACCTGCTCAGCCAACTTGAATTCAAGAACCTCCATCACAAATTTGGTGGACTCTTCGACCTTGTTGACGCCTTTCTCTGGATCCATTTCGCACATCAGCAGGCAATGATCCAGCCAGTGCGCTCCCGCACCTCGGATGTCGTCGGGCCATGGATCCGGATTCAACGACCCCACATCTGTGCCAACCTGCTCTTTTTCTGCATACAGCCGCATTTCGTGGCCACTTGGCAAGTTGAACTTCAGCATCCTTCCAACAAAGGGCATGCTGTCTGACGGTAACAACTCTGTTGAGATACCGTAATCCTCGATGCGCTTTTTGAGCGTGTCCAAATCACTGTCGTTCTCGACCTTGTAGGCCACGTGCACCAGACCGGCCTCCTCGGCTTCCGTCAGGATAACCGAGTATTTGTCCCACTCATCCCAACACTTCAGGTACTTATTCCCCTGCTGATCGGTATGCACAACCTTCATCCCGACCACATATTCATAGTGGCGCAGGGCCTCTTCCATATTCAATACACGAATATTGATATGGCCAATTCGCATGACGCCCATCGGGTATTTCCTCCTCTTACGGTTCAAATAACCCTATGTATGCAATGGCCATGCCATGGCTTACTATTTAATAGGAACAGTCGCTTATGAGACACATATCCTTTCACCATCTATGGAAATGGAGAATTCCTGCGATTTGACCAACTGCTTGAGGTCAGTCAATACATTCTTTGAGCTCGATACCATGCTTCTTCAAACGGTAGCGCAACTGCGCGTCCCCCATGTTAAGCATCCGGGCGGCCTCGGCGACATTCCCCTTGCTGCGCTTCACAGCCATACGCAGCAGCCTTACCTCCAATTCGTCGAAAGAAGTCCCGCGGTCCAGTAGCACTTCCAAACCCGCGCTTTCTGCATCTACAGCACCTTGGCTCCCGGATTCATCAGCGCCAACTGATTCCGCCCGGGCACCAGCCTCCAGCAACATGTTCGTGCTATTGACCAGTTCTCCCGATGGCGTCAGCAATACTCCTCGCTCGATGACATTCTCGAGTTCGCGGATATTTCCTGGCCACGAATAGCCCTGCATCCATTGCAGTACATCTTCCGTAACACCCTGTATTTTCTTGCTGTATTTAACACTAAAACGATGCACAAACTTTTTGACCAATCCCTCCAGGTCATTCCGCCGCTCCCTCAGTGGCGGGATGGTTATGGGAAAGATATTCAAGCGGTACAAGAGATCAGCCCGAAACCTTCCCTCTCTGACGGCCTGGTGCAAATCCACATTTGTCGCAGCAATGAGCCTGACATCCACTCGCCTCGTGCGGGTATCACCCACCCGGTCAAATTCCCCCGTTTGCAAAACACGCAGCAGTTTGGATTGCGCACTCACTGGCAACTCGGCGAGTTCATCCAGGAACAACGTCCCACCATGCGCCCGTTCAAAGCGACCCGGCCTGGATGACTCTGCTCCCGTATAGGCTCCTTTCTCTACGCCAAACAATTCGGCTTCTACCAACTCTCCGGGAAGCGCCGCACAATTGACCGCAACAAAGTCCTTGTCTCCACGATTTGAAAGATCATGCAGTAACCTGCTGAATACTTCTTTACCGACACCGGTTTCCCCCAGCATGAGCACCGTAACATCAACCCCCGCTGCCGTTTCGAGCAATCGCAGCGTTTCTTTCATGGACTCAGATTCTGCGACGATACTTTCAGAAGAGAGCTGCGCTGTCAGTCGGGAACGAAGCTCACTGACCTCGTCCTGAAGGTTATACAGGAGTTCTGCGATCGACTCCGTCTTCTGGTAACTCGCCATCCCGGGATCATCGCCCCATTCGTCTACCGGCTTGCCGATAATGCGACAGCAACTGCCACCTTGAGCCACACATTCCACCTCCTTGAACAGGATGGGGGTTTCCATAAACTCGCTGGTAAAGCCACAGGCATAGCCAATTTGAGTCCAGCAGACCGGCCCAGTGTGCATGCCGAGCGTTCGAATATGTTCTTCTGCCTCGTACGAGTTTATCCACTTGAATTCACCGTAGAAGTGCTTACGATCACGATTGATCTCCAGCTTCAGCGGCTCAACTCTGACAATCCCTTCGAGCGTGTGCAACTTGGGGCCCGACATGAAGGCCGCCTCAGGATCCATGTCACCTTCCAGTTCCCGTACCATAGCGGCATCTGCTGTCCCCGAGGCACACCCCATTCCCAGCAGCAAGCGCTGCGCATGCTCGAACCCAAGGTTTTGAATCAACTCTGCGCGCATTGCGCCAAAGGCGCGCGAGTGAAGCAACAACATCCGATGATCACCTAACCAGATGCGTCCACTCTGTTCATCGAATCGAAGTTTATCTTTTAGTTCTGTGCTCATGAGTGCCGACAATATGAGTCGCTTGAAATCATTGGGTTTTATTGACAGTTCATCATATCAGGGATACACGTTCTCCGGTGTGAGTACCTTTTTTTCCGAAGGCTGTTCTCAGGAGCGCAGCGCACACTGTGCATGCTGAGATTGGCATAGCGCCAGGCCTCGGCGATGGGGTCCATCGACCACTGTTTTACCGATGCCAGCCCGGCAAGAACGTACAAGGGTAACAAGTGCTCAGAGGTCGGATGTGCCACTGAATAATTGTCAGACTCAGCGATCCCGAAAAGCGCATCCCAATCTCCATCACTCAGGCAATGCAGTAGATCATCCAAAAATTCCCGCGCCCATACTTCGGGCTCAGCTTCCTTCTGCTGCCAGTTCAGTGTATTCAAACCGTGAACCAAAGAGCCACTCGCGACAAGCAATATCCCTTCTTCCGGTAGTCTTGAAAGCCGCTCTCCCAATTCGAAGTGTGCCCGGGCGCCCTGAGATGGCGAGACCGACAGCACCGCTACCGGTACCGCCGCACGGGGATACATCGCCATCAGCGGCACCCAGACACCGTGATCCAGCCCCCGATCATCATTACGTCCACAACCCGTCAGCACTTCCGTCAGAGCGGCAAGTTCAACTGCGGGCGGCGCATCATAACGATAGTTATACAACTCGGGGGAAAACCCCAAAAGTCGTGTATGGTCTCAGTTCGGGCATTGGCGCTGACGCAGAAATCATCACTTTCCCAATGAGCGCTAATCACCAGAATGCCCTTTGGCCTTGGCGTGGTCATTCCCAGTTCAATCCAACGCTCGAATACCCACGGGTCACGCAGCAGGACATCGGGTGCGCCATGACTGATAAAATAAGCCGGGAGTGCCCGGGAACCACCATTCATTTCACCACCCCATACCGAAACCATAACCAGGTTCCCAGCAACATCCACAAGGCATAAGGCAGGTTTTCCATGAGAATCTCCCCTACCCGGACCTTGTAACGGGCCTGAAAAATAATACCTATCCCTGACAAGGGGCTGACCGCCACGGCGATCCCCCAACCGGCAATCATGGCGAGCGCCAACAACCCCCCTTCCAAAGCCATACCCTTAACACCCACGCTCAGAACGGTCACCATTGCGACCGGGTGTATTCCCATCAATGCTGTGACAATTATGATGCCCACCAGCAAGGTGGCGACACAATCTGGACACGAGGACAGCGGAAAATTCAGCGGCGATTGTGTTACCAGGCTTCCCAGGCCTACTGCCAACACACCAGCACTCAGGAATAACCCCAGTTCACCGGCCATGCGCGGCAATCGGGTTTCCACATGCTGCCTCACCCTTGAGGCCTGGTCACGCTTGTTGCCCGACCAGAAGAATACAAGTAGCGGTATACCCAGAGCACACGCCGTCACAACACTGATAATAGGCCATTGCGGCATTGCCCTGTGCACGAGCAGGACGATCACCACGAGCAGAAGTGGCCAGCCGAGGCTGGACCAACTGATCGGGTAACCCTTGTCTCCCGCTAACTGCTCATCTGGTGCAAGCAGCAGCTGTACCAGAGAGAGAATGAGGGCGAACACCGCCAATGGAGCTCCCAGCAGCATCAAATCGCCGAGGTCAACGTTTTCCTGATAATGCAGAACAGCCGCGATGGCCGCAGTAAACGGCGACCAGAAAACCACCGAAGCCAATCCCCGGCTGAGTAACATACATTGTTTGGAGGACAATTTGCCTCGCCGGTCCATCATGTGATCGCCGGCCAGAGTCAACACTGTCATGTTGATTACCGAACCAAACAGATGAACCCCGAACAAGGTTCGAAGCAACGAGTGTTTTCCACGATGGGATGCAGACACATCGTCATGGACGCGAATCAACAATGAAAGAAAAGTTACACTGGCCAGCAGCGTGATCAAACGTTGATTCCCAACGATCACTTCCCCCAGTGGCAGCTGTCCCTGCAGGTAATAAGCACCGCCCAGGCTGATCAGGCCCACGCCCAGCAATACGCCGATCTGCCAACGCTGGCGAACCGGTATGCGGCGAGCCAACAAAGCGAACGCGAGCCATAGAAACGCGCCAGCCCAGACACCGGAAAGAGAAGTCGGTTTGATACCGTTGATTAATGAAAGGCCTATTGCCATCGCAATAAGCCATCCGGCGATACCCGTTAGCGGCATTCAGGGATTGACCGCCTGCCCGCCATCGATCAACAGGGCCTGACCCTGTATGAAACCGGCCGCATCCGACGCAAGGTATCCCACGGCGGCTGCGATTTCCTCGGGGTGGGCCATACGCCCACAGGCAATCGGCTGGGTCATCTTGGCGATCACAGCCTCTCTTTCCGCCCCCGTACCCTTCTTTAGCGAATCGACCAAGCTCTGCACGCGGGCCGTGTCCGTCAATCCTGGGCATACCAGGTTGGCAGCGACACCTCGCGACGCGTATTCTTCTGCCAGGCTTTCCACCAGGCCCTTGAGCGACTTTCGCAGCGCATTCGAGATAGAGAAATTCCGCATGGGATCCACCACTACGCTGGATGCAATCATCACCACGCGCCCCCAGCCACGATCCGCCATGCCAGGTACAAGTTTCTGCGTGGCCAGAACAGCCGAACGCACAATCATGCGGTAGGCCTTGTCCCACTCCTCCAGCGGCAACTGCTCGAAAGGCGCTACTGGCGGGCCGCCGCAATTCGTCACCAGAATGTCCGTGTTGAGATGTTGATCCAGGCATTTGGACAAGGTCACGTCATCGGTAATATCCAGCGTCTCGGTCGCAGCCTCGACCCCAAATTCATCCGTGATGGCCGTCGCCACCTGTTCCAACCGATCCGTTGAACGCGCCAAAAGCAGGACATCGGCGCCCATGGCCGCAAGTTGCCTTGCAGCAGCTTCGCCCAGCCCTTGGGACGCTGCAAAAACCATGGCCTCGCGGCCTCGAAGCGCCGTGGAACTGAAGGGATTCAACATCCTGACACTCCAAGGATCAGTTTATCCATATGCCGCTTCCACATGTTTTTTCACAACCTCGACGATCGAGTCGATGTCCTCATCTTCTCCGTCATAAAGGCCGCCTACCCACGCCTCAATCGCCTTATCTGCCAGCGGCAGCCATTTAGCACGGGTCTCATCAATCCAGGCCTGGTTGCCTTCGCGTTGAGAGACAAAATCCAGCAATTCCCGCGTCTGTCTACGGTGACGTTCCGAGTCCACGAACAACGCATCATTGAGCAGGCCGAGCAAGGCATCTCCGTTGTGACGGGCCACCTTACCCAGGGCACGCAGAAGGCACTCCTCGACCGCTGGCTTTGCCACGAGTTGTAGCGCGACCAACCCTTCGCTGAAGTCGTAGGTTACCAGTACTTTTTCCATAAGCTCTCGGAACCCTTTCCACATTGGATCCTTTTCCCAGACCTGGCGCTCACGCTCCCCAATGTCGCCAGATGTCGGCTGTAACCGGAGCTCTGCCGTGCGATAAGCCACGCGGCTTACCCACCGCAACATATCTGCGGCCTGAAAATAAAAGATGTTGGCAACGGAGGCCGAAGGGGCAATCGATCCCAGGTAGATGGATCCCATCTGAAGCGTATGAAACAGGTAACGTGCGGGCGTATAGAGGCGCGCCAGGCGCGTCATCCATTCTTCACTCAGACCCGCGTCATGATCCCGGTCGGAGAATTGTTTGAACAACCCCTCGACATAGTTCTCCTGGCCATCCTGCACCAGGTTGTAGGTACGATAGACCAGCTCATCCGGATCCGTAAAGGCATCCCAGTCATCGTGCTTCAGCGCACTGCCTTCCCGATACTTCCTGTACCACTGTTGCATGGGAGCATCCGGGTCCTGCTCGAACGGCACATTCTCGCCCGAGAGATGGTCCGTATTATAAAGGAAGCCACGGGTGACAATATCGTACTCACTCGGCCTCCTTCTCCTGGCCGCGAGATGACTCCAAGTGCGTAGCGGCTTCAATACCTCAGGCGTTTGTTCATTGCTCATGGATGCCTTTCTCCTCAGACATTTTTTTCGAAATAGAAACGGACGTAATCATCATGTGATTCGATACGTCCGGAAAACGACCCAAGGTAGATTTCCAGCTCCTGGATCTCAAAATCCCGCCCAAGCACATCCGAAATGGTTTCCTGTCGGATTATCATCTCACCGTCACATTCGATGCGGATGTAGGCACCCTTGTCGTCAATCAATATTTCCTTATCCGGATTATCGATTTCCACTGCTTCCACGACAGCCCTGGCTACAGGCCCCCCTGTCAAAACGGGGCCAACCCGGTTGTTATTTACCAACTCGTCGTAAGTACTCACATCAACCCCCATTTGCCACTTCATCCGGACCGACGACCGCTTCGGTTTCCGGATCGGTAAAGACAACATCAACAGTTTCCCCTACCCGAAAACCCGCATCAGACACCTTCATGTCGCGCGACAACAATGTCGTCTCCCGATGCAGACGCACACGCAACACCAGATTTTCACCCGGCGGGTCAACCCTCCGATCAATGACGTGTTCAGCGGCTGCACTGGCCACCTCGTCCATGGTCATCTCGGTATCTACCGGAAGCAGCAAAGGCACGAAGTCCATTTGAAAATTTATATAAATTGGATGCATCGCCATAATTGTTACCTCACGCCACCTTTTCCTGCCGAGTGAACTTCTTTATCCACTCGTACCGCTCGGCATCATCACCAATTTCTCCTGGTGCGAGCCCCATGTATTGCAACGCACCTTCCAGTGTCGGCGGTTGAATCTCGCCAGCCAGGAAACGGTCGTTAAGGTCGAGATGCCCCTGGTAGCGCGCCGGCTCCTGCTCAAAAACCCAGCGACACTGCTCCGAACAGAAGTGATACAGGCGGCCGTCCTGTTCCAGCTGATAATCCTTGACCGACCATTCGCCCCCCGGATTACCCGAAGCAATCGGGATCTGACACATGTTGCAGACCATAGGCAGGGTTTTGGGCATGACCTTCTCTTCGATCTCGCCAGCCGCCACGTTGCGGATAATCACATCCCACACCTTGCCCCACTTGTCATTCCAGCCAGGATATTTCTCTTCCAGCCAATCACGCTCTGCAGGACCCATCCCCGCCGCATGATCCCACCATACCGTCGGACGCCAGAACCAAAGACCAATTTGAACCGAGTGCTGCCATTCCCCGATATCCTTCATCCAGTGTTCCCAGTACCAAGGCTTTTGAAGGCCCACGTCGATGATCTGACGCTCGAACTGACCGACAATCCACTCCTCCATGAATTCCTTAAACGAATGCTTGCGAAGTTCCACCGGTGCCATGTAGTCCATGGAAGCACCGGTTAAGGTGCCAAACAGCTTCCAGGCGCGCCATAGTCCGATATCGAGCATCTTCTGAGCTCGCTCGGTTTCACCCGCCTCTACCATGTGACGGATCAGAGGCCCGCCAATCTGAGCATGTCGCGCTTCATCGGTCTGCACGCTGCTTATCAGGCTGGCAAAGGTATGATCACCAGCATCCCCAGCCTCGGCTGCCAGCGCCAGGAACTGCAGATTGGTGAACCCTGTCTCAAAGGCGAAAGTCAAACCGATGGCCGTCTCCACAGCACTACGGGTGGTCATCATGTCATCAAAAAAGTGGCGCGATGCGATCGATGCCCACTCGTTGGTGTGATATGCCTTCCAGCCCCAGTCCGCCTGTCGCGTTTTTGAGACATGCTCATGGCCGAAATAGGCCTGCATCTGGCCATGGCGCATCTCATCAAGACAGCCGAAAGTGGCCATATTCCGCATGCCCGGCGCCTTGGAAAATCGCGTCATATGCGCCTCTGCCGTGCAGGCCGCGTATTCGGCCAGTGGGATAGCGCCGTAGTGCTGGATCAAAACGCTCCGCCAGGGTGCTGGGGCGTTGTCCCACATCTTGCTGCGTTCCAACACCGCACGCACAGAATAGGCACCTGCATCTTTCTCACGCTGTACCTTTACATAGTCGGTATAGGTCTGCTTGTAAGGCTCGTCATAGGAGTTCCAGTCATCCATGGCATCAGTCATGCCACACATCTGCTGCGGAAAGAGTTCTTCCTCGCTGACGTACTTCGGCGTCCAGTTCGTATCACGCGTAAAGTCATACCAGTCACTGCGTTTCAGCTTGGCCATAATCAACCTCCAGCGCCATTCGCGCTTCTACAAATGCTTCTCGAAAAAATCCTGTACTTCCCTCGAAAGTTCCTGAGGGGCTTCCACCGCGGGGAAGTGCCCACCCCGCTCCATACGCCGATAGTGCACGAGCTGAAAATATTCCTCGGCCCAGGCTCGGGGAACCTGCGCAACTTCCTTGGGAAAGGCGGCGATCGCCGTCGGCACATCAATCACTGGCTTGCCTTCACGTGAGAGCGCCCAGGGATTTCTCAGGCTCTCGGCATAGAAACGGGCACTGCTACCCAATGTACCTGTAAACCAGTATAGGCTCAGCAACGCAAGCAGCTGCTCCTTCGGATAGGCTTGATAGAGATCTCCCTGATGGTCAGTCCATTCGTAAAGCTTTTCGACAATCCAGGCGGCCATTGCCACGGGCGAATCGTTGAGGTAGGCCACCGTCTGAGGGCGGGTGACGTGCATCTGGAAATAGGCGGTACCGTGCTGCCACCAATTCGCTGTCAGCTGCGCATAGGGGCCTTCTTCCTCAGTCCAAAGCGAAGGATCGATGGGAGCGAAATCCAACGGAAACGGCATGGAGGTAAACAGTCCAGCCACCCGATCAGCGTACTTGTGCGCCAGCTGCTCGCCTACCAGAGAGCCCCAATCCCCCCCATAGACGCCATAGCGCTCGTATTGAAGCGCCTGCATCAGCTCTGCGATCAAATCTGCCGCGAGAACAAAGCCTACTCCGCTATCGACGAGCGGAGAAGAAAAACCGAAACCGGGCGACTCCGGGATGACCAGATTAAACCGCTCAGACAGGCTCGGAATGAGCTGACGAAAATCCCAGAAGCTCCAGGGCCACCCGGGCAACAACAGCAGGGGAGGACGGCCGTTATCAATATGCAAAAAATGAATCGGTGTGGCAGATTTTTCAGGGTGCGCGAGAAAATGCGGGAGTTCATTCATCTCTTCCTGGACCACTTCCCAATCGAGCTCGGCCCAGTCATCGAGGATGCGGCGCAAGGCTGCCTCCTGGCACCCGTACTGCCAGTTTGCGTTGTCCAGGTCACCCGGCCAGCGGGTAGCGGCTATGCGGCGCTGGAGCTCCCCCTGCTCCTCTTTGGAGACTTCTATCCGATAAGGCTCAATTTTCATCCGTCCTCCTATATTGGTCTAGTTATGTTGATCGCCCATGAATCCAGGCCATTGTGAGGCGTCCAGAAAGCTGTCGTCTGCGATCCGGGACAGCGCCTCATCCACCAGGGCGCCATGTGCCTTGGCACCGGTACCCAGATAGTATTGGATCAAGGTGTCGTCAGGGGCCCCTGCGTGGAAGCGCTCAAACAATACATGCCGCCCACCATAATCCGAGCGCAGCACATCCCAAGCGAGTTTCATGAGCATCGCCCTTTCGACGCCACCAATATCAGCCCCCCGGTAGTAGCGCCCTACCGCTGCCAGCGGCCCGTCCTCCCGGATATCATCGACACTACCGGGCAACTGGATCAAGCCCCCCCCGCCCAGTTTCTCGACCAGGGAAACCACTTCCGGATATATCCTCGGGCCCAGGCCACGATAGGCCAGGATCACTTCCGGGTCCGGCATCATGGTGCCGCTGGGCAAGGTGATAGCACTGGCTTCTGCGCCCTGGATCAGGCCCTTGAGCATGCCTGCGTATACGGCCAGCTGCCCCAGTTCGGCCCGCACCCCCCGGAAACCCTCGATATCCGTACTCTGCGCAATCCGCTGGCCAAGGCCACTGAGAAAACGGAGTTTCTGGTGGAAACGGATCGCATTGTTGTAAATAAGGTTCAGCAGGGACGGCGTTTCCACCATCCAACCGTTGGTGCGCTTGACATCACGGTAGATGAAGACGTCTTCCCACGGGATAAAGACATCGTCGAAAACCACCGTCAGGTCATTCTCCTCCAGGTAGTGACTGAAAGGCGCATCTGCTGGATTCTGCACGGGCTTGCGCATACTGCCACGCGCGATCAGGCGTACCCCCGGTGCATTCACCGGTACACTGAACATGATGGCGTAATCACGATCATCTTCGGACAAGGCCCGTATACCGCCGTAATGCCCAACCACGATCTCGTGATTCAGCGCCGCGGCGGTACCGACCATTTTCGCCCCCCGCACGATGATTCCATCATCGAGTTCCCTGACCGCGCCCACGTAGAGGTGCGATTCAGGTTGCTCAGAAGGCGATTTCGCACGATCAACCTGGGGAGTCACGAACACGTGATTCAGGTAGATGTTGTTCCGCGCCACCCGCCGATAGAAGGCCTCCACGTTCTCTGCCCGATCACTGAAGAATGGCAGATTGGACATCATGCCCACCAGGAACCCGCTCTTGTATTCAGGTCCCCGATTGAAAAACCCGTAAGCAGGCCGGACGCTCATCTCAATGGCCTGACGGCGGCGCTGCAGATCCTCCTGTGTCTTTGGCAACAGGTAGGCCAGGTGTGTGCGATGGCCATCACCCATACCGAAGGTCATGCGATCTCGCACCGCCGGATCATTTTGCAGATCGTAGAGTCCCCCGACATAGCGTGCGGCATTGGCAAAAGCGGGGTGTTCGGTCACATCCAACACCCGTTCGCCATCAACCCATACATCACGTCCGTCGCGCAAGGATTCGAGATAGGTTTGTCCGTCCGTTATCGGGCTTTCGATGCGCGTTCCGGTCCTGCGCTCGCTCAACATACGGCGCACATCACCCTGCGGTTTGGACGAGAACATATCGGAATATACTCTCCGCTCCGGAACGCCGCGTTCACGCAGCAGCCCCGCCACTGCTTGCACCATGGGCGGTGGTCCGGCGACATAGGCATCCACCAAATCGGGATCGGTAACCGACAGGCGATGCTCCATCGCCTCGGTTATCAGGCCGGTTTCGCCAGACCAGTCGGCCTTCGGCTCACCGACCACGGGAATCAACTCGAATTCGGAATGCAGCTGGGACAGCGCCCGCCACTCCTCCATCAGGCACAGGTCCTCTTCCTGTTGTACCGCGTAAAAAAGCTGCGTCTGAATTTCCGGCACCTGGCGTAAAGCCTCGGACAGCAGGGAGCGGGCGTAGCTCACGCCAGACGACCCAACCGCAATCACCAGGCGGCGCCCCTTTGGAGGCCTCAGCCATGCCATGCCGTAGGGAAGACGAAGTTGAACCGTATTACCCGGCTTCAAAGCAAAAAGGTATTGGGATCCCAGCCCACCTTCAACCGCCTTAACAATGATTTCCACACGGTCCAGCAATGCTGGGTCACTCGCAATGGATAGCGGCGGCCAGCGGTCCGCATCGGGCACGAGGATCTGCAGGTATTGCCCGGCCATGAAATCCGGTCGGCCTTCGACTTCCAGAACAATGTGTCGGACCGAGGCATTCACCACCTTGATATCAGACACCTGCGCAGAACATTCCGACGCTGTGTGCCCCTCTTCCGGTAGCGTCTGCATGTAGACACTCATAGGCTGCTTTTCCCCGGAATCAGCTGGCTGCGGAAAGACTCGGGGGCCTTGTCGCCCCAGGCGAGACGCCCCTCTGCGATGTATTGATCAAAAGTCCAGCGTACTGGCGGAAGATCCCGGTCCGGTATCCAGGTGCCGTCGGTATAGAACTCGACACGATTATCGTCGGGATCGAATAGATAAACGAAGAAAGAGTTTGTCGCCTTATGCCGGCCAGGCCCAAACTCAATGGCGTCCTTGTAACCCGCATCAGCAGCCACATCGGCCACCCGGACTACGTCGTGTACATTGCCCATCCAGAACGAGGCATGCTGCAACGACGCCGGCGCTTTCTTCACAAAGGCGATATCGTGATCATGTGAGGTTACATGCATAAACGCCAGGAAGACATCTTCGCCATCCTGGGTCTCCGCATACTCCGAGGTATGGAAGCCAAAGCCCTCGTAGTAGGCTTGCGCTACCTTCACATCGGCAGTCGTGGTGGCCACATGGTCCAAGCGCCTGGGTGCGGCACCGCGCCACAGGTGAGACTTCCTAGCATAGGTCTCCACCTGTTCCATGCGGTGATAAAACGCGACCGGTTGACCCAGGGGATCGATCAATCGAATGCAGCGCCCCAAGCCGGATTCCTGGCCATCCGGGCACTCCTTGACTTGCAGCCCGTCCCCCTGAAAACGGGCTTGCAGTTGGTCGATAGCCGCCTCTGAATCGACGCGCCAACCAATCTCATTCCACTGCGGCACCACTTCTCCCTGGCGCAAAACCAGGCAATGATGGTCAAAGTCGTTCACACCCCGCAGATAAAGCGCATCGTCGCTGCGGGTTGTCTCGATAAAACCCAGGGTATCCACATAGAATGCCTTGGAGCGATCAAGATCGCTGACCGCTAATTCGACATAACCCAGCTTGACGATACTCACGAATCCTCCCCTGCTTTTTGCTGCGCACAGAACTCTGCCCAACTGATGTTTCCTACGCTGTCACGCCGATTGACCGGCCCCACGGCATCCAGCAGGCGGCTGTTTTCTATGCCCAGCATCTTCACCGTCCTGTCGGTGCCGTTGTAATGGCGATGCCAGGCCCATGGTGGTGTATACACGGCGTCATACTGCTTCCAGCGAACGACCTCGTCCTCAATTTCCGAGTAACCTTCACCCTCGATCACAAAATGAATGCTCTCGTGATGGTGCCGTTGCAGATCAGACGCGCTGTGTGGCGGGATTTCCTGAAAGAAAATTTCGAAAGTCTTCGCCGGGCTTTCCAGGTAGAGCGCCAGTTTGGAGGGGTTACCGGTCAACTCCGGGCCCAGCCACTCCAGGTTGTCATAGCGTGACACCAAGGGCTTGGCCGAAACAGGACCAAACAACTTGGCCTGTTTCAGCTTACCCATGAATTCGTCAAGCAACTTGCTCATCAACCTTGTACTCCAGGCCCATCTCTTTCAATGCGCTCTCAGCGTCATACTCATTAATGAACCGCTCTGCCAGTCCGACCATACGGCTTTTGTCGTAGAGGTTGTACTGGGTCATGATGCGGTGGAAATACCGGTCCCCGGTGTAGAACTGCTCATAAAGCTCATGACGCGTGCCAAACTCTGACAAGACCGCATCGGCTGCCGCCTTGAAGACCCGGATCTTGTACTCCGCATCGACGTCCGCACCACGATAGTATTTGGCGATATCATCCGCATAAGGGCTCGCGAATGCAGTGACATCCGCTGGTTGATACATAAGCCCTCCACCCAGCAACAACTCGATCAGATGCCGCACCTTGGGGTACCAGCGATTGCCGGAGTTTCTTACCGCGAAGATCGGCTTCAGACTGGGCGTAAAGAAGCCCTCTTCATCAACATCCGCGGTTTCTTCCGACGCAATAATCGCTGCCCGAATCAACTCGATGTAGGTACTGATTTCGCCCATCTTGTCTGCAACATTCGGGAATTTTGTTGCCTGAATCGTCTGCAAGGCCAGTTCGGTCAGTCCGAAGAGGAACTCCAATTTCACTTGCAGACGGATCGAACTCTGATGACCGGTCAACGAATTCGAATTGGCTTTCCAGATATTGTTGACACGATCGATGTCCTGATTGATAAACACCCTGTCCCAGGGAACCAGAACATCGTCAAAAACAACAATACTGTCAATCTCGTCATATTGGTTGGAAAGCGGATTATCGAAGCGGTTCCCTGTACGGAATGACTTCCTGGATATCAGGCGCACGCCCTCAGCCGCCATCGGTATGGCAAATGCAATGGCATATTTCGCGTCCTCTTCGACATGACGACCAAAAGGCCAGACCAACATCTCATCAGAATAGGCGCCAGCGGTCGCCAGCATCTTGGCGCCCCGAACGATCAATCCTTCATCAGTCTCGCGAACAACACCCAGATACGTAAACTCATCGGGTTGCTGGGATGCCGGCTTCGAACGATCCACTTGGGGGTTGATCAGCACGTGAGTCAGGTAAAGATCATTGTCACGAATATAGCGGAAGTAATTACGCACATTTTCCGCGCAGTCGCCAAAGAAATCGGCATTGATGTTCCAGGCCGCCATCATTGCACTCATAAAGTCCGTGCTGCGGCCGAACCAGCCGTAGGTGGCCTCGGCCCAATCCTGATGGAATTTGCGGCGCTTGAGCAGATCATCCTTCCCTTTCGGGAGCAGAAACTGCGTGCCACAGGCCTCGCCCGTTTCCGGTTCGACATACTGCATAAATTCCCGCTTTTCGGGATCATGCTGCAGGTCATAAAGCTTGGCGACCGTTTCCACTGCCGGTTGTGTATAAGGGTGCGTGGTGACATCATCCACCCGCTCACTGCCAAACCAGACTTCAGGCTGATTCGTTTTAAGCCGCTCGATATATTCTTTTCCAGTACGTACCGTCATGATTTTCTCCTGATGGGTATCCGTTCTGATCAAATGCCAGGTGTTAGGAACTCAAGCATTACCTTGTGAAACTCTTCCGGCTTCTCGAACTGTGGCCAATGGCCACAATCCTGGATGACGACAAACTTCGCACCGGGAATATGTCCAGCCGCACGTTCACCGACCTCGACAGGTGCCGTCGGATCATGCGAGGTCCATAGCACCAGCGTCTCCTGCTGGATACTTCCAAGCCGTTCGGGTGTGAGAATGTATTCCTCCCGTACCTCCATGTTCTGCAAACAAAGCACATGCCGAGTCGCTTCCACCATGCCATCTTGGGCATAGATCCGTCGCCGAATCTCGACCATCTCATCGGTCATCAGCGACTTGTCGTACATCAGCCATTCCATGCGCTTGCGTACGGAATCAGTGCTGACGTTCATTACTGCATCCAGCGTGGAGTCGTGGACCTTTTTCATCACCTCCGGGCTCGAGCGGAAACCGCCGGCCGTATTGAGTACCAGCTTGTCCACGCGCTCCGGATGTTCCAGCGCAAACCAGGCAACAATCCAGGCGCCCAGGGATTCTCCCTGGATATGCGCCTTTTCGATGCCGGCCGCATTCATGAAATCGAGCAGGTGTTGGCTGTAAACCGGCAGGGTGTAATCGATATCCGGCTTATCGGTGAAGCCATGGCCAATCATGTCCAGGGAATAGACCCTGAAATGCTTTCCCAACTCACCGAAGTTGCGCATATAAGTCTCGGCATGACCGCCAGTACCGTGTACCAGTATCAGCGGGAGCCCCTCGCCTGCTTCTATGCAGCGGGTATGCACCCCGTTTGCATCATAATATTTCTGCTCAATCCCGAGCCCCAAGGTATCGAGCCAGCATGTAGCCCATTGATCTTCGCTAATCTCCATCATGCCAGTTTCTCCGCTTAGCCCATTGGGACACCGCGTACCTCGTAGCCACCATCGACACGCAGCACGTGCCCGGTCGTGTGCGTTGCATCGACAGCCATAAACGCAATGGCTCGTGCCACTTCTTCGGGTGATCCCGCCTTGCCCAAGGGGGTTGTCATTTTGATGAAGCCCATCACATCCGGATTTTCGAACAGCGAGCGGTCGTCGCCGTATTCCTGGCCCACAGGGACGGCATTGCGCAATTCTGTCGGAGTGCCTCCCGGCGCCACACCGTTCACCCGGATCCCGTCTGCAGAGGCCTCGAATGCAAACTCGCGAATCAGACCCACAATCGCATGCTTGGCTGCGGTATAGACCAATCCACCTTGCTGCGAATGGAAGCCGGCAGTGGAGGCCACCATCACTACACTGCCCTTTGTCTTGCGCAGCGCAGGCAAAGCTGCCTTACAGCCCATGAAGTATCCCTTGACGTTGACCGAAATCACCTCGTCGAACAGTCGCTCATCAGTAGCCTCCAATGGCAGGAAGCCATCGAAAACACCGGCATTCAGAACCAGGATGTCCAGCTTTCCAAATTCGCTTTCAGCCATTGCCACGGCCGCATGGTTATCTTGAAGCGAACGTACATCACCACCTATCGCCGCTGCGCCCTCACCAAGACTCCTGGCCACCTCATGTGCCATATCAACATTTCGGTCGAACAATACGACTTGAGCACCGCGCGCATGGAATAGTCTTGCAGTCGCTTCACCGATACCGGTGGCAGCACCCGTAACCAACACTGTCTTGCCATTCAAATCAGACATAGTTCCCCTCAGCAGCTTGTTTCGTTGAATCTTCCAGAGGGAGCGCCCTCGTTTTAGATACAATAGGGAAACTTCATAGCGATAACCGGTGCTTCTGGATGGAAAAGTTATCCAATCGTCTTGATGTTTTCGACCACTTCTATTACGAAGGGGTACACTTCGACAGTGTGGAACTCGCAGAAGATGGACTGCAACAGCCCGCCAGTGACGAGGCCCTGCTCTACTATCTGAAGAATGGCGGTGTCAGACTGGCTTGTGCCGACCTGGAGGAAAAGATCCTGATAGAACCAGGATCAATTCTGGCATTTCGCCTGGGACAGACCCATAGCCTGCAGGCACTCAAGGGCAAGGTTCAGCTGTTTTGCGGTCATATCCCACTGGACAAACTCAGTCCGCTATCCACCCGCCCGGGCTTGCTGATCTTCCACCCGCAAGGGGATAGGGACATCCATCGGCGGTTGACCACGCTACTGACATTGGTCGAAGAGGAATGCAAGGCGGTGGACCCGAGCGAGGCCTTGATCAGACGCTTTGCGGAGAGCATTTCGATCGAGATAGCACGTTTTTCCTCTCGCGATCATGCTGAATTGGATCATCTAGCGGCAAATATGGACCCACGTATCAACCGCGCAATCCAGGCTATTCATACCGACCCGACGCGGCGCTGGAAGATTGAGGAGCTTGCGCAGATCGCCTGTATGAGCCGATCCGTATTTGCACAACATTTCCATGCGCAAATCGGCTTACCCGTGCAACGTTATCGCCAGTCGATCAACATGAGTAATGCGGCCATGCTGCTACGCAATACCAATCTACCGTTGATACAAATTGCCGGGCTGACTGGCTTTTCCACAGACGCTGCACTGATCAAGGCTTTTCGGAAAAGCTTTTCCTGCACGCCGCGCCAATATCGCTGCAAAGCGAAACAGTAATGCCCTTCATTTGGCTGCACCCATTATGTATGTCGCCGGGCCCAGACCGACCGCCAATCCCGATCCATGGCCCAGCAAAACAACATGTTGATGGGGTTTATCCGACTCTTGGCAGATGGCCCAGGGACGCTTTCAGCTCTTCTTCAGGAAAGGCGTAGTCATGCAATTCACCTTTGAAATACCGGTCGTAAGCTGCCATATCGAAATGCCCATGACCTGACAGGTTAAACAGAATCGCCTTACTCTCGCCAGTTTCCACACATTGACGAGCCGAGCAAATTGCCGAGGCTATGGCATGGCATGACTCAGGAGCAGGAATAATGCCCTCTGTTCGAGAAAACAATACCCCCGCTTCAAAGGTTTCCAGTTGCGGTATGGCCACTGCATCTATCAATCCCTCATGATGCAGCTGACTGACCAGGGGAGAGTCGCCATGGTAGCGCAATCCACCTGCATGAATACCCGGTGGGACGAACTCATGGCCCAGTGTATGCATCTTCATCAAGGGCGTGAGCCCCACGCTGTCGCCGAAATCATAGGCGTAGGCCCCCTTGGTCAAAGTTGGACAGGAGGCAGGCTCCACCGCCACCAGTCTTATATCCTTTCCAGCCGCCTTGTCGGCAAAGAAGGGAAAAGCGACACCACCAAAGTTTGATCCGCCGCCACAGGGCGCATGCACCTCATCCGGGTAATCGTCCACCAGGGCCAATTGCTTCTTCACCTCCAGTCCGATCACCGTTTGATGCAGCAACACATGGTTGAGTACTGAACCCAAGGCATAGTTGGTATCGTCCCGGCTCGCAGCTTCTTCCACTGCCTCTGAAATGGCAATCCCCAGAGAGCCCGGTGAATCCGGGTGTTCAGCCAACACGCCACGACCGGCTTCGGTCATATCAGTGGGACTGGCGAAGACCTCGGCACCCCAGGTCTCCATCATGGACCGTCGGTAAGGCTTCTGCTGGTAGCTGATCTTTACCATGTAGACCCGGACATCAATCCCAAACAGCTGTCCCGCCAATGCCAGGGACGAGCCCCACTGCCCGGCGCCAGTCTCGGTCGCGAGCCGATGCACACCTTCCTGCTGGTTGTACCAAGCCTGTGCCAAGGCCGTATTCGGCTTGTGCGATCCCGCCGGGCTAACCGCCTCATTCTTGTAGTAGATACGTGCAGGCGTTCCCAGAGCCGCCTCCAGACGGTGTGCCCGAAAAAGTGGTGATGGTCGCCACATATCAATAGCCTCGCGCACCGGATCAGGAATCTTTATCCATCGCTCAGCACTCATCTCCTGCTCGATCAGGGCCTCCGGGAAGATGGCGGATAATGCATCGGGTCCAACCGGATTGCCATCAGGCCCCAACGGAGGGGCTGGCGGATTCGGCATATCAGCAGCGACGTTATACCAATGAGTTGGCAGATCGGCTTCTTTCAGCAGGATTTTTGTACGCATGAGATCCTCTCAAGTTGGAGTGCTCCGCTAAGGGAGATTGGCTACCATCGCCCGCTAAGGAAGCTCTGATTAATTCTGACGCGAGCAGATTGTGGCGAAAAGTCGTCCAGTTCAAGGCGCGGATCGCACGTAATAGCAGGCTATTGCGAAGATTCGCAACGCGGAAACGGGCGATTTTGCGCTGCAAGATGCCGTGTTACGAATTAATCGGAGCTCCCCTAATGTCGGGTGAATATATTCTGTCAAACAAACAGCCCTCTTTGGAAGCCGCATACAGGCCTGTTGCGTATTTCGGCCCATCGTGACCACTCATTTCGGTCGAACGTGACCGGCCATTTCGGCGGATCGTGACCGGGGATTTCGTTTTATCGTGACCGATTTCGGGGGCATTTCCGAAATCAGCGGTCACGTTGCCGAAAACCCCGGTCACGATCCCCGGAATCTCACCCAACCCACTGGAATTCTTTCACTTTATCCGGCACAACCGTCGCCTTTTGTCTGAAGGAGACGACCAATGCCGACAGCGAGGATTCCAATGAAGCAAATCATTGAAGTACTGCGCCTCAAATACGAGGCCAAGCTCAGCCATGAGAAGATCGCCCGTGCCTGCCAGCTCTCGAAGGGCGCGGTCAGCAAGTACGTCAGCCTGGCCAAGGCCAAGGGGGTCACCTGGCCGTTGGCTGAAGACGTGGATGAGGTCGCCCTCGAAGCCCTGCTGTTCCCGGCCAAGGAGAAGCCTGAGCGCTTCGTGCGCCCGGACTGCTTCCAGATCCACCAGGAGCTCAAGCGCAAGGGGGTGACCTTGCAGCTGCTGTGGGCCGAGTATGTCACCCGGCACGGTGAGCGGGCCTACCGCTATACGCAGTTCTGTCACCACTATCGGAAATGGCGGGATCGCCAGAAGCGCAGCATGCGCCAGCAACACCGGGCCGGTGAGAAGGCCCTCATCGACTACGCTGGCCCGACCGTGCCGGTCGTCGATCGCCACACCGGCGAGATCCGCAATGCCCAGGTCTTTGTCGGGGTGCTCGGGGCCTCCAGCTACACCTACGCCGAGGCCACTCACACCCAGTCACTGCCCGACTGGATCGGTTCGCACCAGCGCATGCTGAAGTACTTTGGCGGGGTGCCCGAACTGCTTGTCCCGGATAACCTGAAGGCCGCTGTCACCCGTGCCAGCCGCTATGCGCCGAAGATCAACGAGACCTATGCCGAGATGGCGGCCCACTACGGCACGGCGGTGCTGCCGGCACGTCCCTACAAGCCCAAGGACAAGGCCAAGGCGGAGGTGGCCGTACAGGTGATCGAACGCTGGATCCTAGCCAAGCTGCGACATCGCACGTTCTTCTCGCTGGCCGAGCTGAATACGGCCATCGCCGAGCTGTTACCCGAACTCAACCAGCGCCCCTTCCAGGGCCGCACCGAGAGCCGGTGTGACCTGTTCGAAGCCTTGGATCGACCGGCCCTCAAGGCACTGCCCCGGGACGACTACGAGTACGCCGAATGGCGCAAGGCGAAGCCGGGCATCGACTACTGCCTATTTCGGCGAACGTGACCGACTCGCTCACCGGTCCCTCGCTGGAGTGGGTTTTCTACTCCGGCCGGTCACGATCGGTCAAGTCGGCGGCCAGTTTGCGCATCGACTCACCCCGCAGGTTGAGGCGGTGCGCACCGTGCAGCAGGCGGTCGAGGATGGCAT
>JAKRWE010000330.1 GCA_024712425.1 Chromatiales bacterium
GTGTGCCTGCAGCCTAGAAAATAGCCCTTCACGAGCCTTTCCACGTCCCGTTCGAGGCACCACATCTTCCATCCACTGACCGCCCGGAAAAGCGAGAAGCGGATGAAATATCCGGGCTAGCACGATTTCACAACATTCACACTTTTCCCATAAATACGAACCAAATACGGGGACACAATACTTAATTCAACCACCAATACCCGGTAATCCGCCGATTGAACATTGTGTCCTCATTGTTCTACCCGACCACTCCCGCGCCCGCTACCTCGAGTGCGCTGCGATCCACTCCTTCAGCGCCTCGGGCAGCACCTCGGTGGCAGGGCGCATACGCGCAAGCTCTTCATCGGTCGGTTCTCGGGTATCGTCGTCCGCGGTATTTGTCAAGATAGATGTCGCCTTTTCGATCATGCGGCGCGACACTTTTCTTCGTTGTTACGTTCCGGATTCAATGCGACCGACCCAACGGGATCCCAATTCCGAGTCTGGCCT
>JAKRWE010000331.1 GCA_024712425.1 Chromatiales bacterium
TGGGGATCACCCGCAGGGCTCGCTCCAGGTGGTTGGTGTCGATCGGCACCTCCGGATCACCGAGATAGACCTTGAGCTGTTCCTGGTGGTTGTCGGCATACACCAGGGCCTTGGCCAGGGGTCGGTGTTGACCAGGTCTATCCGCTGGCGCTGTTGGTGGCACCAGGCGAAGAAGGCGTCTGCGATCGGCAGGGCATGGCGGCTGCGGTAGTCCAGCTTCTTCTGGCCTTCGAGGTCTTTCTCCCGGATCTGTTGTTCCACCCGGTAGAGACCGCCGATCAGGGTCAGGGCCTCTTGGGCTGCTGGATCGCTCTTGTGTGCCCGCTCGAAGTAGCGCCGGGTATGCGCCCAGCACTGGGCCTGGGTGATCTGTGGCTTGTTCCGGGCATAGCGGTCATAGGCCGCATAGCCATCGCTGAGCAACACGCCCTCGAAGCCGGCGAGCTNCCAGGTAGGTGTAGGGATCGACATTGTGGAGCCGGCAGGTGGTCAGCAGGCTCTGGATGATGCCCACGTGCTTCGCACCGACCTCGCTCCAGCAGAACAGCCAGTTCTTGCGTCCCATGGGGATCACCCGCAGGGCTCGCTCCAGGTGGTTGGTGTCGATCGGCACCTCCGGATCACCGAGATAGACCTTGAGCTGTTCCTGGTGGTTGTCGGCATACACCAGGGCCTTGGCCAGGGGGTCGGTGTTGACCAGGTCTATCCGCTGGCGCTGTTGGTGGCACCAGGCGAAGAAGGCCTCGGCGATCGGCAGGGCATGGTGGCTGCGGTAGTCCAGCTTGGCCTGGCCTTCGAGCCCCTTTTCCCGGATCTGTTGTTCCACCCGGTAGAGTCCACCGATCAGGGTCAGGGCCTCGCTGGCGGCTGGATCGCTCTTGTGCGCCCGCTCGAAGTAGCGCCGGGTATGCGCCCAGCACTGGGCCTGGGTGATCTGTGGCTTGTTCCGGGCATAGCGGTCATAGGCCGCATAGCCATCGCTGAGCAGCACGCCCTCGAAGCCGGCAAGCTGTTCTTCGATGTGTGCGCTGCCACGGCTGCTCGACCAGGTGAAGCAGATCTCGTCGTCTTCTCCATAGATCGGCCAGTACCAGGCCGATTGCATCTGTCCCTTCTTCTTGCGACTCGCTTTTATCGGTGTCTCGTCCATGGCGAGTACCTGGCTCTGCAGGATGTGTTGCCACTGGGCATCGACGATCGGCCCCAGCAGCTCAATGGCCCGCTGGGTGTAGTTGGTCAGGGTGGAGCGGCTCAGGGTGATGCCGGCATCCTTGAGCCGTTGATGCTGGCGGTACAGCGGCAAGTGATAAGCGAACTTGTCCACCAGGATGCCGGCCAGCAGGCTGACGTCCGCTAGGCTGCCTTCGA
>JAKRWE010000332.1 GCA_024712425.1 Chromatiales bacterium
AACCAGTTCCGTCTGCTGTTATCCAGCCTGGCCTATGTGCTGATGGAATCTATCCGTCGGCTGGCGCTGCAAGACACCGAACTGGCTCATGCTCAAGTCGGCACGTTGCGGCTCAAGCTACTCAAAGTTGGCGCGATCGTCTTGCGCAATACCCGGCGAATCCGGTTCCTTCTCTCAACCGCTTTCCCTTGTCAACGCCTGTTCTGCACCGTGGCTGAGCGACTGGTGCCAGGATAACCTCCGGTGAGTGCTGCCCCGGCACGTTGACAAACAATGGGGTAAGGGGAAGGTGTGCCTGCAGCCTCGAAAATAGCCCTTCACGAGCCTTTCCACGTCCCGTTCGAGGTACCACATCTTCCATCCACTGACTGCCCGGAAAAGCGAGAAGCGGATGAAATATTCGGGGTAGCCAGCTACCCACCGAGCACTGGCACGACTACATCGGCGAGGCGACC
>JAKRWE010000333.1 GCA_024712425.1 Chromatiales bacterium
GGGACAGGCTCCTTCGTCCGGTGAATCGGACAGCGAAGCCCCAGCATCTGGCGATGGTCAGGAGACAGGGCAAGAGGCTGCGAACGATGGCAACGAGGCGTATGGCCAAGGTCCCGGCAAGTCCCATCCTGGTGCGCAGGAGATCCTTGTCTCCAACCCGGATCCGACACCGCTGTTTGATCGCCGCGAGCAGGCGGACGAGGCCATTGAGGAGGCCTCCCGGAACCATTATGTGCCCGAAGGGCCGGATGGCGGTCTGGATGAGGTCGATCAAGGGGGTCAGGGCGGAAGCCTGCGCATCACCCCGGTACCGGGTGCCTACGCGACAGTGAAGGCCGCGGTAGATGGGCAGGTGCAACAATTGGCTCGCCGTATCGTCCAGGAATACCAAACGCGCACCCGGCGCCGCTGGGTGAGCAGTGAGGAGGGGC
>JAKRWE010000334.1 GCA_024712425.1 Chromatiales bacterium
CGTTGCCACTCGTTCTTGCTGTATCGCTTGTTCATAACCTGCCCCTGTCAGTGAATGCAGGGGCAGGTTATGGCGCGAGGGGCGGCCCGGGAAGAACGGTGTGGTTTGAACGGTTACGTTTGAAACGCATTATCCATCGGGCCAGGTGTGAACCCGCCGTGCGCTTTCCATGATCAGGGGCGTGGCCAGAGGCTCATGGGAGTTAGTGCGGAAAACATCCAACCGCAAAAGACGCAACATCGGGATAGGGGCGGTCAGGTTACCTGACCGAGCCCCTCCCACACCACCCGGCATGCGGGTCTGTTAGTCCAAAGCAGTAATGTCCCCTTTGTCCAATTCTAAAATGTCCCCTTTTGATTTCGGGAGGGGTGGTGACAGAGGAGACCATTGCGATGACACAGAAGACGGTGGACCGGCTGG
>JAKRWE010000335.1 GCA_024712425.1 Chromatiales bacterium
CAGCACGGATGCCTTACGTTCTTCTGAATAACGGGCCATTGGTTCCTCTTTTCCGCCCCCCTGTTTGCTCTCTAATTTACCCCAACTCGGGGAGGCGACATGTATCCTGACACAGGGGGCATCACGTGGACGGTGACTTGCCCCTGGGGCATATCCACCTCCACATCGGTGACCTGCCAAGGTGCCTGGATACTCAGTATCTGGGTGTATAGATCAACGTCTCTCATGCTCCCCTACGCTAAACTACCCACTCGATCAGGGGAAGAGCCTGATTTTCTATTTGGTCGATTTTGAGACGCAGCCCTTCACGCCTGGCCTGCAGGTCTGACGCATCGAGCTGAGCCACGACCTCGCCCTCATGCACCCGGGTCCCCGTGGGTTTGATCATCTGAACCCGTGCGGTGACCTTGG
>JAKRWE010000336.1 GCA_024712425.1 Chromatiales bacterium
ACCGACTGGGGGGTGCCTCGGCTCTCATGACCTCAACTTCCCGAACCGCCCGGTGCGGACCCGCATGCCGGGTGGTGTGGGAGGGGCTCGGTCAGGTAACCTGACCGCCCCTATCTCGATCGTAAGGCTTTCTATGCTCGCGGGTTCCTGCGGAAAGCTGTGGACTTCGAGAGCGCTCCACCCACCTTTTCCAGACCGGAATTTCTCTCTAATACCGCCATTCCTCTCTGTTTTCGAGAGGGTGAGCATGGGTCGAAGTCCGGAAGTCCGCGACAGAACAGCCTTAGAAATATGGCTCTTCCCCTGATCGAGTGGGTAGTTTAGCGTAGGGGAGCATGAGAGACGTTGATCTATACACCCAGATACTGGGTATCCAGGCACCTTGGCAGGTCACCGATGTGGAGGTGGA
>JAKRWE010000337.1 GCA_024712425.1 Chromatiales bacterium
GCTGACCGTGCTGAACAGGGCATCTTGTTGAATATCCGGGCCACGCATCGTACTGCTCGTCCTTCTTCCTTCCTTACCGGTATCTTCCACTTCAGGCGGCGAATTTCAACAGCCTGTTAGCGGCAATGAGGGTGTGGAGCGTCTTGGCCTATACGGTGCTTGCACCGTGGGCCGAGAAACGGGCGGCCTACAAGGCGGTGGGGCCGCACGAGAATTTCTATCGCAACCTGAAGCGCGGATGCAGGCACAAAAAAACCGGGCCCGAAGGCCCGGTGAGTTTAGTTGAGTGTTAATGCCCATCTATTCTGACCCACCTATGGCCAACAATTTTGACCCACCCATCGGGGCATTCCGGGCCATGTGGCCGTACCCTTTCCGTCGTTTTTTGACACGGGCGACGGGAGG
>JAKRWE010000338.1 GCA_024712425.1 Chromatiales bacterium
AGGGAAAGGTGTGCCTGCAGCCTAGAAAATAGCCCTTCACGAGCCTTTCCACGTCCCGTTCGAGGCACCACATCTTCCATCCACTGACCGCCCGGAAAAGCGAGAAGCGGATGAAATATTCAGGTTAGACCACTCCACCATGGATGCCAAGGCCCGTGGCATGAAACTGATCTCGGTGGAGCCTCGGCTCTCCAATACAGGTGCCAAGGCCGATCAGTGGATTCCAATCCGGCCGGGCAAGGACGTGGTTTTCCTGCTCGCCATCATGCACCAGTTGCTAGCAGGCTGTTGAAATTCGCCGCCTGAAGTGGAAGATACCGGTAAGGAAGGAAGAAGGACGAGCAGTACGATGCGTGGCCCGGATATTCAACAAGATGCCCTGTTCAGCACGGTCA
>JAKRWE010000339.1 GCA_024712425.1 Chromatiales bacterium
CAGGTCAAGATGATCGTCGGCGACATCGATCATGAGTGTGGGCATATCCTGTTTACCGATTTCGACTACCACCGAAGCCGGATCGAACAGGAGACGCCCGAACGCCGGCCGCTCCTGCAGGCGTTGGCAAACGCCATCGAGGATACGATGGTGGAGCGGCGCACCGGCGCGGAATACCTGGGCTGCAGGACGACGCTGGCGGAATCTGCGGAACTGCTGGAGGCCTCGATCGAGGAATTCACTGTTCCCGATGATCCTGGTAAGTGTCTGGCGAACTTTATCGACTGCTGGGGTCGGGTCAATGTCCTCGATCAGCAGGTTGAGAAGAGTCTGGACGCCACGCAAGAGGCCGTGGAGACGCAACTGGGGTCGAAAGGCCTTCGCAAGC
>JAKRWE010000033.1 GCA_024712425.1 Chromatiales bacterium
GGCCTGCACCGGACCATCCCTGGAGATGAGGCGCCCCCTCGTCCCCTCATGACCCCGGACTCACCAAGGGGACATTTCAGCTTGGGAGAAAAGGGGACATTTTAGAATTGGGTTGACACCCTGCCCCTGTATCATTCAGGCCATGCACCTGCCAGATCTACCTATCTCCCCCGCCCTGCCGGCTATCGCCGAGGCACTGGCGCACAACCATGTGGTGCTCGGCGCACCTCCGGGCTCGGGCAAGACCACCCTGGTGCCGCTGGCCCTGCTGGACGCCCCGTGGCTGGCGGGCCGCAAGATCGTCATGCTCGAGCCGCGCCGCCCGGCCGCGCGCATGGCGGCCCATCGCATGGCAACGCTGCTGGGCGAACAGGTCGGCGACAGCGTCGGTTACCAGGTGCGCTTCGAACGCCGGATCGGGCCGCAGACCCGTATCGAGGTACTCACCGAGGGCCTGTTGTTGCGGCGCCTGCAGCGGGACCCGGAGCTGTCCGACACCGGGCTGGTGATCTTCGACGAATTCCACGAACGCAGCCTCACCGGCGACCTGTCGCTCGCGCTGTGCCTGGACGCAGCCAGCGCCCTGCGCGAGGACCTGCGCCTGATGCCCATGTCCGCCTCCCTGGACGGACAGGCCCTGGCGGAGCTGCTCGACGCCACGCACCTGGAGGCGCAGGGCCGTTCACACCCGGTACAGATCCACTACCTGGACCGCGACCCGCCGGTGGAGGATCGACTGCGTAGACTCGCCGCACTGATCCATCAGGCAAGCGACCGGCATACGGGCGATGTACTGGCGTTCCTGCCCGGCAAACATGAGATCGGCCGCCTGCACCACCTGTTGAGCGATCAGCTGGATCCAAATATCCTCATCCAGCCATTGCATGGCGAGATACCACCTGCACAGCAGGACGCCATCATCCGCGGCAGCGGCGACAGGCGGCGCGTGATTCTCGCCACCGACATCGCCGAGACCTGCCTGACCATCGAGGGCATAACAGTGGTTGTCGACTCCGGCCTCAACCGCAAACCCCGCTTCGACCCGGCCACCGGCCTCACCCGCCTCGAGACCGGTTTCATCTCCCAGGCATCGGCCCTGCAGCGTTCGGGGCGCGCGGGGCGCCTTGGACCGGGTCATTGCTACCGCGCCTGGAGCGAGGCCCGCCAGCAGCGACTGGAACGCGGGATCCGACCGGAGATACTGGACGCAGACCTGGCCCAGACCGTGTTGGAACTGGCCGGCTGGGGCATAAAGGACGCCAGCCGGCTGAACTGGCTTACCGCACCCCCGGCGGCCCACCTGGACCAGGCGCGCGAACTCCTGCGCCAGCTCGGCGCCATCGACCGGGCCGGCCAGATCACTGCAAACGGGCGCGCCATGCTGCGCCTGCCGACCCACCCCCGACTCGCCCACCTGCTGGTGTCGGCACGATCGGTCGACGACCGCCAACTCGCTGCGGACATGGCCGCCCTGCTGGGTGAGCGGGACCCGGTGCAGCAGAAGGAGACCAGCGATATACGCCTCCGCCTGGATGCGCTGCGAGCATCCCGGCGCGGCAGCGGGGCGGCCGGGGCAAACCGTGGGGCCCTGCGCCGCATCGACCAGGCCGCCCGCCAGTTGCTGCGCCTGTGCCCGGGCAATGACGATGCCAGTGCCGGCGCCCTTTCTCCCGGTGCAGCCCTGGCCCTGGCCTTCCCCGACCGCATCGCCATGGCACGCGCACCGAACAGCCCGCACTACCTGTTGCGCAACGGCCGCGCGGCCAGCCTGCGCCCGCACGACAGCCTTGTCGGCACCCCCTTTCTGGTCGTTGCCGCCCTGGACGCCGGCAGCGACCAGGGCGGCATCTGGCTGGCCGCGCCCATCCGGCGCGAGGAGATCGAGCAGCATTTCGGCGCACAGATCACCCGTCAGCGGGAACCGGAATGGGACCGACAGGCGGAGGCCGTCAGGGTATGGCAGCGAACACGGCTGGGCAGCCTGGTGCTGGCCCAGCACAATGTGCCCGCCAGGCCGGAAGACGACCTGAGCAGCCTTCTCCTGCAACAGCTTCGTCAACGGGGGCTCGAGCTGTTCAAGGGGACGACACAGCTGCGGCAACTGCAGGGCAAGGTCGCCCTGCTGCGTCGCCACGACAGGGCAGCGGAATGGCCGGATATCGGCGATCAAACTCTGCTGACCGCCGCAGCGGAATGGCTCACGCCCTGGCTGGACGGGGTCAGCTCGCTGAAACAGCTGCAGGCGGTCGACATCACAGCCGCCGTGGGCGCGTTGCTGGGCTGGGAACGACAGCAGCAGCTGACCGCCCTGTTACCGGATGTCTATCACACCCCGGCCGGTACACAACGCCCCATCGAATACCCACCGGACGGTGAGCCCGTACTGCGGGTGCCGCTGCAGGAGATGCTGGGCGAGGCCGAGACCCCGCGATTGGCAGAGGGTCATATCCCGCTCAGCCTGCATCTGCTCTCCCCCGCCATGCGCCCGCTACAGATCACGCGCGACCTGTCGCACTTCTGGAACAACGCCTATGCCGAGGTAAGGAAGGAAATGCGCGGCAGGCACCCCAAGCACCACTGGCCGGAGGATCCACTATCTGCCGAGGCCACGCGGCTCGGCCGCAGGAAACGGGCTCAAGGAAGCCCGGGGAAGAGATGACAAATCGCAATGACTGCCCCCCGTTCCGGCCGGATATCGATGAGGCGCAAATGGATGAACATCGCTGCCTCCGGACCATGAAAGAAATGTCCCTCGGCCCGGGGGCGGGCCTCCTGCAGAAATCGTAGCCAGGGTAAAGTAAAGCGGAACCCGGGATGGAACGTTCAACCCCGGGTTGCGGCCTTTGGCCTTCACCCGGGCTACCAATGGGGCAATGCCCCGCCGTGAATTATCAACCCCCTGCCCGGTAGGCCTTCAGCCCCTTGCGCCGCTGTTCGCGGATCACTGCGATCTCGCGCTTGAGCTGCTTCCGCTTGTGCCTGTCCTGTTCGTGTTCCCGGCGATGCTCCAGCGTCCGCTGGCGATGCTTGAGTTCCTTCAGCAGGGCCTTGGTCTTACTCACTGGCATCCTCCTCGTCGGCCAGGACCTGGTCGATCTCTTCCCGGTCCAGCCTGATCGCGCGTTCCGCCTCCCGCTGCCCCGGCTTTTCCGGGGCATACAGGGCGTAACCGGTATTCAACAGCGCATTGGCTGCCGAAAAGGCGTAGTTGCTGTCGTTCATCAGGGAGGTGGCCATATCCGCCGTAATCCGGTGCGTACGGATCAGGCCTTCCAGGCGATCGTCCAGGGCCTTGCTCATCTCCTGGATCTCTATCCTGATATGGTCGAGTGACAGCAATGTGACATCCTCGGCACGCTGCACGCTCAGCCGGTATACCTGGCGCAGCACGTAGGCCAGCATGGCGCGTATGCGATTGTATTCGGCGCGGATATCGGGATTGGCGTGGTTGGTATAGCGCACCAGGTTGTGGCGCATATGCTTGACCTCCTTGACCGCCTCGATGATGCCGCGCGCGGCATTGCGGAGCTCGTACAGGTCATCGGCACGCTGTTCCGGCAGGGCCGTGCGCAACTGGCTGGCAAACGCAATGATCTCGCTGTAGAGCAGCTTCAGCTTGCGTTCGTAATGCGCCTCGATGTCGTAGTCGCCCTTGCGCGGCGGGGCGTCGATCATCTGTTCCAGTTCGTAGTTGGACAGTATGGTTTCGCGGTGCAGGTCCAGGCCGTGCGCAATCACGCCGAAGGCGCGCTCGAACAGGTGCACGATCTCCTTGCGCAGCGCAACCAGGGCTGCATCGGGAATCTCCAGGGCCGCATCGTTGAGGTAGCGCGGACGCACCCGCTCCGGCTCCTCGACCTGGACAGGCGCTGCAGCCAGGCCACCATGGTCCGCAGCAGCGGCAGCATGAGCAGGATGCCGATCAGGTTGAACACCACATGCGCAGCGGCCAGTCGGCGTCCGTCCACGTTCGCGCTCAGCGCCCCCAGCACGGCGGTAATGGTGGTGCCCACGTTGGCGCCGATGGCCAGCGCCAGGCATTCAGATAGGTGATCTGCCCCGCGCCGAGCGCTGTCAGGGTCAGCACCAGGGTGGCATGGCTGGACTGCATGATCACCGTTGCCAGGATGCCCATGAGCGTGTAGACCAGCAGCCCGGTCAGGCCTGGCAGGGCGTAGGCGGCCAGGTCGATGGCCGACTTGAAGGACTCGAAGCCGTCCTTCATGTAATGGATGCCGAGGAACAGGAAGCCAAGACCGGCCAGGATATAGCCCAGCCCCTTGGCCGCACGCGCCTTCTGGAACAGCAGGATAACGCCGAATACCAGCATCGGCATGGCATATTCGGCGATCTTGACCTTGAGTCCAAATCCGGCGATCAGCCAGGCACCGGTGGTGGTGCCGAGGTTGGCACCGAAGATGATGCCAACACCCTCCGCCAGTCCGAGCAGACCGGCGCTGAGAAAGGAGATGGTGATGACCGAGACCAGCGAGCTCGACTGCATCAGGGTGGTCGCCACCAGGCCGAAGCCGAGGCTCTTCCAGAGACGGTCGGTGGTCCGGCGCAGCAGCGACTCCAGGGTACCTCCGGTGAAGGCCTTGAAGCCCTCCTCCAGCGACAGCATGCCGAACAGGAAGATCGCCACGCCCGCGGCGATCATCTTGAATTCGGGGCTCACCCAGAACCCGTAGGTCAGGATGGCAAATATGGTAGGGAGCAGAATCCTGCGCATGTCAGCGCCCAGGGACTCCGCTCAGGCGCATCGTCTACAGCTCGACACTGTCCGCGCTGACCATGAACACCACTCGTTCGGCGATGTTCCTGACCCGGTCACCGATGCGCTCCAGGTGATAGGCGATCCACAACAGGTGGGTGGAATGCATGCTGACATCCGGTGCGCCCATCAACTGCATCAGCAGGTCCGATACCGCCTCCTGGTCCAGCTCATCCACCTCGTCGTCCTCAGCGGCCGCCAGGCGAGCCAGCGCCTCGTCCTTGTTGAGTACAGCTTCTGTGACCTGGCCCAGCATGGTCAGCACGAGGTCGCCCATGCGTGAGATCTGTTCCATGGGACCCGAAAAATCGCTTGCATCCATCTGCAGCACGATCTTGGCCACATCCTTGGCGTGGTCGCCGATGCGTTCCAGTTCGCCCGCCACCTGCAGACTGCCGACCACTTCGCGCAGATCCCGTGCCACCGGCTGCTGCAGCGCCAGCACTTCCAGGCATTCCCGCTCGACGATACGATGCAGGTTGTTCAGGTCGACATCGCTGTTCACCACCCGCTGGGCCTGGTCGGCATCCTGCGCCTCGAGTGCCATGAGCGCACCCTCGAGTTCGGTTCGCGTGATCCCGGCCATCTTGCCGAGGTTGTCCTGGATGCGGGATTCCTCTTTCTCGAGGCGCTGATTGGAGGCTTCCATCGTCTGATTCTCACTGCAGGGGCTGAAACTCGGGGTCATTCTACACCCCGGCATCCTCCGGCTCCACGAACGCGAGCAACACGCTGGCATCATCGATTGGACGCAGGTTGCTCGAGACCGGGCAGTGCTGCATGCGCTCGACGATGTAGTCCACCAAGGCTGCATCCGGCCGACGTGAACGAAGATGACCTGAGAAGGAAACCAGGAGGTGCCGGATGTGCCAGTCCTCGTCGGTCGTTATATGCAACTCGCCCCGCGCCCGCTCCAACAGTATCCCGTTTTCGGCGCAGTTCACACGAAAATACCGATGCTGGCAGCTCATCAGGGCACAGCAGAAGAGCTCGAAACCCGGTGATTGCACAGACAGATCCAGCGCCTGCCACTCGCCATCGATATCGCGACTCAGTCGAAGCGACTCCACGGCATTGCCGTCACCGCTGTACCGGCTCTCCAGTTGAAAAAGAAAGTCCTTGCCTGACATTATCGCTCCCGCCCGTTTTTCATGGCATCCCCGCGCTATGCGTCATAGGCCAGGTTCTGCCCCAGCCATTTCTCGACCGCTTCCACCGGCATGCCCTTGCGCCGGGCGTAGTCCTCGACTTGGTCGCGGTTGACCTTCCCGACAGCAAAATAACGCGCCGACGGATGAGCAAAATACAGGCCGGAGACAGCCGCCGTGGGCACCATGGCCTTGGATTCGGTCAGCCAGATACCGGTGTTTGCCTCGGCATCCAGCAGCTCCCACAGCAGGTCCTTCTCGGTGTGGTCGGGCGAGGCCGGATAGCCCATGGCCGGGCGGATGCCCTGGTACTGCTCGGCAATCAAAGCATCGTTGTCCAGCTTCTCGTCCATAGCATAACCCCACAGTTCGGTGCGGACCTTCCAATGCAGCCACTCGGTGAGCGCCTCGGCGAGACGGTCGGCCAGGGCCTTGAGCATGATTGCGTGGTAGTCGTCGTGGTCGGCCGAGAACTCGGCCAGCTTATCGTCGATGCCGATTCCGGCGGTGGCGGCGAAGCCGCCGATCCAGTCGGGAATGCCCGTCTCCTTCGGTGCCACGTAGTCGGCCAGGGACTCGTTGTACTTGCCCGCCGGCTGGCGGCTCTGCTTGCGCAGGTTGTGCAGCACCGTGCGTACCTGCGAGCGCGACTCATCTGCAAAGATTTCTATATCGTCACCGACGGAGTTGGCCGGGAACAGCCCCACCACCGCGCGCGCCTTCAGCCAGCCCTCGTCGATGATCTGCTGCAGCATGTCCTGCGCATCGGCATACAGCTTGCGCGCCTCCTCGCCCTTTTCCGGATCGTCGAGGATCTTCGGATAGCGCCCCTTCAGCTGCCAGGCATGGAAGAAGAAGGTCCAGTCGATGTAGGGGACGATCTCGTGCAGGTCGATGTCGTCGAAGACAGTAATCCCTGGATGCCTGGGCGGGACGATTTCGGCCTTTGTCCAATCGATCGGCGTACGGTTGGCACGCGCCTCACCGATGCTCACCAGGTCCTGCTTCCTCTGCTTGCCGGCACGCGCCACGCGCACCTGCTCGTATTCCTCCTTCAGATCGGCAAGGAAGCCGGGTTTCTGTTCGTCCGACAGCAGCGCCGAAGCCACGCCCACGGCGCGCGAGGCGTCCGGCACGTAGACCACGCCGTGCTCGTACTCGGGCTCGATCTTTACTGCGGTATGCGCCTTGGATGTGGTGGCGCCGCCGATCATCAGCGGGATGGTGAAGCCCTGACGCTTCATCTCCTTCGCCACATGCACCATCTCGTCCAGGGAGGGAGTGATCAGGCCCGACAGGCCGATGATATCCACACCCTCGTCGCGCGCGGTCTGCAGGATCCTGTCCGCCGGCACCATCACCCCGAGATCGATCACCTCGTAGCTGTTGCACTGCAGGACCACGCCGACGATGTTCTTGCCGATATCGTGCACATCGCCCTTGACCGTGGCCATCAGCACCTTGCCGGCGGCCTCGGCGCCACACTCGGCCTTCTCCGCTTCCAGGTAGGGCTCGAGCCAGGCCACGGCCTTCTTCATCACCCGCGCGGACTTCACCACCTGCGGCAGGAACATCTTGCCCGCGCCGAACAGGTCGCCGACCACGTTCATGCCGCCCATCAGAGGGCCTTCGATCACATCCAGCGGTCGGCCCAGCTTCTGCCGCGCCTCTTCGGTGTCGTCATCGATGAACTCTGTGATGCCCTTGACCAGGGCGTGCTCCAGGCGCTTTTCCACCGGCCAGCTGCGCCATTCCATGTCGTCCTTCTTTTCTGCAGCGGCGCCATCATCAGCATACTTCGGCGCCAACTCCACCAGGCGCTCACCGGCCTCCGGGTCACGGTTGAGGATCACGTCCTCGACCGCGTTGCGCAGCGCCTCCGGCAGCTCGTCGTATACCGCCAGCTGCCCAGCGTTCACGATGCCCATGTCCATGCCGGCCTTGATCGCGTGGTACAGGAACACCGCGTGGATGGCCTCGCGCACCGGGTTGTTGCCGCGGAACGAGAAGGAGACATTGGACACCCCGCCCGAGACCAGGGCATGCGGCAGGTGCTGCTTGATCCAGCGCGTGGCCTCGATGAAGTCCACCGCGTAGTTGTTATGCTCCTCGATGCCGGTGGCCACGGCGAAGATGTTGGGGTCGAAGATGATGTCCTCGGCCGGGAAGTCCAGCTCGTCCACCAGGATGCGATAGGCGCGCTCGCAGATCTCGATCTTACGCTGGAAGCTGTCGGCCTGGCCCTGCTCGTCGAAGGCCATCACGATCACCGCGGCGCCGTAGCGGCGGCACAGGCGCGCGTGCTCGCGGAATTTGTCCTCGCCCTCCTTCATGGAGATGGAGTTGACGATGGGCTTGCCCTGCACGCACTGCAGGCCGGCCTCGATGATCTCCCACTTGGAGGAGTCGATCATCACCGGAACCTTGGCGATATCGGGCTCGGCGGCGATCAGGTTGAGGAAGCGCACCATGGCCGCCTGGCCGTCGAGCATGCCTTCGTCCATGTTCACGTCGACGATCTGCGCACCTTCCTCCACCTGGGTGCGGCACACGTCCAAGGCCTCTTCGTATTCCTCGTTGAGGATCAGGCGCTTGAACTTCGCCGAGCCGGTCACGTTGGCGCGCTCGCCCACGTTTACGAACAGCGAGTCCTTGGTGATGTTGAGCGGTTCGAGGCCCGACAGGCGGCAGGCCGGCTCGATGTCGGGGCGTTTGCGCGGCGCCACGCCTTCGACGACCTTTGCAATCGCCGCGATGTGATCCGGTGTGGAGCCGCAGCAGCCACCGATGATGTTGAGAAAGCCCGAGCGCGCCCACTCGCTCACCTCGGCGGCCATCTGCTCGGGGTCGAGGTCGTATTCGCCGAACTCGTTGGGCAGGCCGGCATTGGGGTGGGCGTTGACGAAGCATTCCGCGACCCGCGACATCTCCTCCACGTACTGACGCAGGAGATCCGGCCCCAGGGCACAGTTGAGGCCGATGGAGATCGGCTGCGCATGCCGCAGGCTGTTGTAGAAGGCCTCGGTGACCTGCCCGGACAGGGTCCGCCCCGAGGCATCGGTGATGGTGCCCGAGATCATGAGCGGGAGGCGGAGGCCCTTGTCGGCAAAGTACTTTTCGATGGCGAACACCGCCGCCTTGGCGTTCAGGGTGTCGAAGATGGTCTCGATCAGCAGGATGTCCGCCCCGCCCTGCACCAGGGCATCGGTGGATTCGTAATACTGCGCCGCCAGCTCGTCGAAGCTGATGGCACGGTAGCCGGGGTCGTTCACGTCCGGCGAGATCGAGAGCGTCCGGCTGGTCGGCCCGAGCACCGCGGCGACGAAGCGCGGCTTGTCCGGGGTGCTGTACTCGTCGGCCACCTGCCGCGCCAGTTGGGTGGCCTCGAAGTTGATTTCCCAGGCCAGTTCCTCCATCCCGTAGTCGGACATCGACACCCGGGTGCCGTTGAAGGTATTGGTCTCGATGATGTCCGCGCCCGCCTGCAGATACTGCTCGTGGATGCCGCGGATGATCTGCGGCTGGGTCAGCGCCAGCAGGTCGTTGTTGCCCTTGACCTCAGAGGGCCAGTCGGCGAAGCGTTCGCCCCGATAGTCGGCCTCCTCCAGCTTGTGGCGCTGGATCATGGTGCCCATGGCGCCGTCCAGGATCAGGATGCGCTCGCCCATCAGGGCCTCGAGTTGGGGGTGCGGTCTTGGGTCATGTCGTGCCTGCCAGGGAGTCGAACGGCGCATTATATCGCGAGACGAGGGAATTCCCCCATTCACCTAAAAAGCAAATAAATCCCGCCTTGGCGGCATAAAAACTTATGTTCCCAAAGCGCCCGGCAAACGTGCTTATATAAGCCCGCCTGCGATACGGCAGGCAAGCTGTACCCGATGCGTTGTTCGGGTAACGCATCAACGACCTTGTGGAGGAATAAATGGCAGAACTCTTTAGCGACGAATGGATGAAAGGCCTCAAAGACGCCTGGAATGCAGAACCGGAAGTGAAGGACAAGCTGGCCGAGATCGGTTTCGACTCGGTCATCGCCTGCGGTTTCAAGGGCGAGGACCAGCCTCGCGGCATCTTCAAAGTAAAGAATGGCGAGTGCGTGGACGCCGGCTCCTATGACGGCACCGCGCCCGACTGGGACATGCGCGCCGATCCGGACAACTGGAAGAAGTGGGCAAAGGACGGGATCGGCATGACCGGCCTCGGCACCGCCTTCGCCATGGGCAAACTGAAGTTCCTCACGGGAGACTTCAAGGCCATGATCAAGGACCCGCGCATGGCAGGTCCCTTCGTCAAGAGCTTTTCCCTGATGGGTCAGATCCAGACCGACTGAGTCCTGGCCACCGTGTAGGTCGGAATTCATTCCGACAGCCCCGATCGATCGGGTTGTCGGGCTGAGGCCCGACCTACACGACCCGGAACCCGCTTTTCAGCGACCCTCACCCTCGATCCAGGGGTTTCCCCTGCCCTGCACCTTACGGATCCGGCGGTTGCGAACCTTTTCTGCGGCATCCGGCGGATCCTGACGGTTCCAGCGCAGCATCAGATCACGCTGCCTGCGATACAACTTCAACTCCGGGTAGCGGTCTGCCATATACAACAGGGCCCGGGCGATGTCCCCGCACACCGCGGGACGGGGTTCCACCCAGCGCCTGCGCGCATCGATTTCCAGATCGCAATCCGGTTTCACCCAATGCTCGCCCTTCACGATGGCGTAGGCCATCGCCCCGCGACGCTTGTTCAGATCCCGGCGTGCCGGGTACATATTGTGCATATCCGACTCGATCTCATTGAAGCGGCGACTCACGCGGCGGCAGTGATGACGGTCACCACAGCGCAGGGCGTGGGTCACCCAGGACATGGGAAACACATGTTCGATGTTGTAGCGTCGATCGAACCGTTTGAAATTCTTCCCACAATACAGACCCTTACCGCCATTCGGATAGAGTGTCTTCCAGAATACCGGGATCGTTTCCAGGTAATCCGCACGAACCAACGGGCTCAATGACAAGAGCAATATCACCAGCATCCCGCCGACACGAAGGCATGCCATGCGCGTTTCCATTCGCGTCTCCTTTTGCACATTCCGGACCACGGTTGGATAATCCCCCTCTTTCCAAGGAACCAGAAGCGGGTCAACACGTGACAGAAGAGCAGGATACCACCACACTTGAAACCGGGGGGCAGCGGCCGGGAAAGGGCAACACCGGCAAGCTGATCGCAGTCGTCATCGTCCTCACCGCGCTCGCCATACTGCTGGTTCCCGGGCACAAAGCGCCGCAAAAGGCCACCTCCGGGGAAACGACGGCACAGCGTCCCAGCCTCCTGGCCGAAGACAGCGCCGATAAAGCACCGGCCACCACACCCGCGCCTTCCAGCGCGAACCGTTCCAGCGAGGTCGCCGCGCAGGACGAGCCATCCCTTGGCCCCGGAGGCGCTGCCCGCCGTCTGATACAGGAGCTCCGATCGCATACCCCACTGGACCTGGACCGCGCCTATGCCGCGGCACGGGATTTCCAACAGAAACATCAGCTCGACGATGCCTACCTGATGTATTTCTTCGCCGCCCGCGAGGGACATGGCCCCGCAGCCATGGAACTTGGGCTCCAGGCCGACCCGACCAGCTTCGCGGACAACAGCCTGTTCGATGCACCCGACGAGCTGCAGGCGAACAAATGGTACAGCCTGGCCCTGCAGGCAGGGGTAAAAGAGGCCTCCGATGCGCTGGAGAAACTGCGCTCCACGGTCGAACAGCAGGCCCAGCGCGGTGNCGGCCGGGAAAGGGCAACACCGGCAAGCTGATCGCAGTCGTCATCGTCCTCACCGCGCTCGCCATACTGCTGGTTCCCGGGCACAAAGCGCCGCAAAAGGCCACCTCCGGGGAAACGACGGCACAGCGTCCCAGCCTCCTGGCCGAAGACAGCGCCGATAAAGCACCGGCCACCACACCCGCGCCTTCCAGCGCGAACCGTCCCGGCGAGGTCGCCGCGCAGGACGAGCCATCCCTTGGCCCCGGAGGCGCTGCCCGCCGTCTGATACAGGAGCTCCGATCGCATACCCCACTGGACCTGGACCGCGCCTATGCCGCGGCACGGGATTTCCAACAGAAACATCAGCTCGACGATGCCTACCTGATGTATTTCTTCGCCGCCCGCGAGGGACATGGCCCCGCAGCCATGGAACTTGGGCGCCAGGCCGACCCGACCAGCTTCGCGGACAACAGCCTGTTCGATGCACCCGACGAGCTGCAGGCGAACAAATGGTACAGCCTGGCCCTGCAGGCAGGGGTAAAAGAGGCCTCCGATGCGCTGGAGAAACTGCGCTCCACGGTCGAACAGCAGGCCCAGCGCGGTGACGAGCGCGCCCGCCGCATCATGTTGCAATGGAAGTAAGCCGATCATGAAACACCTGATATCCACCAGCCTCATCCTGATCCTGGCACTGCTTGGCCTGAACGCGGCAGCGGCGGAAGCACACCCGCTGCTGATGCCGGGCAAGCAGGCCCTGTATCAACGGGTACTGGTCGTTCCCGGCAGTTACCTGCACAACAGCCCGGGCAACAAGGGCAAACCCGCGGTTCCATTCACCGCCTTCTATGTCTACGCCCGCGACAAACAGGGCGACACCGAGTGGCTGCAGGTGGGCACCGGACGCTACGGAAAGATCGCAGGCTGGCTGCGCAGGCAGGACACCATTGACTGGAACCAGGGCCTGACCGCGGCATTCCGCGAACCGGTGGACCACGACCGCGCGCTCCTGTTCCGCAGCGCCACGGCCCTCAAGGCGGTCGCCGGCGAACGCGATCTGAAACGCTACGATGCGCTCTACCAACAGGCAGTCAACGGCATCACGGGGGAAGACTCACCCGTGGTGGCCATCCAGCCTCCCGGGAAGCTCGACATCCAGAAGAATTTCTACCTGGTGCCCATCCTTCAGCACCAGGACCTGTACCTGGGCGACGTGCAGGCGCGCATGCTCCAGGTTGCCAGCGTTCCCCTGCGCAACCCGACCCCGGCGGCAGCCTCCAACAAGGCCGCAAAACCGGCCCCGGCGGCAAAACATTACACGGCCGGCCTGACCTTCGTGATCGATTCGACCCTGTCCATGGACCCTTACATCGACCGCACACGCGAGGCGGTGATGAAGATCTACGACAGCCTGGGTGATGCCGGCCTGCTCGGCAACGTCAACTTCGGCCTGGTCGCTTTCCGCGACGACCCCAAGAGCGCACCGGGGCTGGACTACCGGACCCGCACCTATGTCACCCTGGAACAGGGGCGCGACCCCGGCACCTTCCTCACCCAGATCAACAACCTGAAGGCGGCGACCGTCTCCAGCCAGGACTTCAAGGAAGACGCCTACGCCGGCATCAAGCAGGCGATCGACAACATGGACTGGGACGGGCATGCGGCACGCTACATCGTCCTGATCACCGATGCCGGCCCGCGTGGCGCGGACGACCCGCTCTCCGCCACCCACTTAAACGCCGAACAGCTCGGCCGGCTGGCACGCGAAAAAGGCATTGCGATCTTTGTCATGCGCCTGCTCACACCGGCCACCCGAGCCGACCATGCCCAGGCCGCAGAGCGTTACCGCGCCCTGTCGCGCTTCCCGGGCATAGGCAGCCTCTACTACGGGGTGCCCACCGGTGACGTGGACGAATTCGGCCACGTGCTCGACACCCTGGCCGGCCAGATCACCATGCAGGTGCAGATGGCCGGTGCCGGGCAACCCCGGAAACCGGCCGAACCGGTCAAGGACGCGAATCCCCAGCTGGCGGAACTGCAGGGCAAGATCGTCAAGCTGGGTTATGCCCTGCGCATGCGCTACCTGCAAAAGACGGCCGACGGCAAGGTGCCGCGCGTATTCAACGCCTGGCTGCTGGACCACGACATCCGCAACCCGGAAAAACCCACCCTGGATATCCAGGTACTGCTGACCCGCGACCAGCTCTCCGATCTGCACGACATCCTCAAGCAGGTGCTGGCCACCGCCGAGGAGGGCCTGCTCTCGCCGGACAACTTCCTCAACGAGCTGAAGAGCCTGGCGGCCACCATCGCGCGCGACCCGGAAAAGCTGGGCGAGACCACCGCCACCACCGCCGGCGAGGGCAACAGCCTCGCGGACCTGGGCTTCATGCGTGAATACATCGAAGACCTGCCCTATACCGGCGAGGTCATGAGCCTGTCACTGGACGACTGGGAGTCCTGGCCTGCGCGCGAGCAGGTCGCCTTCCTGCAGCGACTGGAAGACAAGATCGCGTACTACCGCGCCCTGCACGACCACACCGACCTCTGGGTCAGTCTGGACGGCGGCTCCGTGGACGGCGACTCCGTATTCCCCATCCCGCTGGAGATGCTGCCCTGATCCATCCCGGCTCGGTAGCAAGCAGCTAACAGGCTGTTGAAAACCGTGCCGATTCTGCCCTGTTTTCACCAGACGGAGGGGATCGACGGCCATTGTTGCGAGTTGAGTTGACCCAAGAGGCCCAATGCACTGGAAAATGCTGACCCCGGGCAGACCAACCCCTCGACACACTCTCGATCAACATGCCACCACCCCCAGATTGCGCATCCGAACCAGGTTGTAGGCGGTCATGGTCAGCACGAACCGGAAGTCCAGCTTCTCACGGCCAACAAAATGGCTCTTGCGCAGCCCACCGATGGTCTTCGCCCAGCCAAAGCATTCCTCGATACGCTTGCGGAAGCGTTGACTGGTTGCATAACCGGCGTGGTGGGTGGTGCGTCCATCGATGGCCGATGAACGGTTGCTCGTGTTCTGTGCAACGTGCGGCGTCACGTTGGCGCAACGCAGTGCGTCCACACAACCCTTGGTGTCGTAGTTTTTGTCCGCGCCCAGTGTCATGCGATGCGTGCCACCGAGCGCTTCGACCATATCGACAGCGGCTTCCCGCTCAGCGGTACCTGTCGCCTGGGTGACCTGGGCATCGACGACCAGACCGTTCCGGTTCTCGATTAGCAAATGTCCCAGATAAGCCAGCTTTGCCGCTGTGCCTTTGCTCTTCCTGAACAGCAGGGCATCCTTGTCCGTCTTCGACTCATGGGTATCCCGGCAGCGCTTCTCCCCATGGAAATCCACATCGGGGTTACGACCACCGCCACCGGGTGGACCGTCTTCATCCTTGGGTCGATAGCTCTTGAGCGAGGCCAGGGCCTCAATCATCGTTCCATCGACACTGAAGTGTTCTTTGGATAGGAGGTCTGCCTGTTTTGCTTGGCTCAGAACCTGCGCAAAGAAGCGGCGGGCGATATCCCCTTCCAGCAGGCGGTCGCGGTTCTTGGTGAAGGTCGAGTGATCCCACACACGGTCATCCATTGAGAAGCCGACGAACCAGCGAAACAAGAGGTTGTAATCGATCTGCTCCATCAACTGCCGCTCGCTGCGGATCGTGTAGAACGCCATCAGCAACTGCGCACGCAGCAGTTTCTCCGGAGGGATCGAATCGCGGCCATACTCCGAGTACAGCGCATTGAAGTCCGTATCCAGTTTCCGCAATGCGGTATCGACCATCGTGCGTATCGGACGCAAGGGGTGATCCTTCGGCACCCGGGGTTCCGGGCTGACCGTGCTGAACAGGGCATCTTGTTGAATATCCGGGCCACGCATCGTACTGCTCGTCCTTCTTCCTTCCTTACCGGTATCTTCCACTTCAGGCGGCGAATTTCAACAGCCTGCTAAACGACGAGCGCCCCGGCCAGCAGGGGCGCCAGGGGAATTGCGTTGCTGGGGTGTGGAATGCTGTCGGTGCTCCAGACATTCCTGATGCCGACCGCCTCCAGGCGCTGCAGCGCATCGCCGGCAAACAGGGCGTGCGTGACCACCACCGAGATCGAGGCCGGCCCCTGGGCCTGGATAATCCGCGCAGCCGCCTCCAGGGTGCGCCCGGTACTGGCCACATCGTCCACCAGCACCACGTCACGGCCCTCGAAATCCCCCTGCAGGTCGATATCCACATCCCGGTCGCCGTGCCGGACCTTGGTCCCCACCACGTAGTCGCTGCCGGCCCGCGCCGCGGCCCTCGCCACCCACTGTTCCGACTCGCCGTCCGGCCCCACCAGCAGGGCACCGGGGACCCGCTGGCCAATGAAATCACCGACCGGATCCGTGGCCAGCAGGGCCAGGCTGTGGCCGGTCGGCACCGCCTGCTCCATGGAGTGCACCCGGTGCAGATGCGGGTCCACGGTGACCAGGGCATCGAAGTGCCCCGCCAGCAGATTGCCGATGATGCGCTGACTGACCGCCTCACCCGAGTGGAAGCTGCGATCCTGGCGCATGTAGCACAGGTAGGGCGCCACCAGGGTCAGGTGCTGCGCACCCAGGACTCGCGCCGCCGCCGCCAGTACCAGTTCGATCAGCTTGTCGTTGGGATGATCGAGACTGCGGCACAGGACCACGCGCGGCGGCAGGGCGTCGGGCAGGCGTACCATGCTCTCGCCATCCGGGAAGCGATGCACCAACACATCGTCGTATGCCCGGCCCGCCTCAGCTGCCAGCGCACGGGCCTGCTGTTCATATTCCCCGAATCCCAGGATCATGCTCAGAGCTCCCGTGCGTTGGATTGACGTGGCGGCTCGCTGCCGATGGCGAAGCCGGTATCCTTTTCCGCCATCGCGGTGGCAAACCGGAAGTCGGAGGGAAAGTCCGCATGGATGCTGTACAGCAGCTCGCCCTTCTTCACCCGGTCCCCCAGCTTCTTGTTCAGGTCGACCCCGGCCCCCTTGTCCATGGGCGCACCGGCCAGGCGCGCCAGGTTGGCCATGCGCAGGTTGTCAATGGCCGTGACGTAACCCGCCCGCGGCGCATGCACCTTGCGAGACAGGCGTCCCGGCGCGGGGGCCAGATCGCTTGCCCCCTGGGCCCGGACGATGGCCTGCATCTTCTCCAGCGCGCGGCCGGAATCGAGGATGTCGCGCGCCACCGCGTAACCCTGCCCGCCACGGATGTCCGGATCGAACTCGAGCACCCGCCCGGCCAGGCGCAGGGCCTTCTGGCGCAGATCCTGCGGGGCCTGCGGGTCGTTTTCCAGCACCTGCATGACGTCGCGCAGCTCGAAAAACGCTCCGATCCCCCCGCCCGATCGGCTGGCTGCCGTCGGTGATGATGACCTCGGTATGCAGGCCCATGCGATCGCCCACGAACTCGAACAACTTGCGCAGCGCCACCGCATCCTGCATGCGCCGCACCTTGGCGGTGGGCCCGGCCGGGATATCGAGCAGCAGGTGAGTGGAGCCCGCCGCCACCTTCTTGGACAGGATGGATGCGATCATCTGCCCGGGGGAATCCATGGACAGCGGACGCTCCACCGAGATCAGGATGTCGTCCACCGGCGCCAGCCGCGCGGCTCCGCCCCAGGCCAGGCAGCCGCGCTCGCGGCGCACGATCTCGTGCAGACGCTTCGGACTGAGCTCGACCTGCGCCAGCAGTTCCATGGTATCGGCGGTGCCGGCCGGCGAGGTGATGGCGCGGCTGGAGGTCTTGGGAATCAGCATGCCGTGCGCCGCCACGATCGGCACCAGCAGCATACTGGTGCGGTTGCCGGGGATACCGCCGATACAATGTTTGTCGGCGACCAGCGGCTCCCCCCAGTCCAGCCGCTCGCCAGTCTCGACCATGGCGCGGGTGAGCGAGAGCACCTCGTCCCGGCTCATGCCGCTGTGGCTGCAGGCGACCAGGAAGGTCGCCATCTCCATCTTGGAATAGCGGTTGTCCACGATATCCCGGGTCAGGGCCAGGAATTCCTCGTAGCGCAGCGGGTCGCCCGCAATCTTGCGGTGCACCGCGGCCAGCGAGGCCGGCGGCTCGGCATGCGCAACCCTCACCGCATGCCCTTCCCTGAGATTGAGCTGATCGAAGGCCTGCTCGCTCAGGCCCAGCTCGTCCGGCGCCAGGATATTGCCGTTGTCGACCACGTTGAGCACCGCCAGCACCCGCTTGCGGCCGGAACGGATCTCGATCTTGGCCAGGGCCTGGAAGCCCTCGGCACAATAGATCTCGCAGTCACGGTGCATATAGGCGACGTTTTCACGAAAGGTGTCGATCGCGACGCGGCGCAATCGGAGGGTCTGGCGACGGCTGCGGCTCACTGAAAACTCCCCGTGGATTCCGAAGCGGCCCATTGTAGGGCGCGGATGGGCATCAAACCACAAAATCAGCACACCGCCGGCGCCTTTTCCCAAGTACAATACCGCGCACAAAACAGCCGTTCAGTCATCATCATCGTGTACAGCGCCTTATCCACTCCATCCCACGACAAGGGCACCATCTACCACCTGCGTGACGTAGTACTCGATCGCAAGTCACAGGGCATATCGTTCCGTCTCAACGTACCCTCGCTGCAGATCGCGCAGGGGGAGAAGATCGCCCTGATCGGTGAGTCCGGTTGTGGCAAGTCCACCCTGCTGGACATCCTGGCCTTTATTGCCCAGCCCACCCATATCGGCGCCTTCCGTTTCCGCCCGTTGAATACCGGCGAACCCATCGACGTGGCCCGCCTGTGGGGGAAACGCAAACTCAACCGCCTCGGGGAACTGCGTAAACGGCACATCGGCTACGTGATGCAGACCGGCGGCCTGCTGCCCTACCTGACGGTACGCGACAACATGAACCTGACCCGTAGCGTACTGGGCCTGCGCCGGGACCATACCACCGAGGACCTGGCGCGCGAACTGGGCATCGCGCGCCACCTGGACAAGCTGCCCGAGACCCTGTCCACCGGTGAGCGCCAGCGGGTCGCCATCGGGCGCGCGCTGGCGCACGAGCCCTCGATCGTGATCGCGGACGAGCCCACCGCCTCGGTCGATCCGCTGGCCGCGGAGAAGATCATGTCGCTGTTCATCGGGCTGGCCGAGGAACGCAACATCACCGTGATCGTGGCCAGCCACGCCTGGCGCCACATCAAGCGCCTCGGCCTGCGTCGCCTGGCCCATCACACCCAGCGCTCGAAGGACGGGCGCACCACCGAAACCGTGGTGAACGGCTGATGCGCATATTCAAGACCCTGCGCCTGGCCACCCGCGACTACACCCACGAATGGCAGATGTCCGGCTGCTTCGTGCTGGCCCTGGCGGCCGTACTCGGCCCCATGCTGGTGCTGTTCGGACTCAAGTTCGGCATCATCGGCGGCATGCTGGACCAGTTGATCGAGGATCCGGCCAACCGCGAGATCCGGCCCATCGGCAGCGGCCGCTACGACGTGGCCTGGCTGGACCGACTGCGCAAGCAGCCGGAGGTCGCCTTCCTGGTGCCACGCACCCGCAGCATCGCGGCCACCCTGCAGCTCAAGAGCACGACCAGCAACCGCATACTGAATACCGAGATGATCTCCTCGGACTTCGGCGACCCCATGCTGAGCCTGGTCGAGCACCTACCCCAGGGCTTGCACAAGATCGTGCTGTCGCAGAACGCCGCCAGAAAACTGAAGGTGAAACCGGGCGATCACATCGACGGCAGCCTGGCCAGGCGTTACCGGGGCAAGCGTGAACGGGTGCATATCGACCTCGAGGTCGTCGATATCGCACCGGCCTTGGCCTTCGCGCGCGACGGCGCCTTCGTCAACCTGCTGTTGCTGGAGGCGCTGGAGGACTTCCGTGATGGCCACGCGGTCCCGGCCCTGGGCTGGAGCGGCTCCCCACCACCACAGGAGCGCAGCTATCCCAGTTTCCGGCTGTACGCGACCTCCATCTATGACGTGGCCGGGGTGAAGCAGGCGCTGGAGGAACAGGGTGTCGAGGTACGCACCAAGGCGGCGGACATCGAACTGGTGATGAAGATGGACCGCAACCTCAGCACCATCTACTGGGCCATCGCCATCATCGGCCTGGTCGGATTCTCGCTGTCGTTGGGCGCCAGCCTGTGGGCCAACGTGGACCGCAAGCGCAAGGAGCTGTCGGTCCTGCGACTGGTCGGTTTCCGCACCGGTGACATCATCTGGTTCCCCATGATCCAGGCCCTGTACACCGGCATCCTGGGCTGGGCCCTGGCGATCGGCTTCTACCGGCTGGCCGCGATGGCCATCAACGACATGCTCAGTACCCAGCTGGCCGAGGGGCAGCAGGTCTGTGTCCTGTTGCCCGAGCACTATGCCGCGGCGCTGGTCATCACGGTCGTGGCAGCGGTGCTGGCCGCCGCCCTGGCCGGGATGCGCTCGGCACGCATCGAGCCCTCCGAGGGGTTGCGCGAGATCTGAGGCCCGCACCGGGCTAACCCGAATATTTCACAAATCACTGCTGTCCCATAAACTTTTCACGAGAACTGAAAGCTCGATTGAAGCGTTGAGGCCGGCGGTTCTGGTGGACCACCGACAAGCAACTCGTGGAGGAGTCGACGCTCAAAAAGATTCAG
>JAKRWE010000340.1 GCA_024712425.1 Chromatiales bacterium
ACGGATGCCTTACGTTCTTCTGAATAACGGGCCATTGGTTCCTCTTTTCCGCCCCCTGTTTGCTCTCTAATTTACCCCAACTCGGGGAGGCGACATGTATCCTGACACAGGGGGACCCCCAGCGCCGCAACGACAATGAGGCCAAGCACACCCCGCGCCCCGCAGTCGCGAGAAAATTGGGTCTTTCCGGTCACGAGCAACCACCATTGCAGCAAGACGGCCAAGGGTAACAGGGCAAGCGGGAAATGGACGAGCATGGGATGGATGTGTGTTAGTCCAAAGCAGTAATGTCCCCTTTTGATTTCGGGAGGGGTGGTGACAGAGGAGACCATTGCGATGACACAGAAGACGGTGGACCGGCTGGGGGTGGTTCAGCAGGTTGTCG
>JAKRWE010000341.1 GCA_024712425.1 Chromatiales bacterium
GCTCAAGCTACTCAAAGTTGGCGCGATCGTCTTGCGCAATACCCGGCGAATCCGGTTCCTTCTCTCAACCGCTTTCCCTTATCAACGCCTGTTCTGCACCGTGGCTGAGCGACTGGTGCCAGGATAACCTCCGGTGAGTGCCGCCCCGGTGTCAATGGCCAATAATTTTGACCCCCCTCGGCCAATAAAATTGACCCACCCGGGGCGACAAAAAATCAGCTCTCGCGTTTGTGCTTCAGTCGATAGCTCTCACCTCCCGGCATGAAGATGTGTGAATGGTGGATCAGCCGGTCCACGATGGGCACGGCCACGTTGTCGTCGGCGAAGAACTCGCCCCAGGCGGTGAAGTCCTTGTTGGTGGTGATGATCACCGAGCGGTA
>JAKRWE010000342.1 GCA_024712425.1 Chromatiales bacterium
ATACTCTTTACGGGAGAAACATCATGAAAAAGATCATTGCTATCATTGCTATCGTTGCCGCCGCTCAGGCTTCCGCTTCCAGCTTCTGGGGCGACAACAGCTCCACCAACGGCGCCTACAATGGCAACGGCGACTTCACCGGTAACGGCGCTGGAGAAGGTGAGGCCACCTTCTCCATGAACTTCAAGGGCCGCGGCAAAGCCAACGGCGACTTCAAAGGCAACGGCGACACCAACGGCAACTTCGCTGGCTACGGTTACGACCAGCCGTACTACGGCTACGATTACGCCCCGCAGGCTCCGATGGCCGCTCCGGCTGCTGCTCCTGCCGCTCCGGCTGCCAAGTAATTCGGATCTGATCTGACATTACGCGAAAACCCCGCATCTCCGGATGCGGGGTTTTTTATTGGTGCGCCCAGCATGGGCGCACCCCTGCGGGTGAAAGTCCCGCCACGAGCTGGTCACGGCGAGTGAAGTGAAGCGCAACTGCGGAAGGGTGACCGACCGTGGGGAGGAAGCG
>JAKRWE010000343.1 GCA_024712425.1 Chromatiales bacterium
GCACCGACGCCAGCCAGTTCCTGGAAGGCAACTACGCCGGCATCATCGAGGACGACGTGGACAGCGACGTACAGGGAGACCGTATCGGCGAGGTACGCGACAACCCGAACCTGTACGTGGAGGGCAACTGGGACGTCTGATCGTCCAACGCCATATCCTGCACAAGCCCCCCGGATTCGGGGGCTTTTTCGTGAAAGATGAAAATAAGTGTCAATGGCCAATAATTTTGGCCCCCCTTCGGCCAATAAAATTGACCCACCCCGGGGCGACAAAAAATCAGCTCTCGCGTTTGTGCTTCAGTCGATAGCTCTCACCTCCCAGCATGAAGATGTGTGAATGGTGGATCAGCCGGTCCAC
>JAKRWE010000344.1 GCA_024712425.1 Chromatiales bacterium
CCGCCTGAAGGGAATGGATGACAGCTTCCGGATCCGAGATGTCGGATAAGGCATTTTTCGCTGTGCAATCCGTGACTTGCATGCGCTGCATTATACCGCTTCAGGTCGCTGATGACCATGCCTATTTCGGCGAACGTGACCGCCGATTCCGGGGAACGTGACCGACTCGCTCACCGGTCCCTCACTGGAGTGGGTTTTCTACTCCGGCCGGTCACGATCGGTCAAGTCGGCGGCCAGTTTGCACATCGACTCACCCCGCAGGTTGAGGCGGTGCGCACCGTGCAGCAGGCGGTCGAGGATGGCATCTGCCAGGGTCGCCTCGCCGATGTAGTCGTGCCAGTGCTCGGTGGGTAGCTGACTAACCCGAATATTTCACAAATAAAAAGGGCAAAACCCGTGTAGTTCGTTAAAATTCAGTTGGTTACACTGGATCCGAACAAGGTTTTGCCCGTGACAAAATGTACCCAAGAAAGCT
>JAKRWE010000345.1 GCA_024712425.1 Chromatiales bacterium
CCACCTGCTGTCTCCGGTGAAGGATGCCGGCACCGCCGAGCCGCAACGACCGACCGGCAAGAAGAAAAAGCGACTCAGATAATCCAGGTTGGGGCAATAGCGGTCTGGAATGGACGGTTACTCTTCACGAGTGATTCGGAGGCCCTGGCGGTAGCGTTACTCTCTGATCAGGATCTGGACGATCCTGTATACGGCTCCGAAGTTGCGGCAGCCTATGCGGCTATTGAAATAATGGCTCTTCCCCTGATCGAGTGGGTAGTTTAGCGTAGGGGAGCATGAGAGACGTTGATCTATACACCCAGATACTGGGTATCCAGGCACCTTGGCAGGTCACCGATGTGGAGGTGGATAT
>JAKRWE010000346.1 GCA_024712425.1 Chromatiales bacterium
GTCAGCATTTTCCAGTGCATTGGGCCTCTTGGGTCAACTCAACTCGCAACAATGGCCGTCGATCCCCTCCGTCTGGTGAAAACAGGGCAGAATCGGCACGGTTTTCAACAGCCTGTTAGAGTCCCCGATAGGGGATCCGTAAACCCGCCGCCTTTAGGCGGCGGATAGGTCCGGTGGTATAACCTCGGGGTATGGAATCGTACAAAAGTGGAAGTCATACGGTCTGGGAATGCAAGTACCACCTGGTGTGGACTACGAAGTACCGGTATCAGGTGTTGGGTGGAGATGTTGGGCTGCGTTGCTGGGAATTGCTGCGCGAGATAGCGCGCAGCAAGGAGATGGTGATCTATG
>JAKRWE010000347.1 GCA_024712425.1 Chromatiales bacterium
CTAGTGGGTCAGGGTGGACCGGCTCAGGGTGATCCCGGCATCCTTGAGACGCTGATGTTGGCGGTACAGGGGCAAGTGGTAGCAGAACTTGTCCACCAGAATACCCGCCAGCTGGCTAACATGGCCGCCAGGGATGGCGGAAATGCAGGCAACGCAGGAGCAGTTGCCTGCCCGGCCAGGCTGCCCTCGAACACCGCCGAGGGAGCCGGCACCTCCATCAGGCTGGCGCTGGGCTTGTGCCGCAGTACCGGGCGGCGGTACTCCAGCACCACGTAGCTGCCGGGGCGCTGCGCCAGGCGGCGGCTGACTTGTGGTCGATCACCTCGTACTGGTCGGCCTCCGGGCTTTCGAGTTGGGGCGCGGAGAGTTCAATCACCTCGATCGGCACATCCGGACCGAAGCGCAGGCCGGTGTCGGTGACATCGTCTGCGTTGCGCTGCTTGCGCTTGCGACGGCGGTAGGTGATCTCTTCGGTGGGCTCCGGCTCGGTCGGTGG
>JAKRWE010000348.1 GCA_024712425.1 Chromatiales bacterium
AGGCCAGACTCGGAATTGGGATCCCGTTGGGTCGGTCGCATTGAATCCGGAACGTAACAACGAAGAAAAGTGTCGCGCCGCATGATCGAAAAGGCGACATCTATCTTGACAAATACCGCTGTTCGTCAACAAGAACTACGCCGGGGCCTTCATGGGGCTGGCGACGCCGGCGGCCTTCGTGCTCCTGCTGGCGGCGCAGGACAAACCATCGAGGAGCCTGCATGGCCTAACCCGAATATTTCATCCGCTTCTCGCTTTTCCGGGCGGTCACTGGATGGAAGATGTGGTGCCTCGAACGGGACGTGGAAAGGCTCGTGAAGGGCTATTTTCTAGGCTGCAGGCACA
>JAKRWE010000349.1 GCA_024712425.1 Chromatiales bacterium
GGGCGATCGACCGGATGCTCAGTCCGGCTCCCTCGTTGTGTAGTGCCTTGATCTTGTGAATCACAACCCACTCCTTCAAAAGTGCCTCCCGTCGCCCGTGTCAAAAAACGACGGAAAGGGTCGTGACACTGTGGAAACGACTGGCTGCGATACCTGATGCCAAGGGCGACCCGCAGGGTGTGGGCCTGGGATCGTTCGCCGCGCGTGAGGAACCGAAAAAATGGGATATGAAAAAACCGACGGCGCGGTAACGTGACCTACCGTCCCCGGCACGCAAGAACCCGGCCGGCCACGACGGCGACCAGCGCCACCAGGTACAGGATCATGATCACCACCATCCACT
>JAKRWE010000034.1 GCA_024712425.1 Chromatiales bacterium
AAAGCTTTCTTGGGTACATTTTGTCACGGGCAAAACCTTGTTCGGATCCAGTGTAACCAACTGAATTTTAACGAACTACACGGGTTTTGCCCTTTTTATTTGTGAAATATTCGGGTTAGCGATAACTGTTAAAGTGACCTGCCGTATTCGGCGCCCGGCCAGGTCATGCGAACAGTTTTTGCCACGTTATTGCTCATCCTCTCGTGCCTCCCTGTGCCGGGGCAGGCGGGAACACTGCCCGTGGGCCGGGCGATCCACGGGCTGGGGCGCTATGCCGAGGTTCTGGTGGAGCAGGGCGACCGCCTGTCCCCGCAGGCCGCCCGCGCCGCCTTCGAGCGCGGGGAAGGCCGGCCGGGCCGGGATGTAATCCTGAACTTCGGCATCGTTTGCCGCCCGCTGCGGCTTCGCCTGGTCATCGATAATCCGGAGGCCGCAACCCAGGGGCGCTTGCTGGTGGTGGAAAACCCCTGGCTCGACCGGCTGGATGCCTGGTTCCTGCGCGATGGCAGGCAACTGCACCGCTGGCGGCTGGGCGACAGCCTGCCGTTCTCCTCGCGTCCAGTGTCGCACCGTCACTTCATTCTGCCGCTGCGGCTGGAGCCGGGCCGGAGCGAACTGCTGATCCGGGTCGAGACGCCGGATCCCATGATCCTGCCGATGTTCTTCGGCACCCTTACGCAGTACGAGCGCCACGACCGTTTCAACAGCTATACCTATGGCGCCCTGTACGGCTTCCTGCTGGCCCTGGCGCTCTACAACCTGGTGCTGTACGCCCGTATCCGCCTGCGCCGCTATCTCTATTACGTCGCCTTCCTGGCCTCCTTCCTGGTCATGAACACGGTCTACACCGGCCATTTCTTCTGGTGGTTTTGGCCCGCCGGCCAGTCCTGGTGGCAATGGAGCAACCCGGTGACCATTGGCCTGTATGCGACTGCCTGGATGGCTTTTGCGACGGCCTTTCTGCAGCTGCGGCGTTACCGCCCCGGCCTGTTTCGCGTCATCGCGGCGCTTGTCAGCCTGTTCTGGGCGGTACAGTTGGTTCTGTTCCTGTTTGACATGCCGGCGCTGGCGGTCAGTGGCGCCATCCTGTTCTCCATACTGGTGACCGCGTCGATTCTGCCGCTTGCACTGGTGGGCTGGCGCAGCGGGATGCGCGAGGCGGTCTACCTGATCGCCGCCACGGTGGCGACGGTGATCGGCACCGTGGTGAGTGCCGGCGAGGCGATCAACTGGTTTCCCTATGGCCCGATCTCCTTCCACGCGGTGGAGCTGGGTATCTCCATCGATGCCATCCTGCTCAGCTTCGGTCTGGCCCAGCAGTACCGGCGAACCCAGCAGCGCCTGTTGTTGGCGCAGCAGGTGGCGCGGCTCGACCCGCTCACGGGCCTGTACAACCGGCGAGCCTTCGAGGAGGTGATCGCACCGCTGCTGGCCCGCGCGGAGCGCTATCGTCAGCCACTGTCCCCGATGCTGATCGATCTGGACAACTTCAAGCGGATCAACGACCGGTTCGGGCATCATGTCGGCGATGCGGTATTGCGCGCGGTTGCGGATGCCATGCGTGGTACGGTGCGCGGAGGGGATGTGATCTCACGCTGGGGTGGCGAGGAATTCATCGTGCTGCTGCCGGATACCGATCGGACCCAGGCGATGGCGCTGGCGGAGCGGCTTCGTCAGGCCATAGGCAGTGCGCGTACCGACGCAGCGGTGGCGGGGGCAATGCGCGGGTCACTGCCAGCATCGGCCTGCATACCCATGCGGGTCCGCGCCAGTCGCTGGAGGAGCTGGCCAGGCAGGCGGATGCCGATCTCTATCAGGCCAAGCGCAGCGGGCGCAATACCGTCGTTGCCACGGACAGCAGCGCCAGCTGAGTCAGGGCTGTTTGGGATGGCCATGTGGCGAGGGGTTCTGTCCTCTCAGCCGGATATCGAAGTCCAGGGTCTCGTCGCTGCCGATCAGGTGTTTGCGCTGGACGCGAATCGTGACCGTGTCGCCGGCGTTCTTCTCCAGCATCGCCAGTTTGAATTCACTGAACCCGGCCACGGCCTGCCCATTCACGGCAATGATCCGGTCATCCTTTTCCAATCCGGTCTCCTTGCCGGCACTGCCCGGGGTGAAGCCCTTTATCACGATACTCGGGCCGTCGATGTTCAGCAGGGCCCCGATCAGTCCCCGCGGCGGTAGCGGCTGGTCATCGTTCAGGACCAGGTAGTCGGCCTGTGATCTGACCGGCAGGCCCGGGTCGTAACTGCTGACGATCACGCCGGGAATGCCGGTGCGCCGGGTGACGCGCCGGGGTATGCCATGGCGCCCGGCGATGTGTCCCCGTCCTGCGAGGACCAGCATCTGTTTTTCCGGGTGCGCGTCCAGGTAGGCGGCGATGTGCTGGGCCATGGTCTCGTCCCAGGTGAGCTGAACCTCGCGGAACCTCGCGAAGTTGGCGTCCTTGCGCTGGTGCTGGGCGAATATCTCCTTCAACAGACGGTCGTAGGCCTGGTCGCTGTCGTCGTAATGATCCGGCAGTTCCTTTCTGAGCCGCGGGCCGACACCGTCGATGCCCTTGTCGCGGATGGCATCGGTCAACTCCTGGCTCGCGTTGAGGGCGATGATCGGGATATGGTGTGCGCGTGCATAACGCACGATGGGCCGGTACAGGCGGTAGTCGTAACCCCAGCGGTTGAAGTAGTCGGTACGTCGCAGCATTTCCGCCTCGTCGATGCGGCCGGCGATAAAATCGTCCAGAACCGGCTGGAAGCGCGCCTGTATCCATTCCACGCCGAGCGCCAGCCTGTCTGCTGGCAGGGCCTTGAGTGCGGCGAGCTGCAGCAGGTGGTCGGCATTGCGGGTATGGGTTTCCGGGACATACACCAGCCGTTCCTGCGCGATCTTCTGCAGCGTCTGATCCAGTGTCGCCGCGTGGGCGATGTCTATCACCGGGGCCGAGACACTGCCCGTGGCGGGCGGCGCATCGGGACGGACGGCGGAGACGCAGGCGCTCTCCGCCAGGCTGAACAACATCAGGGGGACGATACGGGTGAGACGGTTTTTCATTGGTTTCCTGGTACTGCTGCCGGGATGGGTCATGGCTGACAGCCTAACCCATAACATGGACCTGGTGCTGCAGCCGGCGTCAGGTGCTTTGATCGTGAACGACCGGATTGGTTTCGACCAGCCACGGGCCAGTTTCGAATTCCGGCTCAACGCGGGTTTCAGCGTGCGCACTGCCAGCGGCAGGCTGAAACGGCTGGACGATGATCCATTGCACCCCCTGTACCGTCTGAGTTGGGCCGGACCGGCCGCCGCGGCCGAGCTGTACTACCAGGGCAAGCCGCTGTTCGCGCCGACGCGGGGGCATGGCGGCATGCCACAGGGGGATGTCTCCGCGGCCGGGGTCTACCTCGACGGCAGCAGTGCCTGGTACCCGTTTTCCGGCGCAACCATTGCCGGCCTGGATCTGCGCATCGGCGTGCCGGACGGCTGGCAGGCCCTGAGCGCCGGCAAACGCTCGGAGGAGCGGGGCAGGATACGCTGGGTCAGCAAACAGCCGCAGGATGAGCTGTACCTGCTGGCCGGTCGCTATACCCGGCACGTGCGCCGGCACGGGGATATCGATCTCTCGGTGTGGCTGTTGCAGGACGACCCGGCGCTGGCGGGGCGTTACCTGGCGTTGATGGGGCAGTACATCGACCACTACAGCGACCTGATCGGCCCCTATCCCTATGCCAAGTTCGCGGTGGTGGAGAACCGCTGGCCGACCGGCCTGGGCATGCCGTCCTTCACCCTGCTGGGTGCGCAGGTGCTGCGTCTGCCCTTCATTCCCTACACCTCGCTGCCGCACGAGATCCTGCACAACTGGTGGGGCAACGGGGTCTGGGTCGACTATGGCCGCGGCAACTGGAGCGAGGGTCTGACCGCCTATCTCGCCGATCACTGGATGAAGGAGCGACAGGGCAAGGGGGCGGAGTACCGGCTGCGCGCCCTGCAGCGTTACAGCAACTACGCGGCGAACGGCCACGACATGCGACTGCTGGATTTCGTGAGCCGCCACGACGAGGCCAGCCAGTCGGTCGGTTACAGCAAGTCGCTGATGTACTTCCACATGTTGCGCCGGGCGCTGGGCGACCAAGCGTTCGATGCCGGGCTGCGTCGCCTGTGGCAGCAGCACCGCTTCCAGCGCATCGGCTTCGAGCAGGCGGTGCGTACCCTGATCGGTGAGCGCGCAGACATCGCGCGTCGTTTCATACCATGGCTTTCACGCAAGGGCGCGCCCGCGCTGCGCCTGGACCAGGTCCGGCTGCAACGCGAGGCGGCCGCCTATCGACTGGACTTCAGCCTGGCGCAGGATGCGGATCCGCCTTTCGATATCGATATTCCGGTCGAGGTGCGTTTTGCGGACGGGACCTCGAAACGTGTCGTGCAACGCCTGAATGGGCGCAGCGCGCGTTTTCGGCTGGACCTGCCGCGACGCCCCGCGCAGCTGCTGATCGATTCGGCCTACGACGTGTTGCGTTATCTCGATGCCAGCGAACAGCCGCCGGCCCTCAACCGCTTGTTCGGTGGCCAGACCTGGCTGGTCATCCCCCATTACGCGTCCGCACAGGAGCGGGCCGCCTGGCGTGAACTGGCGCAGGCCTGGCAGCGTCGTTACCCGGGGTTGCGGGTGGTCACCGATGAACAGCGCTACGGCCTGCTCAAGGGGGGCAACCGTATCGTGCTGGGCTGGGACAACCGCCTGTTCGACGATCGCCTGCGCGCGGCCATGAGCGGTGACGGGCGGCGTTTGACCCGTGATGGCCTGCAGATTGGGAAAACGGGGTATCCGGGGAGCGGGCATGCAGTGGTGCTGGTGAGCAGCGACGCGCAGGGCGTCAGTACCGCCTTTATCGGCGCGCAGGGGGTGCAGGCGATCGAGGTCCTGGCGCGCAAACTGCCGCACTATGGAAGCTATGGGGTACTGGTGTTCGATCGGCCGGACATGCGCAATCGCTACAAGGCGGTGCCGGAAAACCCGCATTCACGCCTGCGGCGCGAGCTGTGATAGCGGGTGTGCCGGGGTGCCGGCTCAGTGCTCCTCGTCGGTATCGTGGTCGGACAGCGTCTCGATCAGGGCGCAGCCGTGGTTTTCCGGATTGTTGCGGCAGGCGGAGATCAGGCCTTCGAGTTGCCTGCTGATGGGTTTCAGGTCGCGGATGCGTTGCTGCACCAGCGCATGCTTCACTTCCGCGAGCTGGCGCGCCTCATCGCAGTTCATGCCATCGAGCCGTAGCAGCTCGCCTACCTCCCTGAGCGAGAAACCGAGTGCCTGGGCACGCTTGATGAAGCGGATGCGCGCCACGGTGGCGTCGGGATAGCACCGGTACCCTTGGAGCGGCCTGGGTGGTTCCTCGATCAGGCCGACCCGCTGGTAGTATCGGATGGTCTCGACATTGACGCCCGCACGCTTGGCGACCTGCCCTATGGTCAGTGCTTCCATGCGTTGATCATAGGGCAGTGTATCTGTCATGGATACTTATAAATTTTGGCTCTTCACCAAATCAGGTGGGTAACATTCACCGGCAGATACCCTCCGGGTATAGATCGAGTCCACCAAGGTGGAAGTAGATGGCATTGGCAAAGTGCCCCTTGTTGCAGAAACCATGGCTCCGGACTTTGATCGCCTTGATGCGACTGTTGATGCCTTCGGCGGGTCCGTTGCCAACCTTCAGTACAATGGCGTTCAGGATGCCCCACAGGTGTTCCTTGATGGTCTTGGCAACCTTCTTCATCGGCTCCAGCCGACAGCGCACCGCCCAGGACAGCCACCTTTCCCAGCCTTTGTGCGCCCAGGTCTTACTGACGTAACCCCACAACGACATGGCAAACTCCTTGATGGCCCAGGCACGGGCGGTCTTCAGGGTGGAATCGCGTAGTGCCTTGAAGCGCTGTTTCTGCCTGCGTGTCATGTTCTGTGGGCTATACAGCCAGTCGTACTTCGTTCCCTCGAGGTCTGCCTTGCCTGCCTTCATCAGCTTCCTGTGCTCCTCTCGGCGCACTTTGTCGACGGCCTCGCCGAGGTACTTGGCCACATGGAACTTGTCGAAGGCGATCTTGCTCTCAGCCCCGGGTACCATTTCCAGCGCGGCGTTGATAAATGCTGGCCACATGTCCATTGAGACGCTCTCAATGGCCTCCAGGCAGGATCGAGGCAACGCTTCGAACCACCGCTTTAGCCCGAATATTTCACAAATAAAAAGGGCAAAACCCGTGTAGTTCGTTAAAATTCAGTTGGTTACACTGGATCCGAACAAGGTTTTGCCCGTGACAAAATGTACCCAAGAAAGCTTTGATTTTCCACCGCTGAAACGCCACCGGATCGAGGCCCGATTTTCGGGCGGGGATATCACCAGCGATGGTGGCCTGTTGTTGCTCCGGCAAGTCGATCGACGGCTGGGGTTGCTCGAGGCGGTCAATGCGAGGCTCCCCGACCCCCGCGATGCCCGCTATGTCGTGCATGACCAACTGACGTTGTTGCGTCAACGCGTCCATGCCCCCTGTCAACCCAATTCTAAAATGTCCCCTTTTCTCCCAAGCTGAAATGTCCCCTTGGTGAGTCCGGGGTCATGAGGGGACGAGGGGGCGCCTCATCTCCAGGGATGGTCCGGTGCAGGCCTGTGGGTCCTGCGGTTGAGTTGGATGGTCTTGGCCTTCTCGACGGTGGCGTGGATGCTTGGTCGAGGATCTCCTGCCGGAGCGCATCGGCGATCTGGTTGTTGGGGCGCCTGCCCCGGTGGCGGGAAACCAGTCCAGCCGCTCCCTCGGCCCGGTATCGGACCACCAGGCGCTTGATCTGCCGCACGCTCAAGTCCAACTGCCGTGCCGCCTCTTTCTGCCGCAACTGCCGGTCGACAACCTGCTGAACCACCCCCAGCCGGTCCACCGTCTTCTGTGTCATCGCAATGGTCTCCTCTGTCACCACCCCTCCCGAAATCAAAAGGGGACATTTTAGAATTGGACAAAGGGGACATTACTGCTTTGGACTAACACAGGCGGTGCGAATGCTGCATGCGTGGATAGAGGATGGTATCGTTGGTCGGATAGCGAATAACTGTCGCCTGTGACTTTGTCACCGGCCACCATCCCCGGTCGATGATATGCCGCTGACCCCGTTGTTGATGTTTGCCTTGTTTGGCCTGTTGGTCTTTCTGTTCGTCCTGATCCAGGTCGACGTGCTTAGTTTCGCCTTCGCCAAGCTCGGCCTGTCGCCGCAGACCGGCATGCTGGTTCTGTTCGGTTCGCTGCTCGGCAGCGGCATCAATATCCCGCTGTTCAGCCTGCCCGCCGAGGGCGGAAGCGCTGCGCCGCCGCCACTGCCGGGGCGATTCGATCACCTGCAGCCCGGCCTGGCGGACTTCAATGGACGCACCATCGTGGCGGTCAACCTGGGAGGCTGGGTGATCCCGGTCGGGGTCAGCCTGTACCTGTTGCAGTTGCACGATCTTCCGCTGCTGCCGGTGCTGCTTGGCGTGGCGTTGATAAGCACGATCAGCTACAGCGTGAGCCGCCCCGTGCAGGGACTGGGTATCGCCATGCCGGTGCTGGTGGCGCCCATTGCCGCGGTCCTGGTGGCATTGTTTCTGGACTCCGCACATGCGGCGCCGTTGGCCTATGTCAGCGGCACCCTGGGGGTGCTGGTCGGCGCTGATCTGCTACACCTGCGGGTCATTCCGCGACTGGGGGCGCCGGTCGCCTCGATCGGCGGCGCCGGGACCTTCGACGGGATCTTCTTTACCGGGGTGCTCGCCGCGCTGCTGGCCTGAAACACGATTGTCATAATCATCGGTTAATGTGGAAAACACTCAACCGCAAAGGACGCAAAGAGCGCAAAGACGATGAAAGCTATACGTAGGGCGGGTTGAGCGCAGCGAAACCCACCGTTTCAGGCCGCGATCGATGGGTTTCGCGAAGCTCAATCCATCCTGCCCGTATTTCCCATGATCGGATGGGGCGGGAGTAAATTTAAGAACAACCCTGTGTATCGGGAGGAATGAAGGAAATGCGTGTTCGCGTGGGAATCAACGGCTTTGGGCGCATGGGGCGGCTGGGGTTTCGTGCTGGCTGGGGCCGTGAGGGCTTCGAGGTGGTGCAGGTCAACGAAACGGCCTGTGGCGCCGATGGCTCGGCGCATCTGCTGCAATTCGATTCGGTGCATGGCACCTGGGGTGTGGCCTGCAGTGCCGGGAACGGTGTCATGCAGGTCGGTGATCGCGCGGTTGCACACAGCAGGAGGCCACTATCGATGGCGTCGACTGGTCCGCCTGTGACATCGTGATAGAGGCGACCGGGAAGCACCACAAGAAACCGGAACGCCTGCAGGCCTACTTCGAGCAGGGGGGTGAAGAAGGTGGTGGTGGCCGCCCCGACCGAGGGTGCGCTGAATATCGTGTACGGGGTCAATCACCACCTGTACGATCCGGCGGAGCATGATCTGTTGACGGCGGCCTCCTGCACAACCAACTGTCTTGCCCCGGTAGTGAAGGTGATGCACGAGAAGGTCGGCATCGTGCACGGCTGCATGACCACCATCCATGACATCACCAACACCCAGACCATCGTCGACCGCGGGCACAAGGACCCGCGTCGTGCGCGCGCCTGCGGCCAGTCGCTGATCCCGACCAGTACCGGTTCGACCAAGGCGATTACCAGGATCTTTCCGGAGCTGCAGGGCAAGTTGAACGGCCACGCGGTGCGGGTGCCGCTGCTCAATGCCTCGCTGACCGACTTCGTGTTCGAGGCCGCGCGTCCGGTCACTGCGGAGGAGATCAACGGCTATTTCCAAGAGGCGGCCGAAGGCGAACTGGCCGGCATCCTGGGCTACGAGGAGCGTCCGCTGGTGTCAGTCGACTACCTCAACGACGCCCGGTCCTCCATCGTCGACGCCCTGTCCACCATGGTGATAGACGGCGCCCAGGTCAAGGTCTATGCCTGGTACGACAACGAATGGGGCTATGTGAACCAGTTGATGGATATCGTGAAAATGGTTGCCCAAAAACTGTGAGCGTTTGTCCGATCGGACGTGGTTGCGTTTTCACCACAAAGAACACGAAGGGCACAAAGTGCGTTGCCAGCTCGTCTTGCCCACGGCTTATCGGTCCCCTTCGTGTTCTTTGTGCTCTTCGTGGTTGATCATGACACATGAATGATTCGCTCAAGAATTACCTGGTGGTCACCGCCGGCTACTGGGCCTTCACCATCACCGACGGCGCCATCCGCATGCTGGTGGTGCTGTACTTCCACCTGCTCGGCTACTCGCCCTTCGAAGTGGCAATGCTGTTCCTGTTCTACGAGTTCTTTGGCATCGTCACCAACCTGGTCGGTGGCTGGCTGGGGGCGCGTATCGGCCTGAATCTGACCATGCATATCGGGATGGGCATGCAGGTCGGGGCCTTGCTGATGCTGACCGTGCCCGATGCCTGGCTGTCGGTGCCCTACGTGATGGCGGCACAGGCCCTGTCGGGCATCGCCAAGGACCTGAACAAGATGTCGGCCAAGGCCAGCGTCAAGACCCTGGCGGGGGAGGGCGGCGAGTCGCGCCTGTTCAAGTGGGTGGCCATCCTCACCGGCTCCAAGAATGCGCTCAAGGGCGCGGGCTTCTTCATCGGCGCGGCGCTACTGGAGTGGCTGGAATTCCGCGGGGCCTTGTATGTCCTGGCCGGCGCGCTTGCGCTGGCCCTGCTGGTGACCCTGGTGCTGCTGCCCTCCGGCGTGGGGCGCATGAAATCCAAGCCGAAGTTCAGACAGGTGTTCTCCAATAAGCCGGCGATCAACTGGCTGTCGGCGGCGCGCTTCTTCCTGTTCGGCTCGCGCGATGTCTGGTTCGTGGTCGGGCTGCCGGTTTTCCTGTACGAGGTGCTGCACTGGGACTTCATGCGGGTCGGCGGTTTCCTGGCGCTATGGGTGATCGGCTATGGCTTCGTGCAGGCGGCGGCCCCCAGGCTTATCCGCCGCAGCCACCACGGACAGGGGCCGGGTGGCGGCACCGCGCGCCTGACCGCATTGCTGTTGCTGGTAGCCCCGGCGGGCATCGCCCTGGGGCTGCATCAGGGCTACGACCCGACCAGGGTGCTGATCGTTGGGCTGGTGGGTTTCGGTATCGTGTTCGCGATCAACTCCGCGGTGCATTCCTACCTGATCCTGGCCTACTCGGACGCCGACAAGGTCTCGATGAATGTCGGTTTCTACTACATGGCCAATGCCGGCGGGCGCCTGGCCGGCACCGTGCTCTCGGGATGGGCCTACCAGACCCAGGGTCTGGAGGGCTGTCTGTGGTGGTCAGCGGGGTTCGTGGCCATGGCCCTGCTGCTGTCGCTGCCGTTGCCGCCGGTCGGTGCTGGGCGGACGGGGCCAGGCGACGCAAAATTGGCGGCATCCTGATTCAGGGCGACTTTTTTGACTGGTCAGCCGCTCCACCAGCCAACCGTGCGGGATGGACAGCACGGCGATCCAGAGAGTCAGCAGCAGCATGTATCCCAACCCAAAATAGTGCGCCATCAATGGCAGCCAGGGCAGCTTGATGGAGCGTGCATAGAGGAAGGCTGCAATGAGTGCCGGCCGGGTGCCCCGCGCCTGCAGATGCTGCAGCAGTGAATACCAGGGGTAGACCGGGCCATGCGACAGGATGCCGCCACCGATCGCCAGCAGCCAGCCCTTGAGGCCGCTGCCTTCCCCGCTGAGTTGACCGAGCCGTTCCTGGATGCCGGATACGAGGTCGAACGCCCACAACAGCAGAAACACGAACAGCAGGATGGGCAGGATGTCCTGCGTCATCTCCAGGAAATGCGCGAATGCCCCGAGTGCGTACTGTGGCGACAGGGCATAGACCACCAGGTACAGCAGTAGCATTCCTCCCAGGAACAGCCAGCCTCCCGGGATCCCGCGCTTGTCCGTTCCTTCCGGGGCGTTGCTGTCCATCAGAGCCAGCCCAGGGTGGTGACGGTCAGCCAGGCGATCAGCATGGCAAACAGGAAGGCGACCAGATTGCGCCACAGCGCAAAGCGCCAGCCCAGCGCGGCGCCTTCCACGGGCAGCGTGATGACGCCGACGGTGACCCACGCAACGATGAAGGCGCTGACGCTGTAGAGGTCCACGCCGGATTTGCGCAACTCACCGGCGAGCAGGTAACTGACCACCGGCTGGCCGGTTGCAAGACTGCCAATGAGATCGGCCCCCAGCATGTCGGTGATCCGGCCATGCCCCAGGACGCCCATATGGATCAGCTGCGGAATCAGGTCGACCAGCAGGCCGGCCAGCAGCAGGACACCGGCCAGCACCGGCAGCAGGCGCAGGAAACTGCGCATGCTTCTGAGGCCGGATTGTTTCAGTTGCCTGGTGTCGATGCCGGTACCCTCCGCGTCGGGTACTGATCCAGGCGAAAACTACCAGTTCTCGCCCAGCAGTTCGAAGTAGGCCTGCGGGTGCAGGCAGGCGGGGCACAGCTCCGGTGCCTCCTCGCCTTCGTGCAGGTAGCCGCAGTTGCGGCAGCGCCATACGATCCGGCCATTGCGCTTGAACACCCGCCCGGCCTTCAGGTTGGCGGCAAGGTCGCGGTAGCGTTTGCCATGCTGTTTCTCGGCAACCGAGATCGCATCGAAGGCCGCGGCGATCTCCTCGAAACCCTCCTCCCGGGCGGTGCGGGCAAAGGCTGGGTACATATCACCCCATTCGTACTCCTCGCCGGTGGCTGCGGCCTCCAGGTTTTCCAGGGTGGTGCCGATCTTGCCGGCAGGATAGGACTCGGTGATCTCAACCTCGCCGCCTTCGAGAAACTTGAAGAAACGTTTGGCGTGCTCCTTTTCCTGGTTGGCGGTCTCTTCGAAGATGGCGGAGATCTGCATCAACCCTTCCTTGCGCGCCACCCCAGCGAAATAGGTGTAGCGGTTGCGCGCCTGGGATTCCCCGGCGAAGGCCTTCAACAGGTTCTTCTCGGTCTCGCTGCCCTTGATACTCTTGCCCATGTCCGTTCCTCGTTGATTCAGGTTCCGTATGATAGCGTGTTCTCCGGTAATACTTATTGACCTCGACCATGAATGATGCGGTTGGCTACCTGGTGGATTCCTTTGCGCTGGGTTACTGGGGCGCGTTTGGCATCGTGATGCTGATGGTCCTGGAGTCGCTGCCGGTTATCGGTCTGTTCCTGCCGGGTGTGTTCATCATGGTGGGACTGGGTTCTCTCAGTGGTACCAGCCACCTTTCGTTTGCCGAATGCCTGGTCTACGCTGTCACGGGCGCATTGCTGGGTGACAGTGTCAGGTACTGGCTGGGTTACCTGGGTGCCGGGCGGCGTTTTCTGTATCCGGCAGGCCGACGGCACCACAGCAGTCGTGTCAGGGCCGAAAGGCTGGTACGGAACTACGGCCGCCTGGCGGTATTTCTCGGGCGTTTCGTATGGGTGTTCCATCCGGCGGTTCCGCTGATCGCCGGTGCCACCGGGATCCGCCCCGGCTGGTTCTACCTCGCGGACGTGCCGGCGGTGATCCTTTGGGTACTGCTGTATGCCGGCATCGGACACTGGGCCACGGGGATGGCGCGCGAGCGCACCCTGGAGTTCATGGTAGGCATTGGTGTCCTGCTGGTTCTGGCCGGCGCGGGATTGCTGTTACGCTACTTCAGAAATCGCCATCGCACCTAAGCTGGGGGGAGAGCCACATGACAGAGGAACATCAACGCGCGTCGAACGTGGATGGCAGCGAACTGTGCCAGGTATGTCACCAGCGCAAGCCGTTGCGGGAGCTGCTGCCGGCCAGCATGTTGCGCGAGGGGATCGGGGGGCTGGCCCGCCGCACCGTGCCTGACTGGCGATCCGATGGTTACATCTGTTTTGATTGCATGAACCATCTGCGCAGCGAATATATAGAACAGCTGCTGCACAAGGATCTCGGTGAGCTCGATGAGCTGGAGAAGGAGGTGGTGCAGAGCCTTGCCGACAACGAGGTCGTGTCGGAAAACCTCAACGAGCAGTATGAGCAGCAACTCACCCTGGGCGACCGCATTGCCGACAAGGTGGCGGAATTCGGTGGTAGCTGGGCCTTCATTGGCTGGTTCGGCCTGTTTATGCTGGTCTGGATCGCGATCAACACCTACGCTTTGTTCTGGCGGCCCTTCGACCCCTATCCCTTCATCCTGTTGAACCTGATGCTTTCGTTGCTCGCGGCCATACAGGCGCCGATCATCATGATGAGTCAGAACCGCCAGGAGGACCGTGACCGCATCCGAGCCGAGAACGACTACCAGGTGAATCTGAAGTCAGAGGTTGAGATACGCATGCTCGGTGAGAAACTCGATCACCTGCTGCACCAGGAGATGCGCCGTTTCCTCGAGATCCAGCAGATCCAGACCGATATGCTCAAGGAGTTGCAGGCCAAGCAGGGATAGCGGTCCGATTTCAGTGAATCCGGTAACCTGAATGGCAGGCCACGCAGGCGGCCATGACCTCCGACAACGCGCCAAAGGCCTTGCCGAGGCCGCCCTCGATCTCGGCATTACGCGCGGCGACCGCGAAGCGGCTGGCGGCGGGTGCATGGCGGTGCCGGCATCCTGCATGCCTTTGGGCATATAGGGGGCCATGTGGGCGGCACCATGATTTTCCAGGGAGCTCATGCCCAGGCGATGTTCGGCGGTGTCGGCTGCCGCATCGTATTCACCATCGGACAGCTGGCGGGTGATGGTTTGCAAGGCAAGCAGGTGGCCGCGCATGCTGTGCATCATCTCGGGCAGTTCGACGAACTGGCGGCTGTCTTCGGCTTGACATACCGTGCTGACGGCAAATAGTCCAAACGCCAGCAAAGGCGCAAGTTTCATGGCGTGTCCTCTTTTGTCACTTCCCTGCAATCGGGGATGAGGGTGAAGGATATCACGATTGCTTATGCGCACCGCCGGACTGGCGATCAAAGCCATAGGCGAACATCGGCACGTAGATGAGTGTCAGCAGGGTGCCAACGATCAGACCGCCCACCGCAACATCGGCCAGGGGCGACAGGCGCTCCAGCCCCACTGCCTGCTCGAGAGCGATGGGGATCATATCTGCAATAGTGCCGAAAGCGGTCATCATGACCGGGCGGAAGCGTACCCGCACGCTCTCCAGCGCACTGGCAAAGGGTGTTTCCCGCTTGCGGAAATCCTGGTAGAAGTCCACCAGCAGCACAGCGTTCTTGATGATAATGCCGAATAGCAGCAGGATACCGATCAGGCTGGGCATGCAACTGGGCTTGTTGAAGGCCAACATGCCCCAGGAGGCGCCGATCAGCGGCAGTGGCAGCACCACGATCATCACCAGGCCAAGCTTGACAGAACGGTAAATCACGATCAGCGTCAGGGTGAGTACCAGCACGCCGATGCCGATGGCACGGATCATGCTTTTGAAGCTGTCATCCAGTGAGATGATATCGCCTTCCTGGCTCACGTCGAAACCACGCAAGTCCAGTTTTTCCAACGCCTTTTGGGCATCGTCTGTGAGGTGGGTGACGGGGCGGGTTGCGCGGTAGCCGCTGACATCGATGCTGTAGAGCATCTGATCCCGCTCAATCTTGGGCTGAGTGAAACGGGTGCCTACCTTAGCCAATGCCAGCAGCGGCAGTTCCTCACCTTTCGGCGTCTGGATAAGCATCGTTTTGAGGTTGTGGATGTCTTCACCGAACCGTCCTTTCAGATAGAGTCGCACATACTGGGTTCCCATGGATGCCAGATTGCCGCTGAGTGCCAGCACTTGGCCTCGGATGGGAATCTGCTGCGCGATGGCTGCTGGCGTAAGACCGTAGCTGAGGGCCTTGTTGGTATCGATATCCAGGGCGATCTCGGTGAAGCCGCTGTCCCAACTCTGGGTGATGCTGGTCAGGCCGGGTACCGGTGCCAGGGCCTGCCGCACCTGCGCCGCCACCTTGGGCAGGTGTTGATAGTCGCCGGCCTTGATACGCACATCGATTGGTGCCTTGATCGAGCTGAGCGGTGTGGCGCCGAAGTCAAATACGTCGGCAGCCTTGATGCCGGGAAGCTGGTGCAGCCTGTCACGAATTGCGTTCTCCACCTCCCAGATCGAACGGTTTCGTTCGAAGCGGTTGACCATGTTGACGGTAAAGGTGGCTTCGTTGGGCAGGTTGCCTGATCCCAGTGACAGCATCCCCGCTTCGGAACCAAAAGCCACCGAACTCATCACCACCTCCGGCTGCTTATGCAGCCACTCGAGGAAGGGCTTGAGCTTGCGTTCGGCATCCTCGACCCGGTCATTGGCGCTGAACACTACATGGCCCTTGATGATGCCGGTATCCATGGGAGGCATGGTGTCTTTGCCAATCAGTGGCATGATGTTCTTCAGGCTGACGACCAGTACCGCAAGAACGCCGAGAGTCAGGAGGGATTTTCGCAGCATGGAATGTCCGCCCTGACTGAAGCGAAGGATGCCCACATAGGGGCCGACCAGGCGTCCCACTGTTACCTGGTAGAGCTGTTCGAAACCTCGCTCGACAGTAGTCTTTCCGGTGCCCTTGCGATACAGGTACACCGACAGTTTGGGGATGAAGGCGATCGATAGGAAATAGGGCTCTTCCCCTGATCGAGTGGGTAGTTTAGCGTAGGGGAGCATGAGAGACGTTGATCTATACACCCAGATACTGGGTATCCAGGCACCTTGGCAGGTCACCGATGTGGAGGTGGATAT
>JAKRWE010000350.1 GCA_024712425.1 Chromatiales bacterium
GTGCCTGCAGCCTAGAAAATAGCCCTTCACGAGCCTTTCCACGTCCCGTTCGAGGCACCACATCTTCCATCCACTGACCGCCCGGAAAAGCGAGAAGCGGATGAAATATTCGGGTTAGTGCTGCGCATCATCCTGCTGCTCGGCGCAGCGGTCCTGGCCGCGACGCTGGTGACCCTGTTTTTCTTTACCCGCTATGTGGGGCAGGTGGTGGGACGGATCCCTACACTGGTCGATGTGTTGCGGGAGAAGGGGGTGGACGAGGCGGTCAGGATGATCGAGGCGAGCGGCCAGTTGCATATCCGCGAACTGGACGTTGCGGAGCAGTCCCTGGTGG
>JAKRWE010000351.1 GCA_024712425.1 Chromatiales bacterium
AACGAACTACACGGGTTTTGCCCTTTTTATTTGTGAAATATTCGGCCTAAGTTCGTGATTTACTGAAAAGTGGGGCGGGTGGTCTGCTCGGAAAACTTCGGCGGCAGGGATGCCGCCGTAGAGCCTACATGGATGTATTCACGGCGCCTTTCCGAGCAGACTACCCGCCCCACCCGGGTTAGATGGCGTTACCCTGAGAATCGATCAGCTTCCTGTCAACCCAATTCTAAAATGTCCCCTTTTCTCCCAAGCTGAAATGTCCCCTTGGTGAGTCCGGGGTCATGAGGGGACGAGGGGGCGCCTCATCTCCAGGGATGGTCCGGTGCAGGCCT
>JAKRWE010000352.1 GCA_024712425.1 Chromatiales bacterium
GCCTCCCGTCGCCCGTGTCAAAAAACGACGGAAAGGGTACGGCCACATGGCCCGGAATGCCCCGATGGGTGGGTCAAAATTGTTGGCCATAGGTGGGTCAGAATAGATGGGCATTAACAGGCTTGCCCGCGGCGATCCGGTCTTCCGGCATCTCGATACCGTGATCGACGCTGTTGCGCACCAGGTGCACCAGTGGATCACCGATCTTCTCGATGACGGTCTTGTCGACCTCGGTATTCTCGCCGATCATCTCGAGCTCGATCTTCTTGCCCAGCTTCTGACTGAGATCATGCACGAGACGGGGGAAGCGACTGAAAGTAAAGC
>JAKRWE010000353.1 GCA_024712425.1 Chromatiales bacterium
GTCAGCATTTTCCAGTGCATTGGGCCTCTTGGGTCAACTCAACTCGCAACAATGGCCGTCGATCCCCTCCGTCTGGTGAAAACAGGGCAGAATCGGCACGGTTTTCAACAGCCTGCTAGGGCTTGCCACATGCCCTGGCCATCGGCCACCACGGTTACCTGGTATCCATTGCGCTGAAGATAGTCCTGCAACAGCTCACGGATATCCCCCTGTGTCAGGATACATGTCGCCTCCCCGAGTTGGGGTAAATTAGAGAGCAAACAGGGGGGCGGAAAAGAGGAACCAATGGCCCGTTATTCAGAAGAACGTAAGGCATCCGTGCTG
>JAKRWE010000354.1 GCA_024712425.1 Chromatiales bacterium
TCAAAGCTTTCTTGGGTACATTTTGTCACGGGCAAAACCTTGTTCGGATCCAGTATAACCAACTGAATTTGAACGAACTACACGGGTTTTGCCCTTTTTATTTGTGAAATATTCGGGCTAGAAGCCATGGCGGCCGGGTTCAACGATCTGCCCCTGATCGTGGACGAGATCGGCGAGGGCGACGGCAAGGACTTCGGGCGCACCGTGTACCGCATCATGTCGGGATCGGGGCGCAGTCGTGCACGCCGCGACGGCAGCCTGGCCCAGCGCCGCGCTTGGCGGGTGCTGTTGATCTCGGCCGGGGAGCTGCCGGTGGACC
>JAKRWE010000355.1 GCA_024712425.1 Chromatiales bacterium
GCTCCGGCTGTCAGCGCCGCCGATACCACCCTATACGGCCGTGCACACATCGACGTCCGTTCTGAAAGCAACGGCAAGGTCGACAACTACACGGTCAACAGCAACACCTCTATTATCGGTATAAAAGGTTCCGAGGATCTGGGTGACGGTCTGAAAGCTGTCTTCAAGTACGAGCTCGGCTACGACATGGCGGATACCGACAACGACAAGGCTGGTGCCTTGGGTGCGCTGGCCGGTGGCAAAAGCCCGCTGAGCGGCCGTGACGCCTATGTCGGCCTGTCCGGTGGTTTTGGTACCGTCATCGNCGGCCGTTCCAGCACCCCGGCCAAGATCGCCTGGTATGCTGCCGGCAACGATCACATGGGCGATACCATCGCTGACTTCAACAAGGTCGGTTTCACCGAGTTCCGTGTTGACAACGCCATTGCCTATATCTCGCCGAGCTTCTCCGGCTTCACCGTGGCGGGCGCCATCGTGCCGGGTGAGCAGAAGGGTACTGTAGCTGCTACGACTTCACTGGTAATCGGGGAGAATCAACTCTACCAGGGGAAGCCCGCAGCTGCTAACAAAGGTGCGGCCAACAATGACGGCATTGCCGATCACTACTCGATTGGCCTGATGTACGCCGGTGGCGGCCTCAAGGCCAGCCTGGGCTACGAAAAAGTGGCTGAAATTGCTGACATCGCTGGTGTGACCACCGA
>JAKRWE010000356.1 GCA_024712425.1 Chromatiales bacterium
CCGTAACCATTCAAACCACACCGTTCTTCCCGGGCCGCCCCTCGCGCCATGACCTGCCCCTGCATTCACTGATAGGAGCAGGTTATGAACAAGCGACGCAGCAAGCATGAGTGGCAACGACTGATCGAGGAGCAGGCGGCCAGCGGCCTGACCCAGAAGGCCTTTTGCGCACAAGCAGGCATTGCGGTGGCGACCTTTGGCTATTGGAAGCGCAAGCTACGGGATGAAGGTGCGCCCCGTCCCGATGAGCCAGTGGGTCTGCAGGGCGTGACACCGGACGACTGGATCCAGCTCACACCCCCGTCGCCGGGGCCGGCGGCCGGTTGGCACATCGAACTCGACCTTGGGGATGGGCTCTGCCTGCGCCTGCACCGGGGATAGCCATGCTGTTGCCCGAGTCCGGTGTCCGGCTGTGGCTGTATACGCCGCCGACGGACATGCGCAAGTCCTTCGATGGGCTCTCAGCCCTGGTGCGGCAGAAGCTGGCCGAGGGTCCGACCAGTGGTCAGCTGTTCGTGTTCATCAACCGCAAGCGCACCCAACTGAAGGTACTCTACTTCGAGCAGGGCGGTTACTGTCTGTGGAGCAAGCGCCTGGAGGCGGGACGGTTCCACTTCAACGCCCAGGGTGGCGACAAACAGGCGCTGAGCTGGACCGATCTGAAGCTGATCGTCGAGGGCATCGACTTGGCGTCGGTGCGCCGCTTCAAGCGCTATCAGCGTGGTCATCAGCAACCTGAAGCGGTATAATGAAGCGCATGCAAGTCACGGATTGCACAGTGAAAAATGCCTTATCCGACATCTCGGATCCGGAAGCTGTCATCCATTCCCTTCAGGCGGCGCTGGAAGCGGCCCAAACTGAAATCGCCGCCCTCAAGCAGCAACTCGACTGGTTCAAGCGT
>JAKRWE010000357.1 GCA_024712425.1 Chromatiales bacterium
CCCTTGCCGCCCGATGCCTGGGAGCGCGAGCGAATTGCCGCCCGCCGCCTGGCGGCCCTGCTGGACAAGCTGTATCCCGACGACAAGAGGAGCGCGGCCGCATGAACAGCACCGCCGAAGATCTGGACAAGACCCTGGCCGCGATTGACGCCGACTGTCAATGGCCAATAATTTTGACCCCCCCTCGGCCAATAAAATTGACCCGCCCGGGGCGACAAAAAATCAGCTCTCGCGTTTGTGCTTCAGTCGATAGCTCTCACCTCCCAGCATGAAGATGTGTGAATGGTGGATCAGCCGGTCCACGA
>JAKRWE010000358.1 GCA_024712425.1 Chromatiales bacterium
AGGTGTACAAGAAGGACCTTGGCTACGGGCTGCTGCTCAAGCGCTACACCGACAAGGTGGTGGACGCCACTGAGGCCCAGATCGATCAGGCGGCCAACGACACGGTACCGGGCGTGGGCCCGCTGTTCTGGTCCTTCCGCACCGTGGGACCACACTGGGACGGCAACCAGGTCTGGTTCATCACCGCTGGTGGCGCCGTGTTTGCCGCCTGGCCGGCAGTGTATGCCGCGTCCTTCTCCGGTTTCTACTTCGCCATGATGCTGGTCCTGTTTGCATTGTTTCTGCGCCCGGTAGGCTT
>JAKRWE010000359.1 GCA_024712425.1 Chromatiales bacterium
TAGCTGTTGGGGTGTCGGCTTGCCAGGACCAGCACGCCGACTTTGGGGTCGTTGTCCAGTATGGACATGAACACCGCATCGTGCCGTCCGCGCTTGCCCAGCAGCGAAAGGAAACGATAGCGCCTGTCGAAGCGGGTGGTATCCAGCTGTCAATGGCCAATAAAATTGACCCACCCGGGGCGACAAAAAATCAGCTCTCGCGTTTGTGCTTCAGTCGATAGCTCTCACCTCCCAGCATGAAGATGTGTGAATGGTGGATCAGCCGGTCCACGATGGGCACGGCCACGTTGTCG
>JAKRWE010000035.1 GCA_024712425.1 Chromatiales bacterium
CGACAACCTGCTGAACCACCCCCAGCCGGTCCACCGTCTTCTGTGTCATCGCAATGGTCTCCTCTGTCACCACCCCTCCCGAAATCAAAAGGGGACATTACTGCTTTGGACTAACACACATGCATTGGGAGACTTGGCCTTGTCGGGATTTTTGGATAAGGTTCAGCGTTCGTAGAAAAACCGGTTTCAACAAGAGTCATGTCATATCTCTCCCACAATCTGCTTGAAAGGGGCATGCGATGGCGCAGCCAGGACTGATCCTGCCTGCTGTTGCTCTTTTTACTGTTGTGTGGAGTTTCTGATGACCCCCGAAAAATTTGCTGCCCTCCAGGCCGAGGGCTATAACCGGATCCCCGTCGTACGCGAGGTGCTGGCCGACCTCGATACCCCGCTGAGTGTCTACCTGAAACTGGTTCGTGGCCCCTACGGCTACCTGTTCGAATCGGTGCACGGCGGCGAGAAATGGGGCCGTTACTCGATTATTGGCCTACCATGCCGGCAGCGGCTGGTGGTGCGGGGCCGTCAGGTCACCCTGGAAGATGGCGGAGAAGCGGGCGAACCCTTCGAGGTCGCGGATCCGCTGGCCTACGTGGACGCGTTTCGTGCGCGCTTCCGGGTCCCGGATATCGAGGGGCTGCCGCGTTTCCACGGCGGACTGGTGGGGTACTTCGGCTATGACACGGTTGGCTACATCGAGCCGCACCTGGCGCCCCCCGACAAGCCGGATCCGCTGGGGACACCGGATATCCTGCTGATGGTCTCGGATGGGCTGGTGGTGTTCGACAATCTTAGCGGGCGCATGTACATCGTGGTGCATGCGGATGTGGATGCCGGTCAGACCCTGGCGGATGCGGAGGGCCGTATCGCCGAACTCTATGACATGATGCAGACGGGGGCGCCGCGCCACGTGCTGGAGCGCCTGCATAGCGTGAGCGAATCGGATTTCGTGTCCGGTTTCAGTGAGTCGGCCTTCAAGGCGGCCGTGGGGCGCATCAAGCAGTACATCCTGGACGGTGATTGCATGCAGGTGGTGATCTCGCAGCGCCTGAGCATCCCCTTCCATGCCCGTCCGCTGGATCTGTACCGGGCTCTGCGCGGGCTCAATCCGTCTTCCTATATGTATTTCCTGGACCTGGGCGATTTTCAGATCGTGGGTTCCTCGCCAGAGATCCTGGTGCGCCTGGAGGACGGCGAGGTCACGGTGCGCCCGATCGCCGGCACCCGACGGCGCGGGCACAGCGAGGCGGAGGACCGCGCCCTGGAGGCGGAGCTGCTGGCCGATCCCAAGGAACTGGCGGAACACCTGATGCTGATCGATCTGGGGCGCAACGACGTGGGACGGGTGGCCGGGATCGGCAGCGTGCGCCTCACCGAGAAGATGGTGGTGGAACGTTACTCGCATGTCATGCACATCGTCTCCAACGTCGTGGGTCGGCTCAAGGAGGGCATGAGCGCCATGGACGTACTGCGCGCCACCTTCCCGGCCGGCACGGTCTCGGGCGCACCCAAGATACGCGCCATGGAGATCATCAACGAGCTGGAACCGGTCAAGCGCGGCATTTATGCCGGTGCGGTCGGTTACCTGGCCTGGAACGGCAATATGGACACCGCGATCGCGATCCGCACCGCGGTGATCAAGGACGGCCAGTTGAACATACAGGCCGGTGCCGGGGTGGTGGCCGATTCCGTTCCCGAGCTGGAATGGAAGGAGACCATGAACAAGGGACGCGCGGTGTTCCGTGCGGTGGCCCAGGCCGAGGCCGGCCTGGACCGGGCCCCGGATTTTGCGGAGGGGGACTGATCATGTTGCTGATGATCGACAACTACGACTCCTTCACCTTCAACATCGTGCAGTACCTCGGCGAGCTGGGTGCCGATGTGCGGGTCGTGCGTAACGACGAGATCGATATCGCCGGCATCGAGGCCCTGGGTCCCGGCCAGCTGGTCATCTCGCCGGGGCCCTGTACGCCCAACGAGGCCGGCATTTCGGTGGCGGCAATCCGGCACTTTGCCGACCGCACGCCCATCCTCGGGGTGTGCCTGGGTCACCAGTCCATCGGCCAGGCCTTTGGCGCGCGCATCGTGCATGCGCGCGAAGTGATGCACGGCAAGACTTCGCCGGTGTATCACGCCGACAACGGGGTATTCAGCGGCCTAGACAACCCGTTCCGCGCCACCCGTTACCATTCGCTGGTGATCGAGCGCGAGACCCTGCCGGAGTGCCTGGAGGTTACCGCCTGGACCGAACGCGACGGACAGATGGACGAGATCATGGGCATTCGCCACCGGGAATACCCAATCCAGGGCGTGCAGTTCCACCCCGAGTCCATCCTCACCGAGCACGGGCACCAGCTGCTGGAAAACTTTCTGGATGGGAAATGATGGGGAACCACGAAGAACACGAAGAGTACAAAGGTGTAGGTCGGGCTTCAGCCCGACATGTCGGGTTAAAACCCGACCTACGGGTCGTTTGTGCCCTGCGGCAATAGCAGGATTTGGGAGACGGTGGCATGAACATGCAACAGGCGATAGCGCGGGTGATCGAGGGTCGGGATCTCGACGCTGATGAGATGCGCGAGGTGATGCGCACCATCATGACCGGCGGGGCGACCGATGCGCAGATCGGGGGCTTCCTGATCGGGTTGCGTATGAAGGGCGAGACGGTCACCGAGATCACCGCGGCCGCCTCGGTGATGCGTGAGCTGGCTTCGGGTGTGGACATCGGTGACCTGCCGAACGCGGTGGATATCGTGGGCACCGGCGGTGATGCCTCCGGGACCTTCAATATCTCCACCGCCAGCATGTTCGTCGCGGCAGCCGCCGGCTGCCACGTGGCCAAGCACGGTAATCGTTCGGTGTCCAGCAAGTCGGGTAGCGCCGATGCCCTGGAGACGGCCGGCGTCCGCCTGGATCTCAGCCCGGAAGAGGTCGGCCAGTGCGTGCGCGAGCTGGGGGTCGGATTCATGTTCGCACCGGGGCATCACAGCGCCATGAAACACGCGATCGGGCCGCGCCGCGAGATGGCGGTGCGCACCATCTTCAACGTGCTGGGGCCGCTGACCAACCCGGCAGGCGTGCCCAACCTGCTGCTGGGCGTGTTCAGCGAGGACCTGCTCGAGCCGATGGCCGAGGTGTTGCAGCGCCTCGGCGCCCGGCATGTGCTGGTGGTGCATTCGCGCGACGGCCTGGACGAGATCAGCATCGGCGCCGAGACCGGCGTGGCCGAACTGAAGGATGGCGCCATCACCCGCTACAGTATCGTGCCGGAGGACTACGGCATGCAGCGCAGCCCGATCGACACCATCAGGGCGGAAGGGCCGGAGCAGAGCGTGGTGATCATCCGTGACGTGCTGGCGGGCAAGCCCGGTCCGGCATGCGACATCGTGGCCCTGAATGCCGGCGCCGCGATCTATGCCGCCGACCTGGCCGATACCCTGGCCGGCGGCGTCGAGCGTGCCTGCGAGGTCATCGACAGCGGGGCGGCGTCCGAACGGCTGCAGCAGCTGGCCGAACTGACCCGGCGCCCGGGTGCAGCGGCATGAGCGATACACCGGATATCCTGAAGCGGATCGTCGCGCGCAAGCATGAGGAGATCGTCGAGCGCGTGGAACGGACGCCGATAGACGAGCAGCGTGCACGGGCGGCCGACGCGGACGCGGTGCGTGGTTTTGCCGACAGTCTGGCGCGCAGGATAGCCGCGGGGCAGGCGGGGGTGATCGCCGAGATCAAGAAGGCCTCGCCGTCGAAGGGCGTGCTGCGGGAGGATTTCGACCCGGCCTCGATCGCGGCCAGTTATGTCGCGCACGGCGCCGCCTGCCTGTCGGTGCTGACCGACGTGGATTTCTTCCAGGGGGGCGACGCCTACCTGCAGCAGGCGCGCGCGGCCTGTGAGCTGCCGGTGATCCGCAAGGACTTCATCGTGGATCCCTACCAGGTATACGAGGCCCGGGCCCTGGGCGCCGACTGCATCCTGCTGATCGTGGCCTGCCTGGGCGATGCGCAGATGGCCGAGTTGAACGGCCTGGCCCACGAACTGGGTATGGACGTGCTGGTCGAGGTGCACGATGCGGCGGAGCTGGAGCGGGCGCTGGCGGTGCCTGGGCGCCTGCTGGGCATCAACAACCGCAACCTGAGCACCTTCGATGTCAGTCTGCAGACCACCCTCGACCTGCTGCCGAAGATCCCGGAGCAGCGGCTGGTGGTCACCGAGAGCGGGATTCACGCGCCGCAGGACGTGCGCCTGATGCGCGAGCATGGCGTGCATGCCTTCCTGGTGGGGGAGGCCTTCATGCGCGCTGACAACCCGGGCGAGCGTCTGGCCGAACTTTTCGATTAGGGGTCACCACAAAGGGCACAAAGAACACGAAGATGTGTGAGTCAGGAGCAGCCGCATGCAATACGCGACCGCGCCGCTTCCCATCCGGTAGTTGTTGATCCCGCATGAGAGACCTTTGTGTTCTTTGTGTCCTTCGTGGTGAAAAACCTAGCGGGTGCCGAAGACCACGATGGTCTTGCCGCTGACGCTGATCAGGCCGCGTCCCTCTAGGTCCTTGAGCACCCGTCCGGCCATCTCCCGCGAGCAGCCGGCGATGCGTCCGATCTCCTGGCGGGTGATACGGATCTGCATGCCGTCGGGATGGGTCATGGCGTCGGGCTGCTTGCACAGTTCCAGCAGGGTGCCGGCGATGCGGCCGGTGACGTCCAGGAAGGCGAGGTGGCTGACCTTCTGGCTGGTGGTGGCCAGGCGTTCGGTCAGCTGGCGGCCGATGGCATACAGGATGTCCTTGGTGAAGTCGCGCAGGTCGCCGAGGAACAGTTGCTCCAGCTTGGCGTAGGAGATCTCGGCCAGCTCGCAGGGCGCACGGGTGCGTACCGTGACCGAGCGGGTCGGCTGCGGCATGAACATGCCCATCTCACCGATAAACTCGCCCTTGTTCAGGTAGGTGAGGATGATCTCGCGCCCGTCGTCGTCCTCCATCAGCACGGTGACCTGCCCCGAGACCAGGTAGAAGATGCTGTCCGCCGAATCCCCCGGGTGGATGAAATCGGTCTTGGCCGGGTACTTGCGGCGATGGCAATGGGCCAGGAAGGGCTCCAGCCAGGCCGGGTCCTGTGGTGGGGGTTTTACGATACTGCCTGTGCTCTGTGGATTCATACGCTTTATTATGGCCGGGTTATTCACTGATTCTAGGCAGGCTGCGTGCCAATGTCGAATTATGCTAGCCTGCCGGTTTGCCGTTTTGTGAGCCAATTCTGATGAAAGCACGCGTAAAGTGGGTGGATGGGGCCCTGATGGTCGGGGAATCCGGCAGTGGGCACGCTATCGTAATGGATGGCCCGGAAGAGCACGGTGGGCGCAACCTGGGAATGCGGCCGATGGAGATGCTGCTGCTCGGGATGGGGGGGTGCACCGAATTCGATGTGGTGCACATCCTGCGCAAGGGACGTCACGACGTGCGCTTCTGCGAGCTCGAACTGACCGCTGAGCGGGCCGAAACCGAACCCAAGGTCTATATTCGTATCCATGCCCATTTCCGGGTCGGTGGCAAGGGCCTGACCAGTAAGGCGGTCGAACGCGCGGTGAAACTGAGTGCCGAAAAATACTGCTCGGCCTCGCTCATGCTGGGCAAGACGGCCGAGATCACCCACGACTTCGAGCTGGTCGATATCGACTGACCGGCCGGTGGCCTGCTCCCTGTAGGAGCTGGCTTGCCAGCGAAGTAGCCCCGGTCAATCCCCGTCCAGCATGCGGCCGATACCGCCCAGCAGCGAGCCCTCGCCCTTGTCTGAGCCGCCGCCGGTCGGCGCGTTGGCCAGGATGCGGTCGGCCATGCGCGAGAAGGGCAGGCTCTGCAGCCATACCGTGCCATGACCGCTCAGGGTGGCAAGGAACAGGCCCTCGCCTCCGAACACCATGGACTTCAGTCCGCCTGCGCGTTCGATGTCGTAGTCGATGTCCCCGCTGAAGCCGACCAGGCAGCCGGTGTCCACGCGCAGGGTCTGTCCCTGCAGCTTTCTCTCGATCACGGTACCGCCGGCCTGGATGAAGGCCATGCCGTCCCCCTCGAGCTTCTGCAGGATGAAGCCCTCGCCGCCGAACAGGCCGGCCCCGAGCTTGCGGTTGAAGGTGATGTCGATACGGGTGCCCAGGGCCGCGCACAGGAAGGCATCCTTCTGGCAGGTCACCCGCTCGCCGAGCTCGGCCATGTTCAGAGCAACGATGTTGCCGGGGTAGGGCGCCGAGAAACCGAGTCGCGCCTTGCCGCTCCCCTCGTTGGTGAAGTGGGTGGTGAAGATGGATTCGCCGGTGAACATGCGCTTGCCGGCGGAGAACAGTTTGCCCATCACGCCGGCCTCGGCCTCCGAACCATCGCCCATGCGGGTGTCGAAGCGGATGCTCTCTTCCATGTAGGCCATGGCGCCGGCCTCGGCCACCACGGTCTCGCCGGGGTCGAGTTCCACCTCGACCAGCTGCATCTCGGCGCCGATGATTTGGTAATCGATCTCGTGACAACGCATGGTGTGCTCCTCAGACGAAGTTTTTCGGATCCTGGGCCCCGCTGCACGCGATCCGCGTGACCTGCCGTTCCGGCCGGTCGATGCGCAGGGCTGTCAGGGGGCCGCCCCACAGACAGCCGGTGTCGATGGCCCAGACATTGTTGCGTGCGACATAGCCCAGGGTCGACCAGTGCCCGAAGACAATGCGGTCGTCGCGGCTGGCCCGGCCGGGGATGTCGAACCAGGGCAGGGCCTTGGGATCCTTCTGTGAGCCGGGTGGCCCCTTTTCCTTGAGCCGCAGTTTACCCTTGGGGGTGCAGAAACGCAGGCGGGTGAAACAGTTGGTGATGAAACGCAGCCGCTCCATGCCGCTCAGTTCGTCCGACCATCGCTTGGGCTTGTTGCCGTACATCTGTTCGAAGAAGGGGGTGTGTTTCGCCTCGTCGCGCAGCACGGCCTCGACCTCGTGGGCGTGCGCCAGCGCATCGCGGATGCGCCATTGCGGCGGCAGGCCGGCGTGTATCAGGGTGAAACCGAGCTGCGGATCGTGGTGCATGAGGGGGCGGTGGCGCAGCCAGTGCAGCAGTTCCTCGCGGTCGGGTGCGGCGAGCACGGCACTCAGGCTGTCCCTGCCGGCGCGTGTGTCGTTGCCGCTGGCGATCGCAAGCAGGTGCAGGTCATGGTTGCCCAGTACGCTGACGGCGGAGGATCCCAGGCCCCGGACGTAACGCAGGACCTCCAGTGATTTCGGGCCGCGGTTGACCAGGTCGCCCACGAACCAGAGCCTGTCGTGGTCCGGGTCGAAACGGAGGCTGTCCAGCATCCGACGCAGTTCGTCGTAACAGCCCTGGATATCGCCGAGCGCGTAGACCGCCATTCCCTGGAACCGCGGCAATCAGTGCAGGACGCGCGGGATCGACAGGGTGAAGCGCTGTATGGGGGCCAGGAAGCTGTCACCATCGTTGGTCACGAACTCGTACTCGCCCTGCATGGTGCCGACCGGCGTGTCGAGCACCGCGCCACTGGTGTACTGATATTTCTGACCGGGCTGCAGATGGGGTTGTTCGCCCACTACACCCTCGCCGCGGACCTCTTCCACCTTGTTGTTGGCGTCGGTGATCACCCAGTGCCGGTTGAGCAGCTTGGCGCCGGTGTCGCCGGGATTGCGGATGGTGATGGTATAGGCAAAGACATAACGGTCCGATGCCGGCTCGGACTGGTCCTCGATGTACTGTGTCTCGACGGCGATATCGATCCTTGGGGATTCTTTTGGATTCATGTGCTTGCGTACAACTCGGTATGACAGGTCGTTGGGGACAACGCTAAGCTGCCGCAGGCGCAAAAGCAAGCGGCTAAACATATGGTTTGGCGGCCGATAAACCTGGACAACGATCTGAAGAGGCCTGCCATGCGATTATTGTCGATACTTCTGTGCTGCTGCCTGGTGCCCGCTGCCGTGGCTGCGGGCGATCCGGTGCAGCTGATCGCCGCGGTGGGGAGTGGCCGGGTCCAGGCCGTACGGGACCTGCTCGCCAGTGGCGGCGATGCGAATGCCAAGAACGGGGCCGGTCGTCCTGCGCTGGTGATCGCGGCGGCCAGCGGCAACACCCGGACCACCCGCGAGCTGCTGTTGGCGGGGGCGGATGTCAATGCGGTGGATGCCGCCGGCAACACGCCCCTGATCGGTGCCAGCGCCTATGGCCATGCCGGCGTGGCGAAGCTGCTGCTCGCCTCTGGCGCCGATCCCAACCTGAAGAATGCCGCCGGGCAAAGCGCCCTGGCGCGCGCCACCCTGGCGGGCTGGCCGGACATCGCGGAAATCCTGAAGCAGGCGGGGGCGGTCGAGGAGGCCGCCGACAGCAAGAAGAAGTGAAGCGATGCCTGTCACAGGCAAAGCGGGGCTGCGTCACCCGGGGTTCGTGACGTAAATCATTATTCTGACGATATTTTGACCATATCGGGTGCGGGCGTGCGCCAGTGCACGTTTTTCCCACGCATTCCCAACCATGATGAAGACACTTCCAGCACAAAGGAGGAGGTGTCATGAAGCGCTCAAGCAGACATATCGGGGATTGCCCGGATCCCCTTACCGTGACTGTGGTAGGCGTGGTTGCTGCGCTTTCCCTTACCATTGCAGCGCAGGTGCGGGCGGCCGTTCCGCTCGACCGGACCAGCGTGGTTCACCCACACACCTGCACCCAGCTCATGCACGTGACCGATACCCGCATCGACGGGCGCACGGCACGTCGGCTGCGGGCCGGTCAGCCCTGTCTCTCGCGCGCCCAGGCCCTGCAGGCGATGCTCAGCATCTGGGCGGTGGCCGGACGGTGATTCGGTGCATGGCCACATCTGGTAACCTTTCGCTCTTTGAATCGTGGGAGACAGGTCGTGGCAAAACTCGCTGTGGGCGTGGCCGGTGTCGGCTATCTGGGTCGTTTTCATGCATTGATCTATGCGCGCCATCCCGATATCGAACTGGTGGGTGTGGCCGATTCGGATGCGGAAACCGCGCAGCGGGTGGCGGAAGAGGCGGGCTGCGAGGCCTTTACCGACGCGACCGATCTGATCGACCGGGTGGATGCGGTCAGTATCGTGGTCCCCACCACCACCCACTTGGCGGTGACGCGCCCCTTTCTCGAGGCCGGCCGGCACGTGCTGCTGGAGAAGCCGATCGCCACCAGCGTGGAAGAGGGGCGGGAGATCGTCGATTTGGCCGACAGGGCCGGCGTGATCCTGCAGATCGGGCACCTGGAGCGTTTCAATGCCGGGGTCATGGCGCTGGCCGACCGGATCGCATCGCCGCGTTTCATCGAGGCGCACCGCATGAGTCCTTTCGTCGCGCGCGCCACCGACGTGGACGTGATCTCCGACCTGATGATCCACGACATCGATATCGTGCTGTCGCTGATCGATAGCGAGATCCGGCACATCTCGGCCGCCGGGGCGGCGGTACTGACCGATCACCTGGACATAGCCAATGCGCGCCTGGAGTTCGCCAACGGCGCCGTGGCCAACGTGATCGCCAGCCGGGTCTCGCGTGAGCGCATGCGCCGTATCCGGGTGTTCGAGCACCACCGCTACCAGTCGCTGGATTTCATCGACCAGACCCTGGATATCGCCTACCCGGAGAAGAAGGCGGGTGCCGAGTGGCCGGAGATCGTTGCCGAGCGCGTCGACATCGAGCCGGTCAAGCCGCTGGATGCGGAGATAGACGCCTTTGCACGCTCGATTCGCACGGGCGAGGCGCCGCTGGTGGGGGGCGAGGTCGGTCTGCGCGCGCTGGATGTTGCCCTGCAGGTCAAGCAGAAGATCGAGGCCGCGGAGGCCTGAGTCGGGCGTCTCCGGCGGTCATGGCAAAGGCCTGCTCAATGGCGGCCAGCAGGCTGCCATGCCCGGCCCGGCCGCTGCCGGCGAGGTCCAGGGCCGTTCCGTGGTCGACCGAGGTGCGTACGATCGGCAGGCCCAGGGTGATGTTGACCGCGTTGCCAAATCCCATGTGCTTGAGTACCGGCAGGCCCTGGTCGTGGTACATGGCCAGCACCGCATCGGCCTCCTCGAGGTAACGCGGGGTAAACAGGGTGTCGGCCGGCAGGGGCTGGCTCAGGTGCATGCCTTCGCTGCGCAGGCGGGCCAGGGTGGGTTCGATGATCTCGATCTCCTCGCGGCCCAGGTGGCCGCCTTCTCCGGCATGCGGATTGAGCCCGCACACCAGTATCCTCGGTTGGGCGATGCGGAAGCGCTGCACCAGGTCCCTGTGCAGGGCCTGTATCACCCGCTCCAGCCCCCCGGGTGTGATGGCGTCGGCCACCTCGCACAGCGGCAGGTGGGTGGTGGCCAGGGCCACGCGCAGGCCGGGACAGGCGAGCATCATGACCGGGTGGCCGCCACTGATCCCGGCCAGGAACTCGGTGTGTCCACTGAAGGGGATGCCGGCGTCGTTGATGATCCCCTTGTGCACGGGGGCGGTCACCATGCCGGCGTAGCGACCGTCCAGGCAGCCCTGCGCCGCATGCCGCAGGGTGTCCAGCACATAGGCGGCATTGGCCGGGTCCAGCTGGCCCGCCTGCGCGGGCTGCCTGAGCGGAACCGGGTAGTGATAGAGGGCGCCGGCCGGCGCGGGGGCGTCGTTGCCGGGTTCGAAGGGCAGCAGCGTCAGCGGCAGACCCAGTTGCCCGGCGCGGGCCTGCAGGAGTTCAGGGTCGGCGATCGCCACCAGGGGGCGAGCCCATTGTTGCTGCGCGATCCGGGCAACCAGGTCGGGGCCGATGCCGGCCGGTTCGCCCGGGGTGAGCGCGATGGCCTGTACGCTCACCCCTGGTCCGGCCGTATGTCGACGTAGGCCTCGTCGCGCAGGCGCCGCAGGTACTGTTCGGTGGCCTCCTTGGCCTTGAGGTCACGGATGGCCTTCTTGGCGGCCAGGCGCCGCGCCTCCTCGGTTTCGTCGTGCTGACGGTGGCCGAGCACCTGTACGATGTGCCAGCCGAAGCGGGTCTTGAAGGGCTCGCTGACCTGTCCATCGGCGAGCTTGCCCATCTCCTCCTCGAATTTGGGCACCATGGTCCCGGGGCTGACCCAGCCCAGGTCGCCGCCCTTGATCGCCGAGCCCGGATCCTGCGAGTTGGAACGTGCCAGGGTGGCAAAGTCGTCGCCACCCAGAATGCGCTGGCGCAACTGCTGCAGGCGCGTGCGCGCCTCTTCGTCGGAGGTTACTTCGTCGGTGCGGATCAGGATGTGGCGGGCATGGATCTGCGGCACCACCTTGCGCTCGTCGCCGCGCCCGCCGCGGAACCCGGCCACCTTCAGCAGGTGGAAGCTGGCGCCGCTGCGAAACGGGCCGATCACGTCGCCGGGTTTGGACTTGGATACCAGTTCGGCGATCGCGGAGGTGAGTTGGCCGATCTTTGCCCAGCCCAGGTCGCCGCCCTGTATGGCGTTGCTGGCATCGGACATCTCCTGCGCCACTGCCGCGAAGGATTCCCCCTTGTCGAGACGCGCACGGGCCTCGCCTGCCTTCTCCTGCGCCTGGCGGATCTGTGCCGGCGATGCGCCATCGGGGGTGGCGATCAGCATGTGCATGAGGTGCACCTCGCGGCGTTCGTCGGGCGCTGCCGCCTGGCGTGCCAGGTACTGGTCGATCTCCGACTTGGAGACCTGGATACGATTGGTGACCTCCTGGTTGATCAGGCGCGAGGTGATGATCTGGTTCCTGATCTTGTCCCGGAAGCGGTCGAAATCCATCCCTTCGGCCTTCAGTGCCTCGCGCAGTTCGGTAACTGTCAGGTTGTTGTTCTGGGCAATGCGTTCGATGGCCTTGGTCACGGTGTCCGGGTCGGCGGTGATGCCCAGGCGCTGGGCCTCCGCGAGCTCCAGCTTTTCCTCGATCAGCTTGTCCAGCGCGCTGTTGATGATCTGCTGCTCGCTCGGCATGGGGCGGGTCTGCTTGGCCTTCAGCTCAGCCAGCAGTTCGCGTGCCTTGTCACGCAGCTCGCTCAGCATCACCACGTCGTCGCCGGCGACCGCGACGATACGGTCCAGCAGTTGGGCGGCCTGGGTCTGTACAGCGAACAGCAGGGTCAGGAGGGTGAGGAAGCGAAAGAGTCGTTGCGTCGTATCAGTAATCTTCATCTGCGATAGCCGTAGATGCCATCGTTCAGTATGGCGTCAATGTTGTCACCGAGCTTGCCCAGTCCGCGCAACTCGAGCTGCAGGAGGAAAGACAGGTTCTGGTCGTTGTTGGTTCCCTGCACCTGCTGGCGCAACAGTGCGCGTACCTTCCAGCAGCACTTGCCATACTCGACCCCGGCCAGAGCATCCAGGTTGCGGCGCTCGCTCAGGGAATAGTTCCAGCGGGCGATGGCGCGGCTGCGGTCGCCCAGCGGCCAGATCAGTCCGAGGTCGGTATGGGTCGATACGCCGTCGCGCAGCCGGTAGCTGGCGTTGAACACCTGCGCATCGGGACCGCGATAGCTGGCCTGGGCCAGTGCCTGGTCGACCGTGTTGTTATTAGGGTCCCAGATCAGCCCGGCGCGGGCCTGCCAGCCGCCGCCCAGTGTCGCGGCAAGTTCGCTGGCGAGCGCGGAGGTGTCGTCCGTGGTGGCGGGGGCGGTGTTGGACAACTGCACCTTGCGATCGCGCAGGTACAGGATGCCGCCCAGGCTGGCCCGCAGCAGCTCGCTGCCATCATCCTGGCGGTTGATGCGGCTGGTCAGGGCCAGGGTGAGCTGGTTGGCGTCGCCCAGGCGGTCCGCGCCGGTGAAACGGTTTTCACGGAACAGGTTGTCGAAACTGAAGCCGTATTCGCTGGTGTCGAAGAGCGGGATAGCCGAATGGTTCTTGTGCGGGATGTACAGGTAGTACAGCCGGGGCTCCAGGGTCTGGGTGATGGCATGCCCGAACCAGCTGCCGGCACGGTCGTAATACAGGCCGCCATCCAGGCTGAGGACAGGCGCCAGCCGGTCGGGGCTGGAACTCAGGCCGGGGGCCTGGTTGTCCAGGCGGTAAGCGGTGTAGCGCAGGCTGGCCCGGGGGATCAGGTGATACCAGCTGTCACGCATCGGCATGCCCAGAGTGGGCTGCAGGTCCAGACGTTTGCCCTGCACGAAGCCACCGGTCTTTCGGAAGTTCACCAGTTCCGCATCGATCCCGTAGCTCAGGGGCCTGCCGGCCGCGCTGCCGCGGTCATGGAAGGCGAAGGCGATCTGCGGCAGGCGGGTGTAGGGGCGGCTGGCCTTGGGCAGGGTGCTGTCGATGGTCTGGAACTGCTGTGCCCGTACCAGCAGGTCGAGCCGGTCGGTCTGATAGCGCAGCTCGGCGGCGCGCTCCAGGTGACTGGCACTGGTGATCTCGAGGTCGCTGCCGAAGTCGGACAGGAAGCTGTCATCCGAGGCATAGTTGATGCGCAGTGCGCTGCTCAGGTTGGGGCTGTAACGTCCGTGGGTCAGCAGGGAGAGGCTGCCACGACGCTCGTCGCCCGCCGGTCCCCGCCGGTCATGGGGCAGGTACTGGGCGTTCAGTTCCCCCTGGTTGGAGGGGGTGAGGAAACGAAACTCGCCACCCAGCATGATGCCACGCTTGCTCATCAGTCGCGGCACCAGGGTCAGGTCGTAATTGGGCGCCAGATTCAGGTAATAAGGCAGGCTGAGGTCCATGCCGTGCTTGTCGCCGTAGCCGATCGAGGGCACCAGCAGGCCGCTGCGCCGCCGGTCGTCGATGGGGAAGGTCAGCGTCGGCAGGTACATCAGGGGCACGCCCTTGAAGCTCAGTTTCGCATCGGTCGCCGTGCCCAGGCCTTCCGCGGTGTCCAGTCGCAGGCCGGCCGCGCTCAGTTGCCAGTCGTTGTTGCCTGGCGGGCAGGTGGTGTAGGTGATCTGCGAGTAGCTGCTGTTGGCCGGGTCGATGAGTTCGGCCTTCTCCGCCGTACCCCGGGCGAGAATGCCCGGTAAACGGTATTCCGCCTGTTGCGCGCTGCCGGCATGGGTGTGCAGGTTGTACTGCACCTGTTCGGCCGCAATCCGCAGGTCGGGGCGTTGCAGCAGTACGTCACCACTTGCGCTGAGCTGGTTGCTGTTGCGGTCGAGGTGTACCTCGCGCGCGTACAGCGCCTGGGTTCCCTGGGTCAGGACCACGTTGCCGTTGAACGTGGCCTGGTTGTCGCGTTCCGACAGTTCGGCGCTGTCGGAGACGATGTCGATCGGCAGCGGCCCATTGCCGGGCGCGGCCTGCAGGGCGCTGGCGGGTGCCGCAGCGCAGGACTGCCAGGTGATCCCATCGTCCAGCCGGTCTATGTTGTTTGTTGTCGGGGTGGCCGCTTCCCGGGCAGGTGCCGGTTCCGGCAGGGTTTCAGCTTCGTTCGCCGCAGCCGGCCGTTCCTGCTCGTCGCTAGCCGTTTCCGTGGCAGCACGGGTGCCGTTTTCAACGGGGAGGGTTGTCATATCCGGCGCAGCCGTTGGCGTGGTGCTCACTTCGTAGGGGCTGTCGGCTGTCGTGGTCGGCGCTGGCGGGGGCGCGGCGGGAGGGAGGGGCTCCGGTGCCGGTCGCTCTGGTGTGGGTGGGGCGGGCGGTGCCGCCACCGGGGCAGGAGCGGGCGGTTCGGCCGCTACCGGCGGTTTCGGCTCGCTGGCCGTCGGCGCGAAGGCCTGCGGAGCGGGCTCATGCAGTGGTGTGATGGTCGGGGAGGATTCCACCCGCGGCCGCACCTCCGGTATGCCGTTCTGGCTGCATTGCCAGCTTCCGTCCGCACCCGCCTGGCAGTCCCAGCCGCCCGAACCGGCCAGCAGGCTGCCGCTCAGGCCGATACCGCCCGCGAGCAGTCCGAGGTGGCGGACCAGGGACGAGAGCCGGAAGCGGGGTGCGGGCGGGATGCGGCTGAAGTGCGGGACGTTCCGTGACACGTTGTTTGTTCTGCCTGGATTATGGGTTGAGGCCTCTCAAGGGGGCGTAAAATCTCATAGAATGGCCTTTTCTTCAATGTCAGGGTGGCAGTTTCGGGTCGCCAGGGGAGGTCTGCATGCCTCAGCGCGAGGCGCAACTCAGGGACTGGCTCGGCGATTGCTGCGGGCTGGATTCATTCGATCTGGTTCCGGCTTCCGGTGACGCCAGTTTCCGGCGCTATTTCCGGTTGAGTCTGGCGGGTGGTGGAACCCGTATCGTCATGGATGCACCACCGGGCAGGGAGGACTGCCGGCCCTTTGTCGATGTCACCGGGCGCCTGGAACGGGCCGGTGTGCACGTGCCGCATATCCACGCGCAGGACCTGGAGCAGGGGTTTCTTCTGCTCGAGGATCTGGGCGACCGGCTCTACCTGGGCGAACTGGACCGGAACAGCGTGCAGGCCTTGTACGGGGACGCCATCAGTGCACTGCTGAGGATACAGTCCGCCGACAGCAGCGGTCTGGCCCCCTATGACCGGGCGCTGCTGGAGCGTGAGATGGCGCTGTTTTCCGACTGGCTGCTGGGAACGCACCTGTCGCTGGCATTGAGCCCTGCCGAACGGGGAATGCTGGCGGAGACCTTCGAGCGGCTGGTGCTCAGTGCCCGGGAGCAGCCGCAGGTGTTCGTGCACCGGGACTACCATTCACGCAACCTGTTGCGCTGCCCGGGAAACAATCCGGGCGTGATCGATTACCAGGATGCGGTGATCGGCCCGGTCACCTACGACCTGGTCTCGTTGCTTCGGGACTGCTATATCGAGTGGCCGCAACAGGATGTCGACGCCTGGCTGGCCGGTTATATCGCACTGGCGCAGGAGCACGGTCTGATCGCCGCCGCCGCCGCCGCGCGGATGCCCGCCTGGTTCGACCTGATGGGGGTGCAGCGGCACCTCAAGGCGGCCGGTATCTTCGCTCGCCTCCACCACCGTGACGGCAAGCCGGGTTATTTGGCGGATATCCCGAGAACCCTGGGCTATATCGTTACGGTGGCGCGCAGACAGACGGCGCTGGCCGACCTGGCGGATCTGATCGCAAGCCGGGTGCTTCCGCAACTGGAGGCGGCATGAGCTGGCATCTGGCGCCTGACCATCCGTTTGCCGCGGTGCGCATGCTGACCTTCGACCTGGACGACACCCTGTGGCCCTGTTTCCCGTATATCGAGTGGCCGCAACAGGATGTCGACGCCTGGCTGGCCGGTTATATCGCACTGGCGCAGGAGCACGGTCTGATCGCCGCCGCCGCCGCGCGGATGCCCGCCTGGTTCGACCTGATGGGGGTGCAGCGGCACCTCAAGGCGGCCGGTATCTTCGCTCGCCTCCACCACCGTGACGGCAAGCCGGGTTATTTGGCGGATATCCCGAGAACCCTGGGCTATATCGTTACGGTGGCGCGCAGACAGACGGCGCTGGCCGACCTGGCGGATCTGATCGCAAGCCGGGTGCTTCCGCAACTGGAGGCGGCATGAGCTGGCATCTGGCGCCTGACCATCCGTTTGCCGCGGTGCGCATGCTGACCTTCGACCTGGACGACACCCTGTGGCCCTGTTTCCCGACCATCCATGCGGCCGAGTGCGAGGTGCATGCCTGGTTGCAGAAGGAGGCCCCGGTCCTGGCCGAGCACTATGATATCGAGCGTCTGCGCGAGCACCGCATGCAGGTGGCCCGCGACAATCCGCACATGGCGCATGACCTGACCGCGATTCGTATTCACTCCTATCGCGAGCTGGCCCGTAGCCATGGTCTCCCGGAGGCGGTGGCGCAGGAGGCGAACGCGATCTTCCGGCGCGCGCACAACCGGGTGACGCCGTATGAGGAGGTCAGGGAGGTGCTGGGGCAGCTGGCAGCGCGCTACGTGCTGGTGGCGGTCAGCAACGGCAATGCCCAGATCGAAAAGACGCCGCTGGCCGGCTGTTTCCACTATTCCTTCATGGCCGAGGAGGTGGGGGTGGCCAAGCCCGATCCGGCGCTGTTCCATGCCGCCAGCGAGGCGGCCGGCGCGCCCTTGCACGAGGCGGCGCATGTGGGTGACGATCCTGCACGCGATGTGGAGGCCGCGCGCCTGGCCGGCATGCGCAGTGTGTGGGTCAATCGCGAGGGTGCCGCGTGGCCACGCGAGCTGCCTGTGCCCGATCTGCAGGTTCCCGACCTGTACCGGTTGCGCGATGCCCTGATGGAGGAGACTGCTTCATGAAATTCAGGCATGAACCGACGGTCTACGGCCCTGCCGTCCTGCTGGTGCTGCTCGCCTTCGTGGTGGCCTACCAGTTCATCAAGCCCGCGCCGCCGGACCATGTGCGTATCGCCAGCGGTGGGCCGCAGGGCGCTTACTACGCCTTCGCACGCGCCTATGCCAGGGAACTGGCGAAGGAGGGCATCCGGCTCGAGGTGCTCAATACCGCGGGATCGGTGGAGAATATCCGCCTGTTGCGCGAGGGGCGCGTGGATGCCGCACTGGTCCAGGGCGGCATCCCGGATGAGGCGGGCAATGACGGCGCCCTGTATTCGCTCGGCAGTCTCTATTACGAACCGCTGTGGCTGTTCGTCCGGCGCGACCTGGCGGTCAGTGATCTGCGTGCCCTGAAGGGACTGCGGATAGCGGTCGGTGCGACAGGCTCCGGCACCCGGGCGCTGGCGCTGCGCCTGCTGCGCGACAACGTCGTCACCGCCGTGAATAGCGGGCTGAGACTTCTTGGCGGCAAAGCGGCCGCACAGGGCCTGCAGCAGGGTGGGCTGGATGCGGCCTTCTTCGTGGCCTCGCCACAGAGCCCGCTGGTGCAGTCGCTGCTGCATGCGGCGGATGTCCGCCCGGTGTCCTTCGAGCGTGCCGAGGCCTATGCGCGCCGCTACCGTTTCCTCAATAGTGTGACCCTGCCGCGTGGGGTGGTCGATGTCGAGCAGGATCTGCCGCCGCCGGATGTCCGGCTGCTGGCACCCACGGCCAACCTGGTGGTGCGTGCCGCAACCCATCCGGCGATCAACGGTCTGCTGCTGCAGGCGATGGAGCGGGTACATGCCGAGGGCGACTGGTTCGCGGGGCGGGGGGAGTTCCCCCAGGCGGACCTGCTGGCCTATCCACTGGCGAAGGAGGCGGATCGTTTCTATCGCAGCGGCCCCCTTCCTGCAGCGTTACCTGCCCTTCTGGGCGGCCTCGCTGGTCGATCGCCTCAAGGTGATGCTGTTGCCGTTCTTCAAGCTGATGCCACCGATCTACGGCTGGCGCATGGCGTCACGCATCTACCGCTGGTACGATGACCTGGAGCGCCTGGAGGACGATCTGGCCAGTGGCTCAGTGGACAGGGCCGCGCTGGCGCAGGAGCTGGAACGGATCGAGAAACAGGTGCGCCAGGTCAGCGTGCCGGCCTCCTATGCCGACCGGTTGTATCAGTTGCGTCAGCATATCGGCCTGGTGCGTCGGCGTATAGCGGAAGAGACCTGAGAACCGGGCGGGTCCCATCAGAACAGATCGATCTCGCTGCTGCGATCCGCGCGGGCCGGTTCGATATGGCCGGCGGCGGACAGACCTAACCCGGATATTTCATCCGCTTCTCGCTTTTCCGGGCGGTCAGTGGATGGAAGATGTGGTGCCTCGAACGGGACGTGGAAAGGCTCGTGAAGGGCTATTTTCTAGGCTGCAGGCACAC
>JAKRWE010000360.1 GCA_024712425.1 Chromatiales bacterium
CCTGAGACTCGCCCCTGCGGGGCCCGCTGACGCGGTCCAAATTCGCTCCCGGCGAATTTGTCGTCCATGGCCAACACCTTGCTCTGCAGGATGTGCTGCCACTGGGTATCGACGATGGGACTCAGCAGTTCGATGGCCCGCTGGGTACTAGTGGGCTGTTGAAAACCGTGCCGATTCTGCCCTGTTTTCACCAGACGGAGGGGATCGACGGCCATTGTTGCGAGTTGAGTTGACCCAAGAGGCCCAATGCACTGGAAAATGCTGACCCCGGGCA
>JAKRWE010000361.1 GCA_024712425.1 Chromatiales bacterium
AACCGCCCTGCTCGAAGTAGAGTACCTTCAGTTGGGTGCGCTTGCGGTTGATGAACACGAACAGCTGACCACTGGTCGGATCCTCGGCCAGCTTCTGCCGCACCAGGGCTGAGAGCCCATCCCCAAGGTCGAGTTCGATGTGCCAACCGGCCGCCGGCCCCGGCGACGGGGGTGTGAGCTGGATCCAGTCGTCCAGTGTCACGCCCTGCAGACCCACTGGCTCATCGGGACGGGGCGCACCTTCATCCCGTAGCTTGCGCTTCCAATAGCCAA
>JAKRWE010000362.1 GCA_024712425.1 Chromatiales bacterium
TCAGCACGGATGCCTTACGTTCTTCTGAATAACGGGCCATTGGTTCCTCTTTTCCGCCCCCCTGTTTGCTCTCTAATTTACCCCAACTCGGGGAGGCGACATGTATCCTGACACAGGGGGCCCGGGAAGAACGGTGTGGTTTGAACGGTTACGCCACAGCCAGATACGGTTCGTCACCCCAGCGCAGCGGCACCGGGGAGAGGACAGCACCATTCTGGCATGCCGGAAGCAGGTCTATGAGCAAGCAAAAGCCGCCAATCCAGCCCGGTGGT
>JAKRWE010000363.1 GCA_024712425.1 Chromatiales bacterium
CACCTGCTCGAACGCCACCACAACGAGCACTTCCGCCAGCTCATGGATCGACATCTGCCGCAGTGGCGAGCATGGCGGGAGCTGCTGCAAAGCGCGCCGCTGGGGTATGAGGATTGGGGGTATTGATCGGGGCTGGTCATTGAATTCGCGAGGTTCTTCGACGTTTCATGTGGATTCCAGAATCTTCCCCGCCGGGCTGGCGATCAGGTAGATCATGGTCATAAAGGTCTCGGTATTGCGGTAGCCCCTGGCTCTTGCGCGCGCGGCCTGG
>JAKRWE010000364.1 GCA_024712425.1 Chromatiales bacterium
TGAAGATGCTCGAATCGATGCAAACGCACATCGAGATGATGCGCTTCAACCCGGGCCAGCGGGTCAGCTTCGCGCATGGCGGCGGTCGCCTGATGGGCACACTGGTCAAGTACAACCGCAAGACCGTCACCGTCGTCACCGACAACGGCCAGCGATGGAATATCTCACCCCACCTGCTGTCGCCGGTGAAGGACGCCGGCACTGCCGAGCCGAGACAGCCGACCGGCAAGAAGAAAAAGCAACTCAGATAATCCAGGTTGGGGCAAT
>JAKRWE010000365.1 GCA_024712425.1 Chromatiales bacterium
CGGGGCCGTATACCTTATATATAGTGGATTCCGTGATGAGGGTCCCGTGGATACCCCAAAGCGGGGACCCGGTCGCCCTAAGGGGACAAAGACCAAGGTCGCACCAAAGGTAGTGACTAAGTCCCCAGGGGCGGGGACAATGCCCCCATCAGCGGGGACAAAGCCGAAGGCGGAGCAAAAGCCGAAGCCGAAGCCGAAGCCGAAGCCGAAGCCTACGCCCGCGCCTAAGCCATCCCCTGATCCAGCCCCTGAGCCGTCCCCT
>JAKRWE010000366.1 GCA_024712425.1 Chromatiales bacterium
GCCTTGAGTAGGCGCGCCAGCCGCCGGCTCTCCCGGTGCAGCACCTCGCGCTCGACCAACAGGGCCAGGCGCTCGTCGAAGCTGAGATCGTGGGTCTGTGGTTGCTCGCGCTGTTGCTCCCAGGCCTCGAGCATGCCGGTGAGCTTGAGGGCGCGCAGTTGGTCGGCGGTCTGTTGGTTCAGCATGATCGTTTCCTCCTCAGTGGTAGTAGCCTGCACCGCGGACATTGCCGTGCAGGGGCAGCTCCCCCTGGGTGCTGTTCTCGTCCTCCGGGGGCAGCTGGTCGAGCCCCTGCTGGAGGATGGAGGCTACACTCTGGTAGCTCGCTGAACGGATCGCCAGGGCGCGCCCACAGGCCTTCTCCAGCCGTGTAGGGTCATAGCGCTTGCCGAGGTTCAGCAGCCCCGGGCAGGCGCGGTAGCCGTGCTCAGGATGTGGACGGTCCTCCAGCTGTTGCTTGACGACCTGGGCGGTACAGGG
>JAKRWE010000367.1 GCA_024712425.1 Chromatiales bacterium
ATGTGCTGGCGACGCTGCGCCTGCCGACCCAGTTCGAGGCGGTCTCCTCGATTCTGCATCGTGCCCAGGTGTTTGCCGAATCCCAGTTACAGGGCGAGGGTGCGCGGCGCCCGGTCGAGCTGTTCCGCAGTCTGTTGTCAATGGCCAATAATTTTGACCCCCCCTCGGCCAATAAAATTGACCCGCCCGGGGCGACAAAAAATCAGCTCTCGCGTTTGTGCTTCAGTCGATAGCTCTCACCTCCCGGCATGAAGAT
>JAKRWE010000368.1 GCA_024712425.1 Chromatiales bacterium
TGAGTGGCCTCGGCGTAGGTGTAGCTGGAGGCCCCGAGCACCCCGACAAAGACCTGGGCATTGCGGATCTCGCCGGTGTGGCGATCGACGACCGGCACGGTCGGGCCAGCGTAGTCGATGAGGGCCTTTTCATGCGTATTTCGGCCCATCGTGACCACTCATTTCGGTCGAACGTGACCGGCCATTTCGGCGGATCGTGACCGGGGATTTCGTTTTATCGTGACCGATTTCGGGGGCATTTCCGAAATCAGCG
>JAKRWE010000369.1 GCA_024712425.1 Chromatiales bacterium
AACGTGACCGCTGATTTCGGAAATGCCCCCGAAATCGGTCACGATAAAACGAAATCCCCGGTAACGATCCGCCGAAATGGCCGGTCACGTTCGACCGAAATGAGTGGTCACGATGGGCCGAAATACGCAGATGGGCCGGGGCGAGAGCCCGACGTACATCAGGCGCGAGTACGATAGGACGAAGACCACGAAGTGCACCGTGGTTGCCTCGCCACCGACCGACAGCCCCCGCAGCTCGCCGCCATCGACC
>JAKRWE010000036.1 GCA_024712425.1 Chromatiales bacterium
TCAATGCGAGGCTCCCCGACCCCCGCGATGCCCGCTATGTCGTGCATGACCAACTGACGTTGTTGCGTCAACGCGTCCATGCCCTGTGTCAAGGGTATGAGGATCTCAACGACCATGACCAGCTTCGAGGTGACCCGGCGTTGCAGACAGCGACCGAGCAGGAGCAGGTATTGGGTAGCTCACCGACCTTGTGCTGTCAATGGCCAATAATTTTGACCCCCCCTCGGCCAATAAAATTGACCCACCCCGGGGCGACAAAAAAATCAGCTCTCGCGTTTGTGCTTCAGTCGATAGCTCTCACCTCCCAGCATGAAGATGTGTGAATGGTGGATCAGCCGGTCCACGATGGGCACGGCCACGTTGTCGTCGGCGAAGAACTCGCCCCAGGCGGTGAAGCCCTTGTTGGTGGTGATGATCACCGAGCGGTACTCGTACAGGGCATTGACCAGCTGGAACAGGTTGTGGCGGGCCTGGCGGTTCATGGGCAGGTAGCCCAGCTCGTCGATGATCAGCAAGTCGAACTTCTGCAGGGCGGTGATCTGCTTCTTCAGCTCGCCCTTGATCTCGGCCAGCTCCAGCTTCTCCACCAGGGCCAGCCCGAATATTTCACAAATAAAAAGGGCAAAACCCGTGTAGTTCGTTAAAATTCAGTTGGTTACACTGGATCCGAACAAGGTTTTGCCCGTGACAAAATGTACCCAAGAAAGCTTTGATTTTCCACCGCTGAAACGCCACCGGATCGAGGCCCGATTTTCAGGCGGGGATATCACCAGCGATGGTGGCCTGTTGTTGCTCCGGCAAGTCGATCGACGGCTGGGGTTGCTCGAGGCGGTCAATGCGAGGCTCCCCGACCCCCGCGATGCCCGCTATGTCGTGCATGACCAACTGACGTTGTTGCGTCAACGCGTCCATGCCCTGTGTCAACCCAATTCTAAAATGTCCCCTTTTCTCCCAAGCTGAAATGTCCCCTTGGTGAGTCCGGGGTCATGAGGGGACGAGGGGGCGCCTCATCTCCAGGGATGGTCCGGTGCAGGCCTGTGGGTCCTGCGGTTGAGTTGGATGGTCTTGGCCTTCTCGACGGTGGCGTGGATGCTTGGTCGAGGATCTCCTGCCGGAGCGCATCGGCGATCTGGTTGTTGGGGCGCCTGCCCCGGTGGCGGGAAACCAGTCCAGCCGCTCCCTCGGCCCGGTATCGGACCACCAGGCGCTTGATCTGCCGCACGCTCAAGTCCAACTGCCGTGCCGCCTCTTTCTGCCGCAACTGCCGGTCGACAACCCGCTGAACCACCCCCAGCCGGTCCACCGTCTTCTGTGTCATCGCAATGGTCTCCTCTGTCACCACCCCTCCCGAAATCAAAAGGGGGCATTACTGCTTTGGACTAACACCGCAGATCAAAAACCTTGAGCCGGCGGGGCGGTCGTGGGTAATCTGTAGCAGGGGTTCCTTCCATCTCCAACAGGCCTGAAGATACAGACCATGTCTCCCGAATCCGCTGTCCAAAACCAAAGGCTCGGTGTGCTGTTCGTCGATATCTGCGGCAGTACGCGCCTGTACGAACAGGAAGGGGACGTCGCTGCGCGGCGCCGTATACGGCAGATGCTGGATGCCCTTGGCGAGGCCGCAGCGGTGCGTGGCGGGCAGGTGCTCAAGGAGATCGGCGACGAACTGCTGATTGTTTTCGAGCAGATGCCGGCGCTGTTGTCTTTCGTCCAGGTCCTGCCTGCCATACAGGATGCCCAGGCCATGCGCTGCAAGACCGGCATTCATCTCGGGTCGGTGATCGTCGAGCGGGGCGACGTGTTTGGGGATGCGGTTAATACGGCGGCGCGCATTGTGTCGCTGGCGGGCCCGGGGCAGGTGCTACTGTCGCGCGATGCCCTCGAGGGCCTTTCCGTGCCCGAGCGCCCCGAGGTTCGCGCACTGCCCCCGCTGGCCGTGCGCGGCAAGCGCGCCATGCCCGACCTGTTCGAGCTCATGGACGAAGAGGGGGATCACACCCAAGCCATTGATGCCGGTGCCGTCGATGCACTACGCCAGGCGCTTTCCAGTGTGCTTCTGCTGAGCTGGGCCGGTGGGCGGCTGGAACTGGCCCCCGGTTGCGAGGATATGACTGTGGGGCGCGATCGTGGTAACGCCATCGCGATACCCTTTCCCCAGGTGTCGCGTACCCACCTGCGAATCGAGTCGCAGGGGCCGTATTGGCTGGTCCATGATCTGAGTACCAATGGCACCCTGCTGCAGGAAGAGGGTGGGGCGCCGGTGATGCTGCGGCGTGAGCGGAGCCGCCTGTCGGCCAGGGGCGTGCTGCAACTGGCGCCCTCCCATGCGGGTACCGGCGAGACCCGTATTCATTACGAGTTGCTCAAGAAAATGATCTGACAGCCGATCAATTCCCCATCAATACTGTTTGAACACCGGGTCGTCAGGGACGGACAAGGGGAAAACGTGCGCAATATTGGACGCTTCATCGTTACCGATCTGCTGGGCAGCGGAACCCAGGGAAAGGTCTATCGCTGCCAGGACCCAAAGCTGCAGCGCGAGGTGGCAATCAAGCTGTTGCATCGGCCGCTGTTGAATGCTGCCGGGGCCGCTGGGGAACTGCTGCGCGAGGCGCGGGCCATGAGTCGCCTCAATCACCAGAATATCGTGTCGGTGTTCGATGTGGGGGAACAGAAAGGGCGTCCCTACCTGGTGTTCGAGCTGATCCAGGGACAGACCCTGGCGGGCCTGCTGAAGAAGGACGCACCGGACATGGCCATGGGCCTGGCGATACTCGACGGGATCCTGGACGGCATCGCACAGGCGCACGACGAGGACATCGTGCACCGTGATATCAAGCCGGCCAATATCATCCTGACCCGTACCGGGGTGCCAAAGATCACCGACTTCGGGATCGCCGCGGTATCGCGTGGCGGCAGCGAGCGCCGGAACCAGCTGGTGGGTACGCCGCGCTACATGGCGCCGGAATACATCGAAAAGGGCCGGGTCATGAAGCAGACCGATGTGTTTGCGCTGGGCCTGATCGCCTGGGAGATCCTGACCGGCCGCCCGGCCTACGAGGGCGGTAACGCCGAAAAACTGCTGTATGACATCGTGCACCGCCCGCTCAAACCGCTCGACCAGGTACTGCCGGACATCGATGAGCGCCTGCAGCGGATCATCGAGAAGGCCCTGGAGAAGGATCCTTCCTGCGCTTCGCCGACGCAGGGGAGATGCGCAAGGCCCTGCGGGACTATCGTGAGGCAACCCAGTCCGTACAGACCGCGGCCCATTCGCACGCGACCATCCAGTTCCTGCTGCGGCGCATGCGTCTCAAGAACGACTTCCCGGCGCTGGCCCAGAGCATCTCCACCCTGAACCAGCTGGCCGATTCCAGCGACAAGGACAGCAACCAGCTGGCCAATATCATCGTCAAGGACCAGGGGCTCAGCAGCAAGATCCTGCGGGTGGTCAACTCGGCCTACTACGGGGCCTTTTCCGGCACCATCTCCCGGGCGGTGGTGATCCTCGGCGTCAACGGCGTGCGCTCGATCGCCGCCTCGCTTTCCTTGCTGGAGCATTTCGGCGAAAAGTCCAACGTGCCGCATATCAAGGACATGCTCTCGGAATCGCTCTACAGTGGCCTGTGTGCACGGGAGATCTGCAAGGGGGTCGACCGCGAACTGGCCGAGGAGGCCCTGCTGGGCGCGATGCTGCGCCGGCTCGGCGGGATCCTGGTGGCCTATTATCTGCCGGACGAGGAGCAGGAGGTCCGACGCCTGCAGGAGGTGGACGGCCTGGACGGGGTCGAGGCGGAAAAACAGGTCCTGGGGACCGATTACGCGCGTATCGGGCGCGAGGTCGCGAAGGAATGGAATTTCCCGGTGGATATCCGCGCCTGCCTGGATGACCCGGGCGAGATACCGAAAAAACGTACCCACGACCGCAGCCAGCGCCTGCAGCTGATGGCACACCTGGCCGACCAGGCGACCAGCACCCTGCGCCAGGGAAGATCCAGGCAATCCATGGCCCGAATGAAGAAACTGGTGGCCAGCTATGCCCAGACCCTGGGCGTGGAGCCGCTGGACATCGTGGATTCGATCGGTTCGGCCAAGCAGGAATACATGGACTTCAAGGTCAACTTCGTCAGCGACAGCGAGAAGGTGCGTTTCGTTCAGTCACTGGACGAGGAGACGGCGGGCGCCGCGGATGCCACGCAGGTGGTCGTGCATGCCGAGGACCCGCAGACGCTGACCATGGACGTGTCCGATACCGGCACCATCCATACCCGGGTCGCGGGCGTGCTGGACCGCGAGCAGATGCTCTCGGAAGGGCTGCAGGAGGTGACCCGGATGCTGGTGGGGGGGTTACCAGTGCCAGGAGTTGATCGACGTGGTGTTGGAGATACTGTATCGCGGCATGGCTTCAAACGCATCATTGCCGCGGAATGGTGCGCCAAGTCGGGCGAGCTGGTGGCCAGCGCCGGTGTGGGTGATGAGGTGGAAGAGCTGCAACAGCACTTCCGGCTCCGCTGCAGCGGCCGCCCCAACCTGCTCACCATCGCGCACATGCAGAACAGCGATGTCTACATCAAGGATGCCACCAAAAGCGGCGTGCGTGAAAAGATGCCTGCCTGGTTCGACCGCATCAAGGCGCCCGGCTCCTTCTTCGTGTTGCCGATGCGCACTGCGGCGGGACCGGTTGGGATGCTGTATGCGGAATACCCGCTGGCCTATGGTTTCGATGAAAATCCCAATGTCCTGCACCTGGTTCAGGCGCTGCGTAACCAGCTGACCCTGGGGCTGGGTCAGTTGCAGCTGGCCGCAGTTGCCCCGTAACCGATCTCGCGGCACAGGGCCTCGAGCAGACCATCACTCAATTGTTCGAAGCTGGCGTCTATGCCCAGCGCGCGTGCCTGTGTGACCGGCATGCCCTTGTAGCCGCAGGGGTTGATGCGGCTGAACGGTTGGAGATCCATGTCGATATTGAAGGAAAGGCCATGGTAGGTGTAGCCGCGCCGGACGCGCAGGCCCAGGGCCGCGATCTTGGCGCCGTCCACGTACACCCCCGGGGCATCCGCCCGCGCACAGGCCGGCACGTCGTACTGACCCAGCAGGGAGATGACGCTGCGCTCCATGGCGCTGACCAGGCCGCGTACCCCCAGGCCCGCCTCGCGCAGTGACAGCATCAGGTAGACAGCCAGCTGGCCGGGGCCGTGGTAGGTGACCTGGCCGCCGCGATCGGTCTGCACCACCGGTATGTCGCCGGGGTTCAGCAGGTGCTCCGCGCGCCCTGCCTGGCCCTGGGTGAAGACCGGATCGTGTTCCAGGCGCCAGATCTCGGAGGGCGTCGACGGGGTGCGCTGGTCGGTAAAGGCGCGCATGGCCTGCCAGGTGCTCTGGTAGTCGCGCCGCCCGAGGTCGCGTACCAGCAGGGTGGGCTGTTTGCTCACAGGCGCATCAGTACCTTTTCGTGCGCGGTGAGCTCGTCGTAGATAGCGTCCAGTTGCTCGCGGCTGTGGGCCTCTATGGTGACGCTGACCGACAGGTACTTGCCGTTGGCGCTGCCGCGGCAGACGATGTGCTCCTCATCGATCTTTTCGCAGTGGTTGCCGATGATCTCGACCACGGTATCGCGGAAATCACCATCGTTCAGGCCCATGGCCTTGACCTGGTAGTCGCAGGGAAACTGGAATCCCTGTTCATCGGCGGGCGTGTCGGTTTTCCGTGGTTCGTCAGTCATTGCTTGCGTTTTTCCAGGGCTTCGAGGCGGATGCGTTGCTTGGCCGCCTGAAACAGCTGATCCATGTATCGCCATTTGGGACCCGGTGTGCCGTCACCCACGGGTTTTCCGTCCAGCGACACCACCGGTGCGATCTCGCGCGTGGAGCTGGTAAGCCAGATCTCCTCCGCGCGGCGCAGATCCTCTTCGCTGATGCTGGCCTCGGCATGCGCGATGCCGGCATCGGCGGCCAGCTCGAGGACCAGGTCGCGGGTGATGCCCGGCAGCAGCTCATCGCTGTTCGGCGGGGTGATCAGCAGGCCGTCGAGCGCGATGAACAGGTTGCTGGCCGTCCCTTCACGGGCGGATCCGTTGCGTAGGAAGATGGCATCGTCGGCCTGTTTTTCAAGTGCCTCGGCCTGCGCCAGTACATTTGCGAGCAGGTTGGTGGTCTTGATGTCGCAACGATGCCAGCGGATACCGGTCATGGTGATCACCCGTATCCCTTCGCGCGCAATACGGGGGGCCCGCTCGCGGATCGGGGTGACAAAGGCGATCACCGTGGGTTTGACCGGATCCGGCGGCCGGTGTGCGCGGGTGGGGTAGGCGCCGCGGGTGACCCGGATGTAGATCGACTGGTCATGGGTCGGGCAGTCCGAGCACAGCGCGTCGATCATCTCCAGCCATTCCGGGCGGCTCATGGGATTGCGCAGGCGGATGGCGTCCAGGCTGCGCTGCAGGCGGTCGAGATGCTGCTCCGCGCGGAAGGGGACACCGGCATAGGCGGGTATCACCTCGTATACGCTGTCGCCAAACAGCAGCCCGCGGTCGGTTACCGGAACACAGGCCTCCTCCCGGGGCAGGAAACGGCCGTTGAGGTAGACCCGGTCCATCACTCCATCCACTGCTTGACGGTATCCACGGCCTGGCGCCACAGGCCGCCCTCGGCCACGTCGCCGAGTGCCACCAGCGGGGCGCGCGCGACCTGTTCCCCCTCCAGTTCCACGATGACCTCACCCAGCGTCTGTCCCTTGTGGATGGGGGCCTGTATGCCGGGCCGCAGCTCGGTGCGGGCGGCCAGCTTGTCGTACTGGCGCCGTGGGATGGTCACGTACAGGGCCTGTCGCAGTCCGACCGGCACCGTTTCCTGCTCGCCCATCCAGATGCGCGCCTGTGCCAGTGGCTTGCCCGCCGGGTACAGCTGGTGGCCCTCGTAGAACCGGAACCCATAATCGAGCAGCGCCTGGCTGGTACGGATCCGCGCCTTCATGCTGTCGGTGCCCATGACCACAGAGACCAGGCGCATGCCGTCGCGCTTGGCCGAGGCCACCAGGCAGTAGCCGGCCGACTTGGTGTGTCCGGTTTTCACCCCGTCCACGCTCTTGTCCTTCCACAGCAGGGTATTGCGGTTGTGCTGGCGGATCTTGTTGTAGGTGAACTCCTTCTCCGCGTAGATCTTGTAATACTCGGGGTAGTCGCGGATGGTGGCGATGGTCACCTTGGCGATGTCGGCGGGCGTGGTGTAGTGGTCGGGGTCAGGCAGGCCGGTGGCATTGACGAAGTGGGTATCGTGCATGCCGAGTTGCGCCGCGTGCTCGTTCATCAGGTTGGCAAAGGCGTCTTCCGTGCCGGCAATGTGTTCGGCCAGTGCCGCCGCGGCATCGTTGCCGGACTGGATGATCAGCCCCTTGAGCAGGTCTCCCACCGAGACCTTGGTGTTGACCTCGATGAACATGCGCGAACCCGGCGTCTTCCAGGCCTTTTCGCTCACGTCGACCATGTCGTCCAGTTTCAGGTCGCCATGCGCCAGTTCGGAGAACACCACGTGCGCGGTCATGATCTTGGTCAGGCTGGCGGGCTCCATGCGTTCCCGGCTGTTCTTCTCGGCAAGGATGCGGCCGCTGTTCATGTCCATCAGCAGGAAGCCCTTGGCGGCGATGGCTGGTGGTGCGGGCACGGGCGCGGCCTGCGCCAGGGTGCTGCCCAGGAGGAGAAGGAAGGCGGCGAGATACGACTTCATCGATGGTGAATCCTTTTTCCGGTGGTGGAATACGGGGTGTGCCCGGAGAAGGGCCTATTCTACCCCGCCTCTGTTCAGCGCAGCAGAACCTGTGTCTCATGTATCTGCAGCTTCTCCAGCGAGGAGACCACCTGGTCGGCGATCTCCACCGATGCCAGCGGACCGATCTGCACCCGGTGGATGCGGCCCCGCGGAGAGTCGGCCGCGTTTATGTGGATGTCACGCTGCAGTTGCTGCGACAGGCGCCGGGCCAGGCGCCGGGCATTGCCCGGGTCGCCGAATGCGCCCACCTGGATGAATATGCGGGGGGCATGTGCCGGCGGCTTCGGTGGCGTATCCGCGATCTGTTGCGGATGGCGGGGATCGATGGCGCGGATCTCGACCAGGGCGGTTCCCTTGCCCAGCATGCCCAGCTTGCTGGCCGCGGCATAGGAGAGATCGATGATGCGGTTCTCATGGAAGGGGCCGCGGTCGTTGACCCGTACCACCGCGGTGCGTCCGTTCTCGAGATTGCGCACCTGCACATAGCTGGGCAGGGGCAGGCGTCGGTGGGCGGCTGTCATTGCATACATGTCGTAACGTTCGCCATTGGCGGTCTTGTTGCCGTGGAACTTGCGGCCGTACCAGGAGGCAATGCCCTGCTGCACGAAGCCCTGAGCGCTCTTCATGGGCTGGTAGGTGCGCCCGAGCACCCGGTAGCTGCGCATGTTGCTGCGGCTGTATGGCTCCACGCGCGGCACCGCGTCGGGAGTGTGGCTGAGGTCAGGGTAGCCGTCCGGCGCGCCGTCGCGGTAGACCCTGCCGCCACAGCCGAACAGCAGGCCGCCCAGGGCGGCGGTGAGCAGCAGGTATCTAATCGTTCCGGTGTTGTTCATGCAGGCGTTTTATCGCATCGGCCAGCTGGTATACGGCCATGGCATACAGCGGGCTGTGGTTGTAACGTGTGATCACATAGAAATTAGTCAAGGTCAGCCAGTGCTGGGTTCCCTTGTCTGTTTCGAGCGCCAGCAGGGCAGCAGGTGCGTCCGATGCAAAGGGGCGGTTCAGGCGGACGCCGGCCTGGACCAGCTGTGCGACCGATGTATGCGGCTTGTAACCGGCTTCGATCAGGGTCTTGTGCTGTTTGCCGACGCCCTGCACGCGCTGCGCGACCGGCTGACCGCGGCGCCAGCCGTGCTTCGCGAAATAGTTTGCCATGCTGCCGATGACGTCGGCATCGTTGTTCCAGATGTCGCGCCGGCCGTCGCCATCGAAGTCGATGGCATAGGCGCGGTAGCTGGAGGGGATGAACTGGGGGCGCCCCATCGCGCCGGCGTAGGAACCCAGCGGCTTGCCGGGATCGAGTTTCTCCTCGCGCGCCAGGAGCAGGAACTGTTCCAGCTCGCTGCGGAAGAAGCGGGCGCGCGGCGGGTAGTGGAATCCCAGGGTGCTCAATGCGTCGATGACGGGGTAGCTGCCCGCATGCCGCCCATAGCGCGTCTCCACGCCGATGATCGCAACGATGATCTCCGGCGGTACGCCGAACCGGCGTTCGGCCCTGGCCAGGGCCTCGACATTCCTCTTCCAGTAGGCCAGTCCGCCACGGATGCGCTCGCGGGTGAGGAATATCCTGCGGTACTGCCCCCAGTTCAGGCGCTTCTCCGCAGGACGGGCGATGGCCTCCAGGATGGGTTTGCACACCTTGGCTCTGTCCAGCAGCTGGCGCAGCGTCGTGGCATCGAAGTGGTGTTCGGCCACCATCTTGCGGATGAAGTCGGCCTGCAGGCGCGCCGGGTCGGCGCTCACTGCGCTGCAGGTGAGCAGGCCGGCAAGAATCAGAGCGAGGCGAATCATCGGGGCAACAACTTTCTGTGGGTGTGGATCGACATCAGCATACCGAAGCCGGTCATCAGGGTCACCAGCGAGGTGCCGCCGTAACTGACCAACGGCAGCGGAACCCCGACCACCGGCAGCAGGCCGCTCACCATGCCGACATTGACGAACAGGTAGACGAAGAAGACCAGGGTCAGCGAGCCGGCCAGCAGCCGGCCGTAGGTGTCCTGGGCGCGACTGGCGATGTACAGGCCACGCAGGATGACGAACAGGTACAGTGCCAGCAGCAGCGAGACCCCGACCAGCCCGAATTCCTCGGACAGTACTGCGAAGATGAAGTCGGTGTGGCGTTCCGGCAGAAAGTCGAGCTGCGACTGGGTGCCGTTCAGCCAGCCCTTGCCCCAGATGCCGCCGGAGCCGATCGCGATCTTGGACTGGATGATGTGGTAGCCGGCGCCCAGCGGATCCTTCTCGGGGCCGAGGAAGGTCAGCACGCGCTGTTTCTGGTAATCACGCATCAGGTACCAGGCGACCGGCGCGGCGGCTCCGGCGAGGGTCAACAGGCCGAGGATCGGGCGCCAGCTGATGCCGGCCAGGAACAGCACGAAGATCCCGGCGCTGGCCACCAGCAGCGAGGTGCCCAGGTCCGGTTGCTTGGCGATCAGCAATACCGGCACGATGATCAGTGCCGCCGCCAGGCCGAGGCGTGACCAGGAGGGCGGCAGTGGCTTGTCTGCCAGGTACCAGGCGATCATCATCGGCACCGCCAGCTTGACCATCTCGGAGGGCTGGAAGCGGATCACGCCCAGGTCCAGCCAGCGTTGGGCCCCCTTGCCGATGTCGCCAAAGGCCAGCACCCCGACCAGCATCAGGGTGCCGATCAGGTACAACCAGGGGCTCCAGCGCGACAGCTGCTCGGGGCGTATCTGGGCCACGCCGAACATGATGCCGAAGGCAAGCCCAAAACGCAGCAGCTGGCGCTCGACCTGAGCCATGTCCTGACCGCTTGCCGAATACAGCACCACCAGCCCGAACGTGGCCACCAAGACCAGCCCGGTGAGCAGCGGGAGGTCGAGATGGATGCGTGCCAGCACCCCGAGGCGCCGGTTCGGGTCGGTGGGGGTCAGGTCCCCCAGGTCCGGGCCAGACAGTCTCATGATGATGTGCCTCCGCCCTTCCGGTCGACGAGTCCGTCCGCGGCATCGCCGTAGAGGCGCGGCAGCAGGTAGGCATCCATGACCTTGCGTGCGACGGGAGCCGCGGCCGATCCGCCATGGCCGCCGTTCTCCACCACCACGGCGATCGCGATCTGCGGATCCTCGATCGGGGCGTAGGCGATGAAAAGGGCGTGGTCGCGGTTCTTCTTGGACGCGTTTTCCGCCTCGTATTCCTCCTCCTGTCCGACGCTGAAGACCTGTGCGGTGCCGGTCTTGCCGGCAATCGCGTAGAAGTCTGTGCGGATACGCTTGGCTGTGCCGTGCAGTCCCTTGACCACGTGGCTCATGGCGGTGCGTACGTCGTCCCAGTCGGCCTGCTCGTGGATGGGAATGGTCTTTTGGTTCGGGGGAATGGGGCTCCTGGCATGGCTTTGCCTGTCTTCCAGGTAGGCGACCACGTGCGGCGTCATGAGGTGCCCGTTGTTGGCTATTGCCGCCGTGGCGGTCGCCAGTTGCAGCGGCGTGGTCAGGAAGTAACCCTGGCCGATGCCGGCGATCACGGTCTCGCCCGGGTACCAGGGCTGACGCTTGGTGCGGCGTTTCCATTCACGCGAGGGCAGGATGCCGCGGGATTCGCCGGTGAGGTCGATGCCGGTGCGCTGCCCGAACCCGAATTGGGCCAGGAAGCCGCTCATCGCATCGATGCCCATGTCATGGGCCAGCTTGTAGTAATAGACGTCGCAGGACTGGGTGATGGCCTTGTCCAGGTCCACCGGGCCATGTCCCCATTTCTTCCAGTCGCGGTACTTGTGTTCATGTCCCAGCAGCTGGTAGTAACCGGGGCAGTAGATGCTGGTGTCATAGCGGATGGTGCCGGTCTCGAGTCCGGCCAGGCCGATGAAGGGTTTGACCGTCGAGCCCGGTGGGTACTGGCCGCGCAGGGCCCGGTCGTACAGGGGGCGATCGCGGTCCTCGCGCAGCGCCTTGTAGGCCTTGCTGCTGACGCCCTCCACGAACAGATTGGGGTCGTAGCCCGGCTTGCTGGCCAGCACCAGTACGCCGCCGGTGCGTGGATCGATGGCCACGACGGCACCGTTGTGATCGCCCAGGGCCTCCAGGGCGATCTTCTGCAGGTCTATATCCAGGTTCAGGTGCAGATCCTGTCCCGGCAGGGGAGGCGTTTCCTCCAGCACCCTGACGATGCGCCCGACTGAGTTGACCTCGACCTGCTGGACCCCCACGGCCCCATGCAGAAGGGCCTCGTAGCTCTTTTCCAGGCCGGTCTTGCCGATGTGGCTGGTGCCGGCGTAGTTCGAGGGATCGATGCTTTCCAGGTCCTTCTTGCTGATCCGGCCGACGTAGCCCAGGACGTGGGCGGCGGCCGTTCCCGAGGTGTAGTGGCGCAGCAGCTGCGCCTTGATATCGACCCCGGGGAAGAGATGCCGAACCACCGCGAAGCGGGCGGCCTCCTCCAGGTCCAGATTGACCCGTATCGGCACGCTGTCGAAACGTCGTTTGCGTTGTTTGAGCCGCTGGAAGCGTTCCAGGTCGTCCTCGCTGATTGGGATGTACTGGCGCAGACGCTGCAGGGTGGCGTCGATGTCCTTGACCTGTTCGGGTACCAGTTCGAGGCTGTAGGCGGGCCGGTTCTGCGCCAGCAGGACACCCTTGCGGTCGTAGACCAGGCCACGCGTGGGAGGTAGCGGGATCAGCTTGACGCGGTTGTCCTTGGACAGGGTGGTGAAGTGGTCGTGTTCGACGATCTGCAACTGGGCCAGGCGTGCCAGCAGCAGGCCGAGGCTGAGGATCACCAGCAGGCCGGCGATGATGGCGCGCCCCAGAAAGGCCTGTTCCTCGCGCAAGTGGTCCTTGATCTGCATGGCGGCTCAGGCCACCCGGAAGTGACGGCGCAGGTTGCGCAGGGTGACGAACACCCATGGCCAGAGCACGGCGCCCACCACCGGCACCACCCAGTACAGCAGCCCCGGCGGCGTGCGCCCGCTGGCGCCCATGACCCACAGCGAGAGCATGTGGTCGATGGTCAGCAGCAACAGGATCGCCAGCGCCTGCTGCCACAGTGGGAACACGCGTATGCGGGCGTGCAACTGCACCGCGATGAAGGCGATAAGGGACAGCCCCATGGCGTGTTGGCCCAGCAGGGTGCCGGTCAGCACGTCCAGCAGTATCCCCAAGCCAAAGCCGGTGCCGACGCTGATCCGGTGTGGCAGTGCCAGACACCAGTAGATCAGGGTCAGGGTGACCCACTGCGGACGGTAGGGTCGCGCCCAGTCGGGCAGTGGCAGGATCGCCAGCATCAGGGCGAAGGCGAAGGTTAGCCACACGATCCGGGGTCCGCGCTGATTCATTTTTCCGCCTCCCCCTCGCCGGGCGGGCTGTCGGCCCGGGTGTTGGGGACGGTCCATACCAGCAGGACCTCGCGGCTGCGGTCGAGATGCACCGTTGGGGTGGCGGTGATGCGGGAGAAGGCGTTGTCCGGCGAGCGGTCGACCCGGCTCACCGTTGCCACCGGGTAGCCAGGCGGGAATTTTCCGCCCAGTCCCGAGGTGACCAGCTTGTCACCGACCCGGATATCGGAATCGGTTGGCAGGTAGGGCAGGGAGAGTTCGTTGATCCGGCCGGTGCCGACGGCGATGGTGCGCAGGCCGTTGCGCAGGGCCTGCACCGGGATCGAGTGGCTGGGGTCGGTGATCAGCAGCACCGTGGAGGAGAACGGGGTGGTCTGGATGATCTGGCCCATGACCGCGTTCGCGTCGAGCACCGCCTGGCCCTCGAACACGCCGGAGTTGCTGCCCTTGTTGATCACCACCTGCTGGCGGTAGGGGTCCAGGTCCACCGCCGACAGTTCGGCGATCAGGACCCGGTCGCCCACCTTGTAGGAGGCGTCCAGCAGGTTGCGCAGGCGCAGGTTTTCCGCCTGCAGGCTGTCCAGGCGCTGCAGTTCCGCCTGTGCCTTCAGGTTCTGTTCGTGCAGGTGGCGGTTTTCCTCGATCAGCTGCTCCCGTGAACGGGTGGTCTCGTCCAGCCAGCGCGAGGCGGTGACCGGGAAATCGGCGGCCAGTTGCAGCGGGTAGGTGAGAAAGGCCAGGGCACCACGGATTTCGCGCAGGTGATGAAACCTGTGGTCGATCACCATTAGTGCAAGCGACACGATAATGGCCAGCACGACCCGCGTGGTCTGCGACGGGCCCTGTGCAAAGATCGGCTTGATGGTGCCTTCCTCCGGTTTATGCCGACCTATTCGACGGTGAAGGCGTCACCGCCGCGCTCGTCCATCAGTTCCAGGGCGCGGCCACCGCCACGCGCAACGCAGGTCAGCGGATCCTCGGCAACGATCACCGGCAGGCCGGTCTCTTCCTCGATCAGGCGGTCCAGGTCGCGCAGCAAGGCGCCACCGCCGGTGAGCACGATGCCGCGCTCGGCCACGTCGGCGCCCAGTTCCGGCGGGGTCTGCTCGAGCGCCTTCTTGACTGTATCCACGATACCGGAGAGCGGCTCCTGCAGCGCCTTCAGGACCTCGTTGGAGGTCATGGTAAAGCTGCGCGGCACGCCTTCGGCCAGGTTGCGGCCCTTGACCTCCAGCTCCAGCACCTCGTTGCCGGGGTAGGCCGAGCCGATCTTCTTCTTGATCTTCTCCGCCGTGGCCTCGCCCACCAGGGTGCCGTAGTTACGGCGGATGTAGTTGATGATCGCCTCGTCGAACTTGTCGCCACCGATGCGCACCGAGTTGGAATAGACGATGCCGTTGAGCGAGATGATGGCGACCTCGGAGGTGCCGCCGCCGATGTCCAGGACCATGGAACCACGCGCCTCGTCCACCGGCAGGCCGGCGCCGATCGCCGCGGACATGGGTTCCTCGATCAGGTACACCTCGCGCGCTCCGGCGCCGGCCGCGGATTCCTTGATCGCGCGCCGCTCCACCTGGGTCGAGCCGCAGGGGACACAGACCAGCACCCGCGGGCTGGGACGGATGATCTTGGATTCGTGCACCTTGTGGATGAAGTACTGCAGCATCTTCTCGGTCACGGTGAAGTCGGCGATCACGCCCTCCTTCATCGGCCGGATGGCGGTGATGTTCTCCGGGGTGCGGCCGAGCATCTTCTTGGCCGACTCGCCGACCGCGGCGACGGTCTTGCTCCCGCCGCGCCCCCGGTCGTGGCGGATCGCGACCACCGACGGCTCGTTCAGCACGATGCCCTGGTCACGTGCGTAGATCAGGGTGTTGGCGGTGCCCAGGTCGATCGACAGGTCGTTTGAGAAGAGTCCACGAATACGGCGTAGGAACATGCTTTGGTCATCCAGTGGCGAGCCCGTCCGGTCCCGGCGCGGGTAGAAACAGGGTTGGAAACAGTCTGCCGGCCATCGTTCCGGTCCGCGTCATCGTGCTGGCCGGCGGGCCTCCGGGCTGATCGCAGTCGGCAGTGGTTATTTGGGTGCGTTAATCTAGCAAGCCCGGATGGGGATGGGCAAGGGGAGAAAATCCGGTTTTCGTGCAACTGGTGCACGTATTGTGGTAATTTTCCGCCCTTTCCCGATCGAATTTCAGGGCTTTCCCCATGTCGCTTAGCCAAGATGATGTAGAAAAAATCGCCCACCTTGCCCGCCTGGCGGTAGCGCCTGATGAGGGCGCCGCCCTGAGCAGGGATCTGTCCAACATCCTGGACCTGGTGGCGCAGATGGAGACGGTGGATACCGGTGGCGTCGAGCCGATGGCCCACCCGCTGGAGATGCACCAGCGCCTGCGTCCCGACGAGGTGACCGAGACCGATCAGCGCGAGCGTTACATGAGCAATGCGCCGCAGGCCGAGAACGGCCTGTTCCTGGTGCCCCGGGTCATCGAATAATCTTTCCGGCAACTACCGCTATGCATGAAAAAACACTTGCTGAACTCTCCGCCGGCCTGCAGGCCGGGGATTTCTCCAGCGTCGAACTGACCCGGCACTACCTGGACCGCATCGGCCGCCTGGACCCGCAGCTCAACAGCTTCATCACCGTCACCGCGGACCAGGCCCTGGTCCAGGCCGAGGCCGCGGATGCACGCATCGCGGCCGGTGAGGCCGGGTCGCTTACCGGCATCCCCCTGGCGCACAAGGATATCTTCTGCACCGAGGGCATACGTACCAGCTGCGGCTCGAAGATGCTGGAAAATTTCGTCTCCCCCTATGATGCGACCGTGGTGGCCAATCTGGCGGATGCGGGCATGGTCATGCTGGGCAAGACCAACATGGACGAGTTCGCTATGGGCTCGTCCAATGAAACCAGTTACTACGGTCCGGTGCGCAACCCCTGGAACACGGAGTGCGTGCCCGGCGGCTCCTCCGGGGGGTCAGCCGCCGCGGTGGCAGCACGCCTGGCGCCGGTGGCCACCGGTACCGACACCGGCGGCTCCATCCGCCAGCCCGCCGCGCTGACCGGCATCACCGGGCTCAAGCCCACCTACGGCCGTTGCTCGCGTTACGGCATGATCGCCTTCGCCTCTTCGCTGGACCAGGCGGGGCCGATGGCCCGTACCGCCGAGGACGCCGCACTGCTGCTCGGCGGCATGGCCGGTTTCGACGGGCGTGATTCCACCAGTGCCGAGCGCGCGGTGGACGACTATGTATCCGGACTGGACGCGCCCCTGCAGGGGCTGCGCGTAGGGCTGGTCAGGGAGTTCATGGAAAATGATCTGGACGGCGCTATCGCCGGCTCCGCCGAGGCGGTGATCGCGGAACTCAGACGCCAGGGCGCGGAGATCGTCGAGATCAGCCTGCCCAATGTGCACCTGTCGGTGTCCGCCTACTACGTGGTGGCCCCGGCGGAGTGCTCGTCCAACCTGTCGCGTTTCGACGGGGTGCGTTACGGTCACCGTTGTGAGAATCCGCACGACCTGGAGGACCTGTACAAGCGGTCGCGCTCCGAGGGGTTCGGTGTCGAGGTCAAACGACGCATCATGATCGGCACCTATGCGCTGTCGGCCGGTTTCTACGATGCCTATTACATCAAGGCGCAGAAGGTGCGGCAGTTGATCGCGGCCGATTTCCGCGCGGCCTTCGAACAGGTGGACGTGATCGCCAGCCCGACCGCACCCGGGACCGCGTTCCGGATCGGCCAGAAGACCGACGATCCGGTGTCCATGTACCTGCAGGATATCTACACCATCGCGGTCAACCTTGCCGGACTGCCGGGGATGTCCATCCCTGCACCGCAGGTCGACGGCATGCCGGTCGGCTTCCAGCTCATCGGCAACCTGTTCGACGAGGCGCGCCTGCTGAACGTGGCGCACCGTATCCAAAGCGAGACCGACTGGCATCGGCAGACACCGGAAGGGGTTTGAGTTAAGGATTAACCACAAAGGACACAAAGGGCACGAAGGCGTTGGGTGCAGGCCATCAGGCTGAATCGACGACAGGGAGAACTTTGTGTTCTTTGTGCTCTTCGTGGTTAAAAACAGAGTTTTGCACGAACGCCCAACGAGGCACTGAACCATGCAATGGGAAACCGTTATCGGCCTTGAGATCCATACTCAGCTGGCCACCAATTCGAAGATATTCTCCGGCTCCCCGACCGCCTTCGGCGCGGAGCCCAACACCCAGGCCAATCTGGTCGATCTGGCCATGCCGGGGGTGCTGCCGGCGCTCAACCGCAGGGCGGTCGAATTCGCGGTGCGCTTCGGCCGTGCGATCGAGGCCCATGTGGCCGAACGCAGCGTGTTCGAGCGCAAGAATTACTTCTACCCGGACCTGCCCAAGGGCTACCAGATCAGCCAGGCCGAGCTGCCGATCGTGGGCAGGGGGCATGTCGAGATCGTGATGGACGATGGCGAGGTCAAGACCGTGGGCGTGACCCGGGCGCACCTCGAGGAGGATGCGGGCAAGTCGCTGCACGAGGATTTCCATGGCATGACCGGCATCGACCTCAACCGCGCCGGCACGCCCCTGTTGGAGATCGTCTCCGAGCCCGACATGCGCTCGGCCAAGGAGGCGGTGGCCTACGCCAGGAAGATCCACCAGATCGTGACCTATATTGGGATCAGCGACGGCAATATGCAGGAGGGCTCTTTCCGCTGCGATGCCAACGTGTCGGTGCGTCCAAAGGGTCAGGAGGAGCTGGGCACGCGTACCGAACTCAAGAACATCAACTCCTTCCGTTTCCTGGAGCGCGCCATCAACTACGAGATCGAGCGTCAGATCGATCTGATTGAGGACGGCGGCCGGGTGGTTCAGGAGACCCGCCTGTACGACGCCAACAAGGACGAGACCCGTTCCATGCGCTCCAAGGAGGAGGCCAACGATTACCGTTATTTCCCGGATCCCGACCTGTTGCCGGTGGTGATCGACCAGGCCTTCATGGATGCGGTGACCGCCGACATGCCGGAGCTGCCGGACGTGCGCCGGGCGCGCTTCCAGGCACAGTACGACCTGTCGCCGGTGGACGCGAATATCCTGACCGCCACGCGCGCGACGGCCGATTACTTTGAGGCCGTGGCCGAGGTATCGGGTGATGCGCGCATCGCGGCCAACTGGGTGATGGGGGAACTGGCGGCGGCGCTCAACAAGGAGGGCAGGGACATCGAGCAGAGCCCGGTGGATGCGCAGGCCCTGGCCGGCCTGCTGGTCCGCATCCGGGACAACACCATCTCGGGCAAGATCGCCAAGCAGGTGTTCGAGGCCATGTGGAGCGGCGAAGGTACGGCGGACGAGGTGATCGAGGCCAAGGGGCTGAAGCAGATCACCGATACGGGCGCCATCGAGGCCCTGGTCGACGAAGTGATCGCGGCCAATCCGCAGCAGGTCGACAACTATCGCAATGCCGAGCCGGAGAAGCGGCCCAAAATGATCGGCTTCTTTGTTGGCCAGATCATGAAGAAATCCCAGGGCAAGGCGAACCCGCAGCAGGTGAATGCCCTGTTGCGCGAAAAGCTGGGGGAGTAGGGGCGGGCAGTTCCCTTGCCCGGAAAGGGGTCAGGCGCTGCCTAACCCGAATATTTCATCCGCTTCTCGCTTTTCCGGGCGGTCAGTGGATGGAAGATGTGGTGCCTCGAACGGGACGTGGAAAGGCTCGTGAAGGGCTATTTTCTAGGCTGCAGGCACA
>JAKRWE010000370.1 GCA_024712425.1 Chromatiales bacterium
ACCTCGCCGGCCAGCGCGTTGCCCTTGACGTACTTGACCCCGGCCTCGACCTTGCCCTTGCCCTCGGGGTCGTAGCCCTCGCAGGCATGGATGCGGAACCCGGCGGCGGTGGCGTAGGCGGTGCGTATCTCGGCCCATCGTGACCACTCATTTCGGTCGAACGTGACCGGCCATTTCGGCGGATCGTGACCGGGGATTTCGTTTTATCGTGACCGATTTCGGGGGCATTTCCGAAATCAGCGGTCACGTT
>JAKRWE010000371.1 GCA_024712425.1 Chromatiales bacterium
TCTCCAGCCGTGTAGGGTCATAGCGCTTGCCGAGGTTCAGCAGCCCCGGGCAGGCGCGGTAGCCGTGCTCAGGATGTGGACGGTCCTCCAGCTGTTGCTTGACGACCTGGGCGGTACAGGGACCGATGTCGGCGGCCCAGTTCATAAAGCGCCCCGGTGACCAGTCCCGGTGGGCCTGGTGGGACTTGGGTATATGCTCTGTGAGCGTGCTGTAGCGCCCCTGGCCGTGTCGGGCATGGCTGGCGACCCGTTTCCCCTTGTGCATCACCTCGACGGTGGTGGCGGTGATGCGCAGGTCCAGGACCTGCCCGACCAGGGCGTGGGGCGCGCTGTAGAAGCGCTTGTCCACCTCGACGTGGTAGTCGATGCCCGGCTTCGCCTTGCGCCATTCGGCGTACTCGTAGTCGTCCCGGGGCAGTGCCTT
>JAKRWE010000372.1 GCA_024712425.1 Chromatiales bacterium
GAATCGCCTCCTTGGTCTGCGGCATCACGCCGTCGTCGGCCGCCACCACCAGGATAATGATGTCGGTGGCCTTGGCTCCGCGTGCACGCATCGCCGAGAAGGCGGCGTGTCCCGGGGTATCCAGGAAGGTGATCATCCCGTGATCGGTATTCACATGGTAGGCGCCGATGTGCTGGGTGATGCCACCCGCCTCGCCAGCTGCCACGCGGCTCTTGCGGATGTAGTCGAGCAGCGAGGTCTTGC
>JAKRWE010000373.1 GCA_024712425.1 Chromatiales bacterium
TCTCCAGCCGTGTAGGGTCATAGCGCTTGCCGAGGTTCAGCAGCCCCGGGCAGGCGCGGTAGCCGTGCTCAGGATGTGGACGGTCCTCCAGCTGTTGCTTGACGACCTGGGCGGTACAGGGTCCGATGTCGGCGGCCCAGTTCATAAAGCGCCCCGGTGACCAGTCCCGGTGGGCCTGGTGGGACTTGGGTATATGCTCTGTGAGCGTGCTGTAGCGCCCCTGGCCGTGTCGGGCATGGCTGG
>JAKRWE010000374.1 GCA_024712425.1 Chromatiales bacterium
GGTGCACCTCGCGGCGTTCGTCGGGCGCTGCCGCCTGGCGTGCCAGGTACTGGTCGATCTCCGACTTGGAGACCTGGATACGATTGGTGACCTCCTGGTTGATCAGGCGCGAGGTGATGATCTGGTTCCTGATCTTGTCCCGGAAGCGGTCGAAATCCATCCCTTCGGCCTTCAGTGCCTCGCGCAGTTCGGTAACTGTCAGGTTGTTGTTCTGGGCAATGCGTTCGATGGCCTTGGTCACGG
>JAKRWE010000375.1 GCA_024712425.1 Chromatiales bacterium
CCAGCCTTGCCGCGCTGGCCAACTCATCCCGCCAGCGCTGGGTCGGACTCCTGAGGGTCTGGATGCATAGCGGTGCGGGCAATGCGGTGGAACAACGCGACCTGCTGCAGAAGCACCTCCGGCATCTTGCCGGGATTACGCGACTGCCTCTGCAGTTTGTTGATCGCGCGCGGGATGCCAACGTGCGGGTCTTTTTTGCCAGTAAGCAGGAGCTCAAAACCATCGCCATGCGGGAGATGTCCG
>JAKRWE010000376.1 GCA_024712425.1 Chromatiales bacterium
CCGCGCTGGTGTGCGCGCCACGGTGTGGGCTACATTGTCGGCCTGGCGCGCAATAAGCGGCTGCAGCGAATGATCGAAGAATCGTTCGTTGACGTGGAACAGCGCTTCGAGGAAACCAAGGTGTTAACAGGCTGTTGAAATTCGCCGCCTGAAGTGGAAGATACCGGTAAGGAAGGAAGAAGGACGAGCAGTACGATGCGTGGCCCGGATATTCAACAAGATGCCCTGTTCAGCACGGTCAGC
>JAKRWE010000377.1 GCA_024712425.1 Chromatiales bacterium
CCGTCGTTCAGCCGCCCGTCGGTGAGTGACGACAACCCCTACTCGGAGGCCCTGTTCCGGACGCTGAAGTATGTCCCGAACTATCCAGGCAAGCCGTTCGAGAGCCTGGAGGCGGCAAGGGTGTCAACGCTGACCCAAGATGTCCCCTTTTCACCGATTTGAGATGTCCGGTTTTCAACGATTTCAATTTGGCTGACCAGGCCGCCTAAGGTCGTTCATTCGTCTCCTTTGTCCTCGGACTT
>JAKRWE010000378.1 GCA_024712425.1 Chromatiales bacterium
GCCATGGTTTCCGCAACAAGGGGCGCTTTGCCAATGCCATCTACTTCCACCTTGGTGGACTCGATCTATACCCGGAGGGTATCTGCCGGTGAATGTTACCCACCTGATTTGGTGAAGAGCCCGATAAGGTAGTGCCCGGCCCTGGTAGAGCAAGGTCACGGAGCCATCGAAGGCTTCGCAAACGGTGATCTGGGCGCCCCTGAGGCGATAGCCCTTGCCCTGTCCAGTGAGCTGGTACTCCC
>JAKRWE010000379.1 GCA_024712425.1 Chromatiales bacterium
CTCGTACAGGGCATTGACCAGCTGGAACAGGTTGTGGCGGGCCTGGCGGTTCATGGGCAGGTAGCCCAGCTCGTCGATGATCAGCAAGTCGAACTTCTGCAGGGCGGTGATCTGCTTCTTCGTAACCGTTCAAACCACACCGTTCTTCCCGGGCCGCCCCTCGCGCCATAACCTGCCCCTGCATTCACTGACAGGGGCAGGTTATGAACAAGCGATACAGCAAGAACGAGTGGCAACGACT
>JAKRWE010000037.1:0-12500 GCA_024712425.1 Chromatiales bacterium
TCAGCATTTTCCAGTGCATTGGGCCTCTTGGGTCAACTCAACTCGCAACAATGGCCGTCGATCCCCTCCGTCTGGTGAAAACAGGGCAGAATCGGCACGGTTTTCAACAGCCTGCTAAAGGGCCGTAAGTACGGGGTCCTGCGCGACGGTCTGCCAGTATGCCAGTGTTTCACGTCGACTGTGTTCCGCATCCACACGGATCTCGATCAGTCGCGCCGAACCGTCCGGGTTCTCTGCCATGGCCTCTGTGAGGGCGTGCGCATCGGCCACGCGGTGATGGGCGATGCCGAAGGTCCTGGCCAGCGCGTCCAGGGCCAGGTCGGTGGGGGTGTGCCAATGGGCCTGCAGTTGTGGCAGTCCGTGTTGCGGCAGGTAGTCGAAGATGCGGCCGCCACCGTTGTCGATGACCAGCAGGGTGGCGTGGAAGCGCCGTACCAGTTCCAGGCTGCCGAGGTCGTGGAACAGCGCGAGATCGCCGATCAGGCCGAAAACAGGCGGCTCCGTGGCAGCGGCGATGCCGGCAAGGGTGGCAGATTGTCCATCGATGCCGCTGACCCCGCGATTGCCGAACAGGCGCGGCGCTTGTCGCGCGGCACCCGACCAGGTGTCCAGCTGGCGTATCGGCAGGGAGTTGCCCACCAGCAGGGATGCCCCGCCCGGCAGCAGCGGGAGCAGGGTCTGCAGCAACTGTCCTTCGAACCAGCCGGCCTGTTCCAGGTGGGCCCCGCCAGTGAGTCGCAGCGTTGCTCCGCCTGCAGCCATGTCTCGGACCACGTCCGCTCCGCGGGTTCGCTCAAGCGCTCCGCGATCTGACCGCACAGGCGGTCCGGGTTGGCGGGCAGTGGCCAGAGACAGTCATGCCCGGGGTCCTGCCAGCGGTTACGGGGATCCGCCAGCAACAGGGGGATGCCGTCCAGCCATTCCTGCAGTACCCGCGAGACAGGCGGCCGGCCCAGGCGCAGGACCCAGTCCGGGCGCAGTCGCTGCGCCAGCCCGGGGTTGCGCAGCAGGGCATCGTAGCGGGTGACCAGCGGCAGTCGGGCGCTGTCGCTGAAGCGCAGTCCGGACAGGGGGTCGGCCAGGACCGGGGCGTCCAGCCTGCCGCACAGCGCGTGCAGACCGGGCAGTGCCGGCACGTGCTCGGCCGGTCCGCACAGGATCAGGCCTCTGCCCCGGCGCATGCGCTCGATGGCCTGTTCGAGGGCAGCATCGGATGCGAGGGGTGCGGCCGGTGCGGCGACGGACGCTGTGTCGGCTGTGTCGGCTGTCTCGCAGTCGTTCCGTGGGGCCAGCGGTTCGTCGAAGGGCAGGTTGATGTGTACCGGGCCGGGGTCCGGCCAGCGGCTGGTCGTGGCCGCGCGGCGCCCCAGGGCGCTCATGCCCTCGAGGCCGTGGGGACTGGGCAGTCCGGGGTCGTGGAAGGCGCGCAGGTGGTCTGCGAACAGTCGCTGTTGGCGCGTGGTCTGATTGGCGCCCCAGCCGATGTGCGAGGGCGGGCGGTCGGCACTGAGCAGGATCAGCGGCACGCCCCATTCGTGCGCCTCGATAACGGCCGGGTGCCAATGTGCCGGCGCGCTGCCCGAGGTGCACAACAGGGCCACGGGGCGGCCGCTGGCGCGCGCGGTCCCGAGTGCAAAGAAGGCCGCGCTGCGCTCGTCCACGACGGGTGTGAGTCGCAGTCCCGCGATCTGTTCCGCGGCCAGCACCAGCGGGGTCGAACGCGAGCCCGGAGACAACACCAGGTGTTGCACGCCGCCGGGGACCAGCCCCCGGAGCAGGGCAAGGGCCCAGCGCAGGGACAGGCAGGCGGTGTCATCCGTGTCTTCATGCTCGTCGGTCATTGGGCTATCCCCGATAGCTGCCATTTGTATCCCTGGCGTTCTGTGTGGCGAAGACTCATGCGTATTTCAGGGCTGCCAGCATACCGCTGAGTTTGTCCTCGGTCTCACGCCATTCGTCCTCCGGATTCGAGTCGGCGGTGATCCCTGCTCCGGCATACAGCTCGGCGCAGTCTCCTTCCAGCAGCGCGCAGCGCAACAGGACCCACAGCTCTCCCCCTTGGTCGGGTGTCATCCAGCCCGCCACACCGGTATACCAGCCACGCTCGAAGGGGTCGTGGCGCTTCAGCCAGTGTTGTGCCGCAGCCACCGGATAACCACTGGTCGCCGGTGTCGGGTGCAATGCGGCAGCCAGGCTCAGCAGATCCTGGCCGTGGGCGGTACGACCTGTGATGGGCGTCCAGAGATGCTGCACATTGCTCAAGGGCAGCAGTCCTGGTTGTGTCGGGATATCCAGTGATGTCGTCAGGGGTGCGAGTCTCTCGCGGATCGATTGCACCACCAGCTGGTGTTCGTGCTGCTGCTTGGGTGAGCGCCGCAGCGCCTGCGCCAGTTCGACATCCAGTTCGGTGTTGGCGGCGCGGGCCGTGGTGCCGGCGATCGCGTCCACTCGCAGGCTGCCCCGGTCCAGCGCCACCAGTCGCTCGGGCGTGGCTGCGGTGAAGATCCTGCCGCCCATCCGGATCTGCAGGACCTGGCAGTCGGGAACCAGCCAGGCGAGGGCCGAGTGCAGACGCTGGGCATCGAAGGGACGCTCGCCACGCACCCGGATCTGCCGGGTCAGCACCAGCTTCTCCAGGGAGGTGTCGCGAATGGCCGCGAGTGCGCTTTGCACCTGCCGTTGCCATGCCTGGGCGGCCGGGCGGTTGTGGATGCGGCGCAGGCGCGAGGTGGTCTGGGGCGAGGGGGCTGCCGCTTGAGCAGCTGTGTCAGCTGCTCCTCCCACTGCGCCAGGGCGTGTGCGGGATCGGTCGGGCAGGGGGCGGTGAATACCGCGACCGTGTCGTTCTGGTACAACAGTACCGAGGGCACCCGAAGCAGGCTGTTGGGGAAGCCTTTCCAGCGGCCATCCGTGAGTATGTCCGGGTAATGCGAGAAGGCGATCAGCGCGCTCGGCTGCACGCCGGTTCCGTCGGGATCCAGGGTCGTCCAACCGGAGCTCAGCTGCTGGGCGGCGCTGCGCATGTGATCGAGGCCCTGTCGGCCGCGGAATTCCAGCCGGTAGGCGGCACCGCTGCCGATACGGGTTTCAGGGCGTGCCGGTGAGGAGAAACGGAAGCAATGCGCCGCACGGGTGACGGCATTGCGCATGTCCGATAGCGGCAGCTCCAGGACGATGGAGGCCAGTCCCGGCCGGCCTGACCAGTCCATGTTCGGCAGCAGGTCCGCCAGGCGGGCCAGCAGCAGTTCGCGGGTTTCCAGGGGGGCAGCATGGTGTCGTCGCGGCGATCGCCGCTCAGACGGGCTTCAGCACGGCCAGCAACACCACGCCGATCAGTACCAGGACCGGCAGTTCGTTGAACCAGCGGTACCAGACATGTGAACGGGTGTTGCGGTCTTCCCTGAAATCAGCCACCAGCTTGCCGCAGTACAGGTGATAGAGCACCAGGGCGCCGATTAGGGTCAGCTTGACGGTCAGCCACAACTGGCCGCCCCAGGCCGCCCAGGCGTAGTCGTACAGCATCCATAGGCCGAAGAACAGGGTGAAGATGCCGGCCGGCATGGTGATGCCGTAGTACAGCTTTCTTTCCATCACCTTGAAACGTTCGTTGGATATCTCGTCGTCGCTCATGGCGTGATAGACGAACAGGCGCGGGAGATAGAAGAGGCCGGCGAACCAGGTCACCATGCCGATCAGGTGCCAGGCCTTGAGCCACATGGAAGGCGCCTCCGGAGACACTCGTTTGAAGGGGCGACTAGAATATCCCGCACGCGTCCACGGTACCAGAGGAATCGGGCCTGCGGTCAGGGTAACGTCATCCAACCCGTGCGGAGCGGGTCGTCTGCTCGGAAAAACGCCGTAAATACATCCATGGCCGCTTACGGCTTCCTGCCTCCCGCGGCACTCGCACATCCCTGTGCATCGTAGGCTCTACGACGGCATCCCTGCCGTCGAAGTTTTCCGAGCAGACGACCAGCCCCATTTTTCAATGAGTTACGAGTTTAGATGACGAGGCCTCGGGCCTGCGGTGTTATGACTCGGCGTCGTGATACAACTCTTTCAGCACATCGCGTCGTCGCTGTTCGAAACCCTCTTTTGGACCCTGGGTGGGCTTGTCGTCCGGCGCCCCGGTGAACCAGCGTTTTACGGCCCTGGCCACCCGTTTCAGGGCGCGCCAGATCCTGGGCAGCAGCCAGGCGACGATCAGCAGGAACACGACCAGCGCCGCCAAAAACCACCAGGGATGGTTCAGGGAGGCCCACAGCCCGCCGATGACCGCGACATCCTCGGTGATGGAGGCGATCCAGTTGGTGACCGGTTCGGGGGAGGTGTTGATCAGCAGGCGCGAACCTGCCTTGGTGGCGTGGCTGGTTGCTGCCAGCGTGCCCCCCAGCAGGCCGGCGACCAGTTCCGCGGCAGGGCTGATGTCCAGTCCCTGGGCGGCCCCGGCGGCCATGATGGCGCCGGCAGGGATGCGGATGAAGGTATGGATGGCATCCCAGCCGCTGTCCACGCCCGGTGTCTTGTCGGCAAAGAATTCCACGAAGTACATCACGCCCGCTGCCAGCATCACCGACGGGTCGGTCAGCACCTCCAGCGCGGGCGGCAGGTCGACCTGCCCGGTGGAGCCCATCCAGCCGAGTACGAGAATGGTGGCGTACAGGTTGATACCCGACGCCCATGCGGAACCCATCATCAGGGCAATGGCGCGGACTGCTTCCATGTTGTTTCCTCAGCTGTCTCGATGATCAGCCTTGTTTGACCCGGATTCGGGCTCCGGGGTTCGTTTTTTGTTGTCCCGCCCAATAAATGCATGGGCCATGGTGTGATACAGCGGCCTGGGATTGACCAGGTGAGAGGCGCCATAGGCAATGAAGGCGGTGGCCAGCAGCGGCAGCAGCATGTTCTGCTCGGCGGTCATCTCGGTCACGATAACGAAGGCCGTCAGGGGCGACTGTACCACGCCCGAAAAATAGCCGACCATGCCCAGCAGCACCATGATCGACATCGGCGCCAGTGGGAACCAGTGCGCCAGGTCGCTGCCGATGCCGGCGCCCGCGGCCAGCGAAGGCGCGAAGATCCCGCCGGGGATGCCGGTCAGGTAGGAGGCGATGGTGGCCAGGAACTTGTTGAGGCTGTACCAGGGGTCGTAGTCGGCACCGCCTTCCAGGATGGCCTTGGCTTCGGCATAACCGGTGCCGCTGGCGGAGTATCCCGAGGCGTAGGCGATCACCGCAAGAGCCAGCCCCGCGAGGAACGCCACCCGCAGGGGGGTCCGGCGGGCGTAGGGGGCCATCTTCTCGCTGCCGGTGACCAGCAGGTTGCCAAAGATGCCGCCGGCCGCCCCGCCGAGTACGCCGCATACCAGGACAGCCGGCCATACCTGCAGGGCGGGCGCTGTCGGGGTGTTGATGACGCCGAAATAGTGATAGGGCCCCAGTACCGCCAGTGCGGTGACCCCGGCCAGCACCACCCCGACGGTCACGATGCCGCTGGTGCGGTTCTCGAAGCTGCGGCTCATCTCCTCGATGGCAAACATGATCCCGGCCAGTGGGGCGTTGAATGCAGCGGCGACGCCGGCCGCGCTGCCGGCGAGTATCAGTCCGCGCTCCATGTAATGTGGCGGAAAGTGCACCAGGCGCCCGATGCTGTACATCACCGATGCGCCGATATGCACCGACGGCCCTTCGCGACCGATCGAGCCGCCCGCGAGCAGCCCCATCAGTACCAGCACGATCTTGCCGATGGCGATCCGCAGCGACAGGATGGCGGCTTTGCCCGGGATCTGCAGCGAGGCGATCGCCTGCGGGATCCCGCTGCCCTGGGACCCCGGGAAGAAGCGGACCGTCAGCCAGGCGATGAACACCATTCCAAGCGGTGTGACGACCAGGGGCAGGAACGGGTTGTAGCGGGCCATCGCCAGAAAGGCCGCATTCGCATGTTCGGCCATGATGGCCAGTCCGGCACACACCAGGCCGACCACCACCGCGCCGGCCCAGAAGACCAACCGGACCTTCCAGGCCGTGGGGGACAGCAGCTTTCGTTTGGATCGACGCAGGTGACGGCGCATGGCGAGCGGGGCAGGTACCGGAAAACCGGGAGTTTAACGCATTGTCGCGCGCCGGATGTCCGTGAGGCCCCATCATCCGCTAGAATACCCCGCTTTCGGATCGACACGGGGAAGACATGATCAAGGTGGGCATCGTCGGGGGGGGCGGTTATACGGGGGTGGAGTTGTTGCGCCTGCTGGCCACCCATCCCGAGGTCGATTTGCGGGCGATCACCTCGCGCTCCGAGGCGGGTCGCCCGGTGAGCGAGATCTACGAGAGCCTGCGCGGGCATGTGGATCTGTGTTTCAGCGAACCCGATGCCGGGGCCCTGTCGGCCTGCGATCTGGTGTTCTTTGCCACGCCCAACGGCACAGCCATGAAAATGGCGCCTGAGCTGCTCGATGCCGGCACCCGGGTCATCGACCTGGCCGCGGATTTCCGGCTCAAGGATCCGGCCCTGTGGGAGCAGTGGTATGGCATGCCGCACGCCTGTGAGGACCTGCTGGCCGAGGCGGTATACGGGCTTCCCGAGATCAATCGCGAGCAGATCAGGGCGGCGCGTCTGGTCGCCAATCCCGGTTGTTATCCCACGGCCAGCGCGCTCGGGCTGTTGCCCCTGGTCGAGGCCGGGCTGGCCGACACCGGCTCGCTGGTGGCGGACTGCAAGTCCGGCGTCAGTGGAGCGGGACGCAGCGCCAATGTGGCCATGCTGATGGGCGAGGTCGGTGAGAGCTTCAAGGCCTACGCGGTGCCGGGTCACCGTCACCTGCCGGAGATCCGGCAGACCCTGGGCTGGGCCACGGAGCAGGCGGTGGGTCTGACCTTCGTGCCGCACCTGCTGCCCATGATTCGCGGTATCCACGCCACCCTGTACGCGCGGCTGACCGGCGAGGCGGACCTGCAGGCGCTGTTCGAAACACGTTACCGCGATGAGCCTTTCGTCGATGTGATGCCGGCCGGCTCCCACCCGGAGACGCGCAGTGTGCGGGGTGTGAACCAGTGCCGGATCGCGATCCACCGGCCCCAGGGTGGGGACACGATGGTGGTGCTCTCGGTCATCGACAACCTGACCAAGGGCGCGGCCGGCCAGGCCATCCAGAACATGAACCTGATGTTCGGCCTGGATGAACGGGCCGGCCTCCGGCAGGTGGCACTGTCGCCCTGAATATCGGTTGAACGGATAGCATCATGCCGGGACAAGCCTTCAAGACGCCCAAAATCGTGCAGCCCAGCGGACGCGGGCCGTTGTTCGTGTTGCTGGTGCTGGTCGCGGCGGCCTGGTTTGCCTATCATTACGGCCAGCGGGGTGCAGGTTACCTGGCGGAGGAGAGCGGGGCGCATACCCGCGAGCTCGAGCAACGTCTGCAGACGCTGGATGCGGAGTGTGAGCAGCAGCGTGAGCTGGCGGCGCGTTACCAGCGGGCGAGCCAGATCGACCGCGCCGCGGTGGAGCAGGTGCAACAGGAATTGACCGCTTTGCAGCAGGAACGGGCCGACTTGCAGCAGAGGGTAGCCTTTCTGCAGAGCCTGATCTCCGGAAAGGTGACGCGCTTGCAGGTTTTACAGCTGGAACTGGCGCGTGAAGGCAAAAGCAATACCTACCGTTTCAGCTTCCTGGTGTCCAAGCGCGACAAGGGGGACGCGAAGATCAGTGGCAAGGTGGAGTTGGCGCTGGCTGGGAAGATGAAGGGTAAGGATCATCTGCTCAAGGCGAAAGAGCTGGGGCTGGCCGAACCGCTCAAAATGGGGTTCAAACATTTCCAGAAGATCGAGGGGAAGCTGATCCTGCCTGAAGGGTTCGAGCCGCGCGAGTTGATGATCAACGCCAGACCCTCCGGCAGGAAATTCAAGCCGGTTGAGCAGCGCCTCAAGTGGCAGCTTGGTTGAAAGACGGATGCACCGGAGATAGGACTATGGGAAGAAAACGTTTCAAGGCGCCGAAGGTGTCCACGGTGATCGGCAAGGACACCGTCATTACCGGCGATGTGGAATTCGAGGGCGGCCTGCACCTCGATGGCGGGATCGTCGGCAATGTCAGCGGCAAGGACGATGCTTCCTCGTCGATAACGATCAGTGAGCAGGGCACCATCGAGGGCGATGTCCGGGTGGACGTCCTGATCCTCAATGGCACCGTGGTGGGCGATGTGTATGCCAACGAACGGGTCGAGCTGGCGTCCAAGGCGCGGGTGACCGGTACGGTCTACTATCGGCTGCTGGAAATGGCCATGGGCGCCGAGGTCAATGGCCAGCTGGTCCACAGCGAAGAGCAGGAGCCGCGCATGCTGGGCTACGATGGCGATGAGGGGGCAGGCGGCGAGTAGGCGTTTTCGGCAAACTCCGGCGCCGCAAGACTGCTTACATGAGTCAATACTTGACTGGATTACTCGGAATAAGGATACTGACGGTATTGCTACCGGTCGGGCAAGGGCTTGGCCGGGCATCCGAACACAGGAGACGAACCGATGATTGAGGCCGTGCAAGAGACCGAGGCGCCGCTGGTTTTTACCTCGGCTGCCGCGAAAAAGGTGGCGGATCTGATCGCCGAAGAGGGTAATCCGGATCTCATGCTCCGCATCCATATCCAGGGTGGAGGCTGCTCCGGTTTCCAATATGGATTCAACTTCGATGAGACGATCAACGAGGGCGACGAGGTGGTCGAGACCGATGGTGTCAAGCTGCTGATCGACCCGATGAGCATCCAGTACCTCATGGGCGCCGAGGTGGACTACACCGAGGGGCTGCAGGGTGCGCAGTTCGTCATCCGCAACCCGAACGCCACCACTACCTGCGGCTGTGGTTCCTCGTTCTCGGTTTGAGGCATCGCCCTTCAACTGCCTTGCCGAAGCCCCGCTGAGCGGGGCTTTTGTTTTAACCCGAAAGATGGGTAGCCTGGATGCAGCGTAGCGAAATCCGGGGTCTCGGGAGGCAAGGCCCTGGATTGCACTGCGTTTCATCCAGGCTACGCTATTTGGCTACGTGAGGAATGTGCCGGGTCTACCGCCGAGGTCGGCCTGTTGCGTAGTGGATGCTTGTCGGTTGTTACCCGGGATAGATCGCACCCAGCACTCTGGGGCCCGCGGCGCCAGTCACTGCGGGCAGGTTGCCTGGGCGTCCCTCGAGGGTCTGGCGCGCCAGCCAGGCAAAGGCCAATGCCTCGACCCAGTCCGGATCCATGCCAAGCGAAGCCGTGCTCTGCACGGGGCAGTCGAGGCGCTCGCGCAGGGCGTCCATCAGGACCGGGTTGTGTACGCCACCGCCACAGACCAGTAGCCGTTCGTTATCCGGTGCCCGCAGGGCGATGGCATCGGCGATGCTCTGCGCCGTGAGGGCCAGCAGTGTTGCCTGGACATCCGCCGCCCCGAGCGACAATCCTTCCAGATGCGCTGTGATCCAGGCGGGCGAAAAGTAATCCGTGCCGGTGCTCTTGGGCGGCGCCAGTGAGAAATAGGGGTCCTGCAGCAGTTGCGCCAGTAGTCCGGGCTGGACGCGTCCGCTGGCGGCAAACGCCCCGTCCCTGTCGAAAGGCCCCTTCCGCTGCTGTCGGTGCCAGGCATCCATCAGGCAATTGCCGGGACCAGTGTCGAAACCCGATACAGAGGCTGCTCCGGCCGCGGGCAGGACGGTGATATTGGCGATGCCGCCGATATTGAGTATCACGCGGTTTTCGTCCTGGCTGCCGAGCGTGGCGGCGTGAAAGGCGGGGACCAGGGGTGCGCCCTGGCCGCCGGCAGCGATATCCCGCCGGCGGAAGTCGGCCACCGTGGCGATGCCGGTGCGTTCCGCGATCACGGCGGGATTGCCGATCTGCAGTGTGCGGGGCGGATCGGCCTCGGGCCCGTGCGCCAGCGTCTGACCGTGGCTGCCAATGGCGCGAACCGCTCCCGCATAGCCCTCGGCAATGTGCCGTGCCGCCTCGCCAAATACAGCGCCGGCGGCACTGTCCAGCCCCGCCAGTTCCGCTGCGCTAAGGGCGGCGCCTGCCGCTGCTGTCTGGAGTCGGTCCAGGAGATCCCCGGGCCAGGGGTACTCGATGGCGCGGATGATCTTTGGAGTGGGGTCGAGTGTGGCCAGGACGGCGTCGATGCCGTCCATGCTGGTGCCTGACATCAGGCCGATGTAGGCGTCTTCCGCAGACACGCTCAGCGGTCGGCGCTGGCCACCATGGTTGCCTGGCGGATGCTGGTCAGTTGCTGGGTCAGCGGCGCGATCTTGCGTTTGAAGGCCGCCAGCTGGCGCTTGGGCAGTGGCAGCGACTTGGGCAGTTTTACTGTCAACGGATTGCGTTGCACATTGTTGACCCGGAATTCGTAGTGCAGGTGGGGGCCGGTGGCCCATCCGCTTTGCCCGACATAGCCAATGACCTGTCCCTGCTTGACCCGGCTGCCCTTCTTCACGCTGCCGCGGAACCTGGACATATGCGCATACACGGTGCGGTACTTGCTGCTGTGCTGCACGATCACGACCCGGCCGTAACCGCGTTGCCAGCCACGGAAGATCACGCGTCCGTTGCCGGTGACCTTGATCGATGTGCCCTTAGGCGCCGCATAGTCCACGCCCTTGTGTGATTTCCATTTCTTGAGCACCGGGTGCCAGCGGTGCGGCTGGAAGCGGGAGCTGATGCGTGCAAACCGGATCGGGGTGCGGATGAAGGCGCGGCGCTTGCTGTGGCCGCCGGCATCGTAATAGCTGATGCCGTCCCGGGTTTCGTAGCGGAAGGCCTGGTAGGTCTTGCCGCGGTTGACGAACTCGGCCGCGATGATGGGTCCGTTGCGGTACTTCCTGCCGTCGACGAACTGTTCCTCGTAGATCACGCGGAACTGGTCGCCGGCGCGGATCTCCAGTGCGAAGTCGATATCCCAGCCGAAGATCTCGGCCAGTTCCATGATCTGGCTGTCGCTCAGGCCCGCCTTCTGGCCGTCCACGAACAGGGATGATTCGATGGTGCCGGCAACGCTGTTGATCTTGCGCTCGATCTGTTTGCTGTCCAGGCGAACCGAGAAGCCGTCATCCGTTCGGGTGACACGCAGGCTCTCGATCGGGTTTCGCACGAACACCAGCTGTCCCAGGCCGCCTTGCTGGTCGATCCGGAACCGCAGTTTCTGGCCCGGACGGATATGGGCCAGGGTTTTCGCATCCTTTCCCGCGTGCAGCACTCGGTACAGGGTGCTGGCCGACAGGCCGTAGGTCTTGAAGATGCCGGCCAGGGTCTCGCCGCGCGCGATCCGGTGTGTCTTCCATGCATCAGGGCGCTCTGCGCCATGCGTGGCCGGTGCGGGTTCTGCAGGGGCAGGCACCGCTGTCGCGGTCGCTTCGGTCGGTTCCGGCTGAACTGCCGGTACAACGGCGGTATGCACTTCCGGTTCCGGTGCCGTTGGCGCCTGCTCCGGGACCGGCAGGGGGGGCGGCTGCACGGCCTGCAGCAGTGATACCTTTTGCATTACCGGTTCCGGCGGGGCGAGCGGGGCGCTGATGCGCAGCGGCTCTTCCACGGTCATGTGATTGGCGTGGGCAAGCGGCTGCGGGTGTGCCGGCCCGGCTGCCGGGCTGGTGGCCTCGGTGTCGGGCAGGCCCAACGTAACCAGCACGCCGGCCAGTACAGAGCTGGCAAGGTAGATGCCGAGTCGTCCGTGGCGCCTGGCCGCACGGTCTGATAGCTTGCTGTTGAACTTATAGTCCCGGATCACAAATAGTACCTAAATGCCTAGATTTCGGTTGATTATGGCAGAAAACCATCGAGCTGTAAGGGTCTCCTGTCACGTTCTCGAAATTCGGTCAAATGAATCGAAATCTGGTAGATTTCCCGCTTTTGCTGATGCTGGAGTGGATGATGGGTTCACTGGAAGAGTCGCTGGAGCTGATTCGGCGGGGTAGTGACGAGATTCTGGTCGAGGACGAGCTGCGCAAAAAGCTCGAACGCGGGAAGCCGTTGCGGGTCAAGGCTGGCTTCGATCCCACTGCGCCCGACCTGCATCTCGGGCACACGGTGCTGATCAACAAGCTGCGCCAGTTCCAGGATATGGGGCACGAGATCCTGTTCCTGATCGGCGACTTCACCGGCATGATCGGCGATCCCACGGGCAAGAGCCAGACCCGCCCGACCCTGACCCCTGACGACGTGCAGCGGAATGCCGAGACCTACAAGGAGCAGGTGTTCAAGATCCTCGACCCCGAACGTACCCGAGTGGTGTTCAATTCCAAGTGGATGAACGAGCTGGGTGCGGCCGGCATGATCCAGCTGGCGGCCCGGCACACCGTGGCCCGCATGCTGGAGCGGGACGATTTCAGCAAGCGTTACAAGAGCGGCCAGCCGATCGCGATCCATGAATTCCTGTATCCCCTGATCCAGGGCTGGGACTCGGTCGCCCTGAAGGCGGACGTCGAACTCGGCGGAACCGATCAGAAGTTCAATCTGTTGATGGGGCGGCAGTTGCAGGAACAGGAGGGCATGGA
>JAKRWE010000380.1 GCA_024712425.1 Chromatiales bacterium
GGTAACGGCGGATCAGGCGCAGGACCGCCTTGTCCGCCACCCGCCGCGACAGGCGCTCCATGAGCACGTCGTGGTTGACCCGGTCGAAGAACTTCTCCAGGTCCACATCGACGACCACCCGTAGCCTTCCTGCACATAGCTCCGCGCCTTCAGCACGGCGCCGTGCGCCCGGCGTCCCGGGCGGAACCCGTAGCTGTGGTCGGAGAAGCTCGGGTCGATCCTCGGTTGCAGCACTTGCAGC
>JAKRWE010000381.1 GCA_024712425.1 Chromatiales bacterium
TCAGCACGGATGCCTTACGTTCTTCTGAATAACGGGCCATTGGTTCCTCTTTTCCGCCCCCCTGTTTGCTCTCTAATTTACCCCAACTCGGGGAGGCGACATGTATCCTGACACAGGGGGAGACCGGCCTGCTCTCGTGGCAGGCCAACAAGTACTCGGCACCGATGGCCTACCAGGGCAGCCGGGTCGGGGTGCGGGCCGAGGCCGGCGAGCTGGTGCTCTCTGACCTGGAGACGGGGCA
>JAKRWE010000382.1 GCA_024712425.1 Chromatiales bacterium
ATCTTCATGCCGGGAGGTGAGAGCTATCGACTGAAGCACAAACGCGAGAGCTGATTTTTTGTCGCCCCGGGTGGGTCAATTTTATTGGCCGAAGGGGGGTCAAAATTATTGGCCATTGACAACCAAGGAAAAGCAACGAGTCTTTCTCGACCTGCGCTATGGCGCCAAGTCGTGGGGGCGCCAGCGTGCAGTGATCGCCAAGCTCGAGGTCACCGCACAAGGGCGTAATCCACGATTTATC
>JAKRWE010000383.1 GCA_024712425.1 Chromatiales bacterium
TGCTGCGCCAGCATACGGACCTGCCGCAGACGCTGCTGGATCAGTTGATCGAGCGCCCGGCGCTGACCACCAGCCAATGCCGGGCGTACTTCGAGGCCTATGCCGCCGACCCCGGGCGCTTGGCGCAAGCAGGCGAAGGAGAAGGGCATGCCGGTACCGGGAAGTGGCAAACAGACGGATGATTGGTCAGCCGAGGCCAAGTTTGCCGCCGTTATCGAAACGGCGCCCTTGAGCGAGTCGG
>JAKRWE010000384.1 GCA_024712425.1 Chromatiales bacterium
GCCTCCCGTCGCCCGTGTCAAAAAACGACGGAAAGGGTACGGCCACATGGCCCGGAATGCCCCGATGGGTGGGTCAAAATTGTTGGCCATAGGTGGGTCAGAATAGATGGGCATTAACACGAGGCCTTCGCCATCGTGCGCGAGGTCAGCCGGCGCGTCCTGGGCAAGCAGCACTATCCGGTCCAGATCATGGGCGCGCTGGCGCTGTTCGAGGGACGAATGGTGGAGATGGCCACCGGC
>JAKRWE010000385.1 GCA_024712425.1 Chromatiales bacterium
GCCTCCCGTCGCCCGTGTCAAAAAACGACGGAAAGGGTACGGCCACATGGCCCGGAATGCCCCGATGGGTGGGTCAAAATTGTTGGCCATAGGTGGGTCAGAATAGATGGGCATTAACATAGAGCGCCACGGGCCGGCCATGTTCGGCCAGGTAACCGCGTAGTGTCTCCATGTAGGACTGGGTGGTTTCAGCAGGTGCGAAACGCAGGGCCATCAGCTCGCTGGTGGCATCGTCGATGA
>JAKRWE010000386.1 GCA_024712425.1 Chromatiales bacterium
CAGGCCGCGCGCGCAAGAGCCAGGGGCTACCGCAATACCGAGACCTTCATGACCATGATCTACCTGATCGCCAGCCCGGCGGGGAAGATTCTGGAATCCACATGAAACGTCGAAGAACCTTACCTCCTCAACTAGAACAACGCGCCATCGCCACCGCCCTGTCGGACGTCGATGCCCTCATCACCGCGCTGGACAGGCTCATCGCCAAAAAGCGCGCCATCAAAACCGCCGCCATGCAGC
>JAKRWE010000387.1 GCA_024712425.1 Chromatiales bacterium
TCTTCATGCTGGGAGGTGAGAGCTATCGACTGAAGCACAAACGCGAGAGCTGATTTTTTGTCGCCCCGGGTGGGTCAATTTTATTGGCCGAGGGGGGTCAAAATTATTGGCCATTGACATCCGGGCTTGGGAATCTGCACTCGGCGCACCGGCGAGGGCCGGTAGCGACCCGATAGCAGCTCTTCCCGTATCCGGGGCCAGGCCGTGCGCAGGTATTCGGCGGTCTGTTCGATCGAGAGT
>JAKRWE010000388.1 GCA_024712425.1 Chromatiales bacterium
TCGGGCAGTGACTGGGTGTGAGTGGCCTCGGCGTAGGTGTAGCTGGAGGCCCCGAGCACCCCGACAAAGACCTGGGCATTGCGGATCTCGCCGGTGTGGCGATCGACGACCGGCACGGTCGCCCCCTGTGTCAGGATACATGTCGCCTCCCCGAGTTGGGGTAAATTAGAGAGCAAACAGGGGGGCGGAAAAGAGGAACCAATGGCCCGTTATTCAGAAGAACGTAAGGCATCCGTGCTG
>JAKRWE010000389.1 GCA_024712425.1 Chromatiales bacterium
CAGCACGGATGCCTTACGTTCTTCTGAATAACGGGCCATTGGTTCCTCTTTTCCGCCCCCCTGTTTGCTCTCTAATTTACCCCAACTCGGGGAGGCGACATGTATCCTGACACAGGGGGCGGTGGCGTGGATGCTCTTCTCATCGTCCAAGGGGATGGGAGGCTCGCCTTCGTTGAGGATGCGATAAGGTAGTGCCCGGCCCTGGTAGAGCAAGGTCACGGAGCCATCGAAGGCTTCGCA
>JAKRWE010000038.1 GCA_024712425.1 Chromatiales bacterium
TCCACGCTTCCTCCCCACGGTCGGTCACCCTTCCGCAGTTGCGCTTCACTTCGTTCGCTGTGATCAACTCACGGTGGGACTTACACCCACAAGAGTGCGCCCATGCTGGGCGCACAAGAAAAAGCCCCGCATCCGGAGATGCGGGGCTCTTGCGTAATGTCAGATCAGGTCTGAATTACTTGGCGGCCGGTGCGGCTGCAGGAGCGGCAGGCGCAGCCGGAGCGGCCGGAGCGGCCATCGGGGGTTGCGGCATGGCGTAAGGTGCATAGCCGTAGCCGTACCAGTTGCCACCGGTGTCGCCGTTGCCCTTGAAGTCGCCATTGGCCTTGCCACGGCCCTTGAAGTCCATGGAGAAGGTGGCCTCACCTTCGCCGCTGCCGTTACCGGTGAAGTCACCGTTGCCATTGTAGGAGCCGTTGGTTGCGCTGTTGTCGCCCCAGAAACCGGAACTTGCGGAAGCCTGGGGCGGCAGCGATGATAGCAACGATTGCGATGATCTTTTTCATGGTCCTTCTCCCAATACGATGGTGAAACAGGTTGTCCTCTGATCGACGCTACTGCCTGTCGATGACTTAATTATATAAGTAATTACTTAATTGGCAATATAGATTTTGGGGTTTTTGTTCCCAGGAGCCTGTCGGGTTTGAACGTTTGAAGCGAAAATCACTGGGGACCAATCAAATCAGTTTATCGGATGAGGCGAATAGTCGAGCTATTTTAACGAGTTCGATAAGCTGAGTTGATCGTCATCCAGGGATTTGCAGCCAAACAGCGTTAAATCCGACAGGCTCCCGGGGATCGAGATAGGGGCGGTCAGGTTACCTGACCGAGCCCCTCCCACACCACCCGGCATGCGGGTCCGCACCGGGCGGTTCGGGAAGTTGAGGTCATGAGAGCCGAGGCACCCCCCAGTCGGTCAAAGAAGGCGATCGGCATCACCGCGTTCAGCAGATAGCGGCTGTTGCGCCACCATCGCCGACTGTTGGCCGCGATCCGCCGAGCCACCTCGTCGGTAGCGCCCAGCGCCTTCAGTGCCCGATACATGGTCTTCCCCCGTTTCCAATGCTTGAGCTGCAAGGCGCGCAGTCGGTGGCGCAGCCATTCATCCAAGCGGTGGAACACCTTCGGTGTCTGTGCCAACTGAAAGTATCCCTTCCAGCCGGTCACGTATTGCCGCAGGCGTTTGGCCACTTCCTCCAGACTTTGCCCTCGAGTACGGCGCGTCAGCTGGCGAATGCGTCGCTTGTAGGCAGCGAGGGCCTTGCGTGATACCGCGCATTTGACTTCGCCATCCGGGGCCATCCAGAACTCGAACCCCAGAAAGCGGCTGCCGAAGGCGCTGCGTACCGCGCTCTTTGCCTCGTTCACCTTCAGGTGCAACCGGTCGTAGAGCCGGCGCAGTCCGGCCATGACCCGTTCGCCCGCCTTCCGACTGCGCACGTACACGTTGCAGTCGTCGGCATAGCGCACGAAGCGATGGCCGCGCCGCTCCAGTTCCCGGTCCACTTCGTCCAGCAGCACGTTGGCCAGCAGCGGTGAGAGGGGGCCACCTTGCGGCGTCCCCTCGTGCCGCTCTACCTTTACGCCATCGCTCAGGATGCCCGCCTGCAGGTAACGGCGGATCAGGCGCAGGACCGCCTTGTCCGCCACCCGCCGCGACAGGCGCTCCATGAGCACGTCGTGGTTGACCCGGTCGAAGAACTTCTCCAGGTCCACATCGACGACCACCCGGTAGCCTTCCTGCACATAGCTCCGCGCCTTCAGCACGGCGCCGTGCGCCCGGCGTCCCGGGCGGAACCCGTAGCTGTGGTCGGAGAAGCTCGGGTCGATCCTCGGTTGCAGCACTTGCAGCAGGGCTTGCTGGATCAGTCGGTCGGTCACCGTCGGGATCCCCAGCTCACGCACCCCACCTCCGGGCTTGGGAATCTGCACTCGGCGCACCGGCGAGGGCCGGTAGCGACCCGATAGCAGCTCTTCCCGTATCCGGGGCCAGGCCGTGCGCAGGTATTCGGCGGTCTGTTCGATCGAGAGTCCATCCACCCCCGCACTGCCCTTATTGGCCTTGACCCGTTTCCAGGCCAGGACCAGGTTCTCTCTCGCAAACACCTGCCGCAGCAGGCCTTGCCCCGGGTCTGCGTCTCCATGGCATGCCGCCACGGCTTCATCACGTCCCGCCCTCGGACAGGCTTCACCTGCCTTCGGTTCGGTTCGCCCCGGTCGCCCGGGCTTCTGATGCCTTGCCGTGTCGAATGTCACAGTCGTCAAACCCTCCTTCCCGTTCGGCCCTTCGCTCCCCCCGGTTTCCCCGGGCTTCTTCACTACTACGGCCTCGGCTGACTTCTCGCGCCGCCTCCCGGCGTCGCCCTTTCAGGCGCAAGGCGAGATCTCCCCAGGTAAGGTACGCACCCCTTCACCGCACAACCGCCGGATCTACACCACCTCGCCTTGGTCACGAGAGCTTCGCGGTCATTGGCCCGCTCGCCCTGCTCGGCAGTGCCTTGTATCCGGTTCCTGCTATTCGCCCCACCCCTGGGGCTCACCCCTCCGGGGCCAGCCTGCGGCTGTTCAAAATCGCTCCCGGCGATTTTGTCGTCGGCTCGCGGTTTACGCTCCACGCTTCCTCCCCACGGTCGGTCACCCTTCCGCAGTTGCGCTTCACTTCACTCGCCGTGACCAGCTCGTGGCGGGACTTTCACCCGCAGGGGTGCGCCCATGCTGGGTGCACCAATAAAAAAGGCGGCCAGGCCGCCTTTTTTACTTGGGATGCCGGGAATCAGCCCTTGACCCAGTTACCGAAGTTGTCGGTGTTCTTTTCTTCACCGTCGCCATAACCGGCCTCGTAGGCCTCGGTCACGCGCTGCTCTTCGCGCTTCGGGTTTTGCAAATAACCTGCCTGCCAACCCTGGATGTATTCCTCGTCAACACCCATCTCTTCCATCTTGGTAACAGCGTCGTAGTAGAACTGGTTCATTTCCGGTCTCCGATTGACTATCCAAGCCGCCCATTCGGTACGGCGCAACAACATAGGCCGACAGGCTTCCGCCCGTCGATCAACACCCGCACCCGTCTGGTAGTTATTCCGGTGTGGGCGGCTCAAAAAACGGGCATTAGAGTAATCTAAATTACTGGCCGCTGACAAGACCAAAGTTCGATTTGTTAGTCCAAAGCAGTAATGTCCCCTTTTGATTTCGGGAGGGGTGGTGACAGAGGAGACCATTGCGATGACACAGAAGACGGTGGACCGGCTGGGGGTGGTTCGGCAGGTTGTCGACCGGCAGTTGCGGCAGAAAGAGGCGGCACGGCAGTTGGACTTGAGCGTGCGGCAGATCAAGCGCCTAACAGGCTGTTGAAAACCGTGCCGATTCTGCCCTGTTTTCACCAGACGGAGGGGATCGACGGCCATTGTTGCGAGTTGAGTTGACCCAAGAGGCCCAATGCACTGGAAAATGCTGACCCCGGGCAGACCAACCCCTCGACACACTCTCGATCAACATGCCACCACCCCCAGATTGCGCATCCGAACCAGGTTGTAGGCGGTCATGGTCAGCACGAACCGGAAGTCCAGCTTCTCACGGCCAACAAAATGGCTCTTGCGCAGCCCACCGATGGTCTTCGCCCAACCAAAGCATTCCTCGATACGCTTGCGGAAGCGTTGACTGGTTGCATAACCGGCGTGGTGGGTGGTGCGTCCATCGATGGCCGATGAACGGTTGCTCGTGTTCTGTGCAACGTGCGGCGTCACGTTGGCGCAACGCAGTGCGTCCACACAACCCTTGGTGTCGTAGTTTTTGTCCGCGCCCAGTGTCATGCGATGCGTGCCACCGAGCGCTTCGACCATATCGACAGCGGCTTCCCGCTCAGCGGTACCTGTCGCCTGGGTGACCTGGGCATCGACGACCAGACCGTTCCGGTTCTCGATTAGCAAATGTCCCAGATAAGCCAGCTTTGCCGCTGTGCCTTTGCTCTTCCTGAACAGCAGGGCATCCTTGTCCGTCTTCGACTCATGGGTATCCCGGCAGCGCTTCTCCCCATGGAAATCCACATCGGGGTTACGACCACCGCCACCGGGTGGACCGTCTTCATCCTTGGGTCGATAGCTCTTGAGCGAGGCCAGGGCCTCAATCATCGTTCCATCGACACTGAAGTGTTCTTTGGATAGGAGGTCTGCCTGTTTTGCTTGGCTCAGAACCTGCGCAAAGAAGCGGCGGGCGATATCCCCTTCCAGCAGGCGGTCGCGGTTCTTGGTGAAGGTCGAGTGATCCCGCACACGGTCATCCATTGAGAAGCCGACGAACCAGCGAAACAAGAGGTTGTAATCGATCTGCTCCATCAACTGCCGCTCGCTGCGGATCGTGTAGAACGCCATCAGCAACTGCGCACGCAGCAGTTTCTCCGGAGGGATCGAATCGCGGCCATACTCCGAGTACAGCGCATTGAAGTCCGTATCCAGTTTCCGCAATGCGGTATCGACCATCGTGCGTATCGGACGCAAGGGGTGATCCTTCGGCACCCGGGATTCCGGGCTGACCGTGCTGAACAGGGCATCTTGTTGAATATCCGGGCCACGCATCGTACTGCTCGTCCTTCTTCCTTCCTTACCGGTATCTTCCACTTCAGGCGGCGAATTTCAACAGCCTGCTAGAAAATAGCCCTTCACGAGCCTTTCCACGTCCCGTTCGAGGCACCACATCTTCCATCCACTGACCGCCCGGAAAAGCGAGAAGCGGATGAAATATCCGGGCTAGGAGGTTGCTGTTCCGATGCGCAGACACAAGACCGCTGTCGAACGTCGTTATATCCGGTGTTAATGCCCATCTATTCTGACCCACCTATGGCCAACAATTTTGACCCACCCATCGGGGCATTCCGGGCCATGTGGCCGTACCCTTTCCGTCGTTTTTTGACACGGGCGACGGGAGGCACTTTTGAAGGAGTGGGTTGTGATTCACAAGATCAAGGCACTACACAACGAGGGAGCCGGACTGAGCATCCGGTCGATCGCCCGCGAGCTGGGCATCTCCCGCAATACCGTCCGCAAGTACCTGCGCATGGACGAGGTCGCCATCGGCGAGCAGCAGGCGAACCGGACCCGGCGCAAGCAGCTGGATGACTATCGGGACTACATCGTCACCCTGCTGGGGCGGTTCCCCGGCCTCAGCGCGGTGAAGGTGCTGCGCAAGCTCAAGGAGCGGCACCCGGAGCTGGGCGTCTCGGACCGATCGGCACGGCGCTACATCAAGGCGCTCAAGGAGACGGTCAGCCTGCGCCAGAAGCGCTACTACGAGCCGGTCGAGAGCCCGCCCGGGGTGCAATGCCAGGTCGATGGCGGCGAGCTGCGGGGGCTGTCGGTCGGTGGCGAGGCAACCACGGTGCACTTCGTGGTCTTCGTCCTATCGTACTCGCGCCTGATGTACGTCGGGCTCTCGCCCCGACCCATCGATACCGCCACCTTCATCCGCCTGCACGATGCCGCCTTCCGCTACTTTGGCGGTCGCCCCGAGGAGTGCGTCTATGACCAGACCAAGCTGGTGGTGCTGCACGAGCAGTACCGGGAGCTGGACCCGAACCCGGCCTTTGCCGCCTACGCCACCGCCGCCGGGTTCCGCATCTATGCCTGCGAGGGCTACGACCCCGAGAGCAAGGGCAAGGTCGAGGCCGGGGTCAAGTACGTCAAGGGCAACGCGCTGGCCGGCGAGGTCTTCGACGACTGGGACCACCTTGAGGCGCATGTACGGCAGTGGCTGGATGGGGTCGCCAACGTCCGCCAGCACGGCACCACCGGCGAGGCGCCTGTGCGCCCAGTTGAAGGCCACCAGCCCCGGATCCACAAGGACCAGCTGGTTGCCCTCCGGGGGCTGCTGCGCCAGCATACGGACCTGCCGCAGACGCTGCTGGATCAGTTGATCGAGCGCCCGGCGCTGACCACCAGCCAATGCCGGGCGTACTTCGAGGCCTATGCCGCCGACCCCGGGCGCTTTGTCGATCCACCGGCGGCCCCGCCGGCCTCACCAACCCCACCGCCCCCCTACGGACGGCAGTGACCGCCTGAGCGGCTATGCCGCGGTGCTCCCGTCGGTGCAGGAGGTGACCTGTGGCCTCCATTGAGCAGATCGCCCGTCAGTACCGCGGTATCCGCTGCAATCATATCGCCCAGGGCCTGGCCGACCTGCTGCGNCGAGCTGGTGCTCTCTGACCTGGAGACGGGGCAGGCGATCGCCCGCCATGTCATCTCCCACGACAAGGGGACGGTCATCCGCAACAACGACCACTACCGCGACAAGGCGGCGCGGGTCGCCGATCTGGAGGCCACCATCGGTGAGCAGGTCGGCCAGGCCACCGGCGCGCGCCTGTGCGCCCAGTTGAAGGCCACCAGTCCCCGGATCCACAAGGACCAGCTGGTTGCCCTCCGGGGGCTGCTGCGCCAGCATACGGACCTGCCGCAGACGCTGCTGGATCAGTTGATCGAGCGCCCGGCGCTGACCACCAGCCAATGCCGGGCGTACTTCGAGGCCTATGCCGCCGACCCCGGGCGCTTTGTCGATCCACCGGCGGCCCCGCCGGCCTCACCAACCCCACCGCCCCCTACGGACGGCAGTGACCGCCTGAGCGGCTATGCCGCGGTGCTCCCGTCGGTGCAGGAGGTGACCTGTGGCCTCCATTGAGCAGATCGCCCGTCAGTACCGCGGTATCCGCTGCAATCATATCGCCCAGGGCCTGGCCGACCTGCTGCGCCAGGCCGAGGCCAACGAGGTCTCCTACCTGGCCTTCGCCGAGGTACTTGGTGGCCGAAGAACCGCAGCGGCGCAACCAGCGGCGGATCGACATGAACCGACGCAAGGCCGGCTTCCCGGTGGACAAGCGCCTGGCCGAGTTCGACTACCGCCACCAGACCACCATCACCAAGCGCCAGGTCAGCCAGTTGCTGGACTTCCGCTTCATCGACGAGCGCGCCAACCTGGTGTTCATCGGCCCGCCCGGGGTGGGCAAGACCCACCTGGCCATCGGCATCGGCCAAGAGGCCATCGAGGCCGGCTACAAGATGCTGTTCACCACCGCCCTGGCCCTGGTGGAGAAGCTGGAGCTGGCCGAGATCAAGGGCGAGCTGAAGAAGCAGATCACCGCCCTGCAGAAGTTCGACTTGCTGATCATCGACGAGCTGGGCTACCTGCCCATGAACCGCCAGGCCCGCCACAACCTGTTCCAGCTGGTCAATGCCCTGTACGAGTACCGCTCGGTGATCATCACCACCAACAAGGACTTCACCGCCTGGGGCGAGTTCTTCGCCGACGACAACGTGGCCGTGCCCATCGTGGACCGGCTGATCCACCATTCACACATCTTCATGCTGGGAGGTGAGAGCTATCGACTGAAGCACAAACGCGAGAGCTGATTTTTTGTCGCCCCGGGTGGGTCAATTTTATTGGCCGAGGGGGGGTCAAAATTATTGGCCATTGACAATCGAGCTGGCTGATGCTCAGCTGCACATCCTCGAGGATGAAATCGGGGGGTGCTATCGGTGCTTCTGAGCGCATGCAGCTGGTTTTTTGCCCGGGTACGTTGACGGGTCAGTGCCGCCAGGCGTCGTGAACAGGCCCGCAGCGCCAGGATAGCGTCATTTGGGGGCTGCCAGGGTTCAAAGGGCATGCGTAGACCGAACTCGGCCAGCGAACTGGCATCGATGCAATCAGTCTTGGTGCGGGTCAGGCAGGCCTCGGCAAAGTGTCTGGCGGCCCTGGGGTTGAGCACCATCAGCTCGATGCCTTTGGCATTGTGCAGATACAGGGCCAAGTCAAGATGGTAGACACCCGTGGCTTCCAACACCACCCGCTTGACTTGGTATTCTCGTAGCCACCGAAGCAGCTCGACAAAGCTCTCATGCTGATTGGTGAAGGAACGGGGCTTGACAGACTCTTTCCCAGCGATGGCAACAACTAATTCTCTGGCTCCCACGTCGATACCGGCGATATTCATGGCATGTCAACCCAATTCTAAAATGTCCCCTTTTCTCCCAAGCTGAAATGTCCCCTTGGTGAGTCCGGGGTCATGAGGGGACGAGGGGGCGCCTCATCTCCAGGGATGGTCCGGTGCAGGCCTGTGGGNAGATACAGGGCCAAGTCAAGATGGTAGACACCCGTGGCTTCCAACACCACCCGCTTGACTTGGTATTCTCGTAGCCACCGAAGCAGCTCGACAAAGCTCTCATGCTGATTGGTGAAGGAACGGGGCTTGACAGACTCTTTCCCAGCGATGGCAACAACTAATTCTCTGGCTCCCACGTCGATACCGGCGATATTCATGGCATTACCCTCCAAAGCGATTTGCGGTAAGGTAAACACCGGTTTCCCGACCCTGTCACCTGATCGCCTACCGACCTTGCGTATGCAGGCTCAGGAGCAACGCTCGAGGCCTCGGATACTCTTCGGTATTGGCGAAGAGGGCGGGAAGCCGATCTACTTACAGGCTCTGGGCCTCAGGAGCGGACGGCTTTCCCGGTGAATACAACCTCTTCATAACACTTGTTTATGGCCAGCCTTTTGACTGGCCATGCAGGTAAACATACAAGGAGCGGGCTTGCCCGCGAAGATTCGCCACCAAGGTGGCTCCTACGGCGGTCTGATTTGGATTAGGAATTGACGAATATGAACCATACAAAATCGCCGCTGAGAACCGGTGTCGGTGGACCGGTGGGCTCGGGCAAGACGGCATTGCTGGAGGCCCTGTGCAAGGCCATGCGTGACGACTACGAGATCGCTGTGGTCACCAACGATATCTATACCCGCGAGGACCAGGAGATCCTGATTCGCGCCGAGGCCCTGCCGGCACAACGTATCGTCGGCGTGGAGACCGGGGGCTGTCCGCATACCGCGATCCGTGAAGATGCCTCGATGAACCTGGCGGCGGTCAGTGACTTGCAGGCATCCTTCCCGGAACTGGACATCGTGTTCATCGAGAGCGGCGGGGACAATCTGTCAGCCACCTTCAGCCCGGAGCTGGCGGACCTGATGATCTATGTGATCGATGTGTCCGAGGGCGAAAAGATACCGCGCAAGGGCGGACCTGGTATCACCAGGTCAGATCTGCTGGTGATCAACAAGATCGACCTGGCGCCCTATGTGGGGGGCTTCGCTGGAGGTGATGGAGACCGATACCCGGCGGATGCGCGGGGAGTGCCCCTATGTGATGAGCAATCTCAAGGAGGGGCAGGGTCTGGACGAGGTGATCGCCTTCATACGCCATGCGGGTATGCTCTCCTGAAGCGCGCTGACGGTGTTGCACAAAAAAGCCCCGCATCGGGAGATGCGGGGCTTTTTTGTCGATCAGTGATAGCCGATCAGTAACCGCCCTTGCGCGCAACGTACGGCAGGCCGGCGATGCGGTTGCCCTGCTTGGAGGGGGCCAGCGGGAACAGCTTGTACAGATCCTTGCTCGAGAGCTTCTTGCCCCACAGCTTGCTGATGCCCTTGTTGATGACACGCTCCATCGGTTGTTCGTTGTGCTCGAAATACTGCTCGCGCAGCCAATTCAGCACGTCGAAGTGCTCCTCGGTCAGCTCACCGACGAACTTGTCGTCCATCTCGGCGAGTGCGCGGGCCACGTCTTCGTCCCACTGGGTGGGGTCGACCATGTTACCGTTCTCGTCCAGTTCGATGGTCTTGCCGTTGACTTCGATTGTCGACATATCAATGCTCCTCTTCAACAAGGTTTCCTGGTCAGGATTCGGCCTGCCGGGTGTGGCCCGGGCGGAGTGAGTCCAGGTCAAATCGGGTTGCGGGTGCCGCAGGGCGAAAAATTATATTCGAGTATTACGAATTATTCATCTTTGGCTTTTTTGACCGCGTCGATTCCCTTGTGCGGGATGAAGATGCTGCAGCCGATCAGGCCATGTTCGCCAATGCCCTGTTCCTGCAGGCGGACCGAGTCCTGCACGCTCAGATCCGCCAGCATGATGCTGCGGGTGAGCAGTGGGCCCTCAGATGTGCCGATCGCCTGGGTGATGCCGCACAGGGCCTTCTTGATCGGGATGCCGCGCTGTTCCAGGTCCCTGGCTATCCGCATCAGGAAACGGTTCTCGTCGTCCTCTTCTCCGGCTTCCAGCACCACGTGGCGGGCAAAGATGGTGGTCTGGGTGGAGAGCTTCTTGACCTTGGCCTTGCCGATGGTGAGGGAATCGCCCCCGATGTCGAGCGTGGTGCCGTTCAGGGTGCGCTCGAGGCTGTCGCGCAGCTCGCTGGGCGTGCGGATGGTCAGCTTGGTGCGGCGCGAGAGGATGAGTTTCTGCCCGAGCTTGGGATCGGGACGTTCCCAGCCGTTCTGCGATCCCGCCAGGTGAATACTGTGCACCGCACAGCGCCGGTCGTCCTTCAGGACCGGCGCGGCCGCGCTCAGTGCCTCACCCAGGGCGTGTGCGTGGTCGACCGCCAGTTCACGACACTGGATGTTGAACACCAGGTCGATGACATCCTCGGGGAGCTGGTATTCCTGTGGCTTGTCGTCGTCTTCCCAAAACATGATTTTTCCCGAATCAAATCGATTTAAGTTAACCACGAAGGACACAAAGAACACGAAGACGGATGGCTGCCCATATAACGAGGCGTGCGTATTGCACCTGCTTCTGTGTTAACCGATTCCTTTGTGCTCTTTGTGTCCTTTGTGGTGCGACAGGGGCTATTCCGGGAGTTCGGCCTGGATGGCCTCGCGGTCGATCCACCACTGGTCCTGTACCAGCACGTCGACCACGTTGCGCAGGCGCACCAGGAACTTGTCCGGCTCGTTCAACTCCAGTTTTTCGACCCAGTGTTCGAATTGCGCCTGGGTCTCGATATCGCTGTGGCGGCGCGCCACCCTGCCCAGCAATTGTTGCGAGAAGAAGCTCAGGCGCTCCTTGTCCGGGCCTTCCCCGGCGCGCACGTCGGCCAGGAAGCAGGCCGTCGCAGCGGCCACCGCGGCACCGTCGGAGTCGTCCGGGGTGTCGTCCACGACATGGCTGAGCAGATGGATGCTGACCTCGGGATCGATCGGAAAGGTGACCCCGATCCAGATCCCGTGACCGAGGGCGACCAGGGAGTCCGGCTGGTCGCACTGGTAGGCGACATCACAGCTGTCCGCGGCGTTTTCCCAGTCTCCGGTCTCGGAGAATATGCCGAAGGCGGTCATCGCCAGCGGCCAGGCCTCCTGGCCACGCTCCAATATTTGCAGTGCACGCGCCATCTCCAGCTGCAGGGTGGCGCGTTCGCTGGGAGGGGCGTTTTCGGGCAGGCGTTCGAGCTGCTGCTGCAGCTCCACCAGCCGACCCTCGAGTTCGGCCTGCTGGCCGAGGTTCTTGCGCAGCAAAGCGGCCGCGGTGTCCTGCAACTGGTTGGGATCCAGGGTGTCCATGATCGGTGACCTCAATAACGGCTGCTGAAAGCGGCTTCCAACTGGTCTTCCCAGTCGTCCGGTGTGTCGGGGAAGGGTGGCTTGACGTCGAAGCGCAGGAACATCTCGCCGCGTACGGCGAATTCCCTGACGATGCCCTTGAGATCCTCGAACGATTCGAGGTCCTGGTTGGCGATCAGCACCTGGCTCACATACAGCATGACGGTTCCTCGTGGTTCATGGGGCGACCGGGTCGTAATAGCGCGCCCGGTACATGACACGTTTCAAGGCCGGGTCCGGGGAGTCGCTGAAACCGCTGCGGGTATGCAGGATATTGTTACTGAGCACCCCTTCGCCGGCGGACAGCTTCATCTCCAGTATGAACGGATCCTCAGTGTTCAGTACCTCCAGCAGCGCGGCCGCGGCCTCGCGCGTGAGCGTGTCGTCCTTCCAGACGACATTGCGTTGACGGGCCGAGTAGCGCATGTGCAGGCGCCCACCGTCGGCCGACACGCTGAATACCGGACCCACGGTGGCGGGGCGGATCTCCTGGCCGCCTTCGACATTGGGAGGAATGGTAAAGGCATCGTCGGCCATCAATGCCCTGATCCATTCGGGGTTTTGATCGCGCAGGCGGATGTAAGCGATGTGGTGATCCATCAGTTGGTTGACGCCGCCCTCCATGGCCGGGTGGTGACAGTAGAGCATCATGCCGTGTATCTGCTGCGCCATGGTGTTGTAGTAACCGTCGGTGTGCCAGCCGATCGGCCTGTTGGTGTAGGGGATGTAGAGATTGTCGGTGCCGGTGTCCTTGACCGTGATCTCGGTCAGGCCGCTGTCGTCGGCGCACAGGTTGGAATCGATATGCTCGAGGCCGAAATGTGCACCCATACGTTTCAGTGCCGGTGCCGGATCGGCCGGTGGCTGCAGGAACCGGAACAACACGAAATTGTGGCTGGCGCAGTATTGCGCGAGGGTCCGTTGCTGCGCCTCGGCGATAGCGGTGGGATCCTCGATCTCCACCACCGGGGGCAGGGGGGGCAGGGGGGGCAGGGACAGCTTTTGGCTACGCCACGCCAGGTACGGGGACTCGTCGTCGAGGTCAAAGGGTCGGGCATGTTCAGACATCGGTTTGTCCTGTATCAGTTTCATTGGCCATCCGGAGTTGACGGCCAGGGGAATTCCCACTAGTATCCTGCCGCAATTCGCTGTATTTCTATAAGCTGATATTCTAAAAATCAAGATATTTCTCGATTTTTCATTGGCTTAGCGTTTTCGTCCGCGTGTTGGGCGGCGCTTATATCCCATTTGGGATAGTCGGGTGAGGGGTAACCCTCCCTTAGGTGGAGTTATGCGAACCATTCGGCTCGACTAATATTGGCCGCCATCGATGGGGCCGTTGGGCCCTGTCACGGTTCGTTCAAGTTTGGTTTTTTGCCCGGTGGGTTGTTGTTGCCGGGTGGAACAAGTTCAAGTACCGATTAGTCAGGAGAGATAGCGAAATGGCGATCGACAAGTATCCCACACCCATGCTGGACCAACTCGAGAGTGGTCCGTGGCCCAGCTTCATCAGCGGCATCAAGCGTCTGCGTGACGAGCACTCGAAAGAGGTCATCAATCAGATGACCAACTCTCTGCTGGGCCAGTTGGAGCACTCCTACGAGACCCGCAAGGGTTACTGGAAGGGTGGCACCGTGTCCGTCTACGGCTACGGCGGTGGCATCATCCCGCGTTTTTCCGAGGTCGGTCACGCCTTCCCGGAGTCCAAGGAATTCCACACCCTGCGTGTGCAGCCGCCGGCAGGCAACCACTACTCCACCGCCATGCTGCGACAGATGGCCGACAGCTGGGAGAAGTACGGTTCCGGTCTGGTGACCTTCCATGGTCAGACCGGTAACATCATGTTCATCGGTACCGATACCGAGAACGTGCAGCATTTCTTCGACGAGATCAACGAGTATGGCTGGGACCTCGGTGGCGCCGGCCCCTGTGTGCGTACCGCCATGTCCTGTGTCGGTGCGGCGCGTTGCGAGATGTCCTGCACCAATGAGCAGAAGGCGCACCGTCTGCTGGTGAACAATTTCACCGACGATGTGCACCGTCCGGCCCTGCCCTACAAGTTCAAGTTCAAGGTCTCGGGTTGCCCGAACGACTGCCAGAACGCCATCGAGCGCGCCGACATGGCCATCATCGGCACCTGGCGTGACGACATGAAGGTCAATCAGGACGAGGTCAAGGTCTACGTCGAGAAGAAAGGCCGTCAGTACATCATCGACAACGTAACCACCCGTTGTCCGACCAACGCGATCGCGCTCAACGATGATGACACTATCACCATCAACAACAAGGATTGCGTGCGCTGTATGCACTGCCTGAACGTAATGCCGAAGGCCCTCGGTGTGGGCGACGACAAGGGTGTGACCATCCTGATCGGCGGCAAGCGCACCCTCAAGATCGGCGACCTGATGGGTACCGTGGTCATTCCCTTCAAGAAGCTGGAGACCGAGGAAGACTGGGAGTCCCTGGTCGAACTGGCCGAAGAGATCATCGACTTCTGGGCCGAGAACGCCCTGGAGCACGAGCGTTGCGGTGAGATGATCGAACGTATCGGCCTGGTCAACTTCCTGGAAGGCATCGACATCGAGGTCGATCCGAACATGGTCAACGAACCGCGTCAGTGTTCCTACGTCCGCATGGATGGATGGGACGAAGAGGCAATCAAGTGGTTCGATCGCCAGGCGGAAGCTTCTTAATCGTATTCACAAACCGAATCTGTGTGTTCCCGGGACGCGCCCGGCATGCGCCGAGCGCGTCACCAGGGAAGCATTTACCCGAATTCTGGAGGTAAAAATGGCTAAAGAAATGCGCGAACCGATCGAGACGGGCTGTCCTGATCCGTTCCAGTACATGCACCCGACCATGCGTCGCAACTTCGGTATGTGGGCCTATCACGAGCATCCCCGTCCCGGTGTCCTGCTGCACGTGGCCAAGAACGGCGACAAGCTGTGGACCATCAAGGCCGGTACCCAGCGTATCCTGGATCTGTTCACCCTGCGTACCCTGTGCGATATCGCGGACAACTACTCCGATGGCTATATCCGTTTCACCATCCGTTCCAACCCGGAATTCTTCGTTACCGAAGAGTCCCGCGTCGAGCCGCTGATCGAGAAACTGGAAGAGGCCGGCTTCGTTGTCGGTGGTACCCAGAACTCCGTCACCACCCTGTCCCATACCCAGGGCTGGTTGCACTGTGACATCCCGGGCACCGACGCCTCCGGCGTGGTGAAGTCGATGATGGATGAGCTGGTCACCGAGTTCAAGCGTGCCGAGATGCCGAACCGCGTGCATATCACTACGTCCTGCTGCCAGATCAACTGCGGTGGTCAGGGTGACATCGCGATCAACGTGCAGCACACCAAGCCGCCGCGCATCAACCATGACCTGGTGTCCGGTGTGTGTGAGCGTCCTTCCGTCGTGGCCCGTTGCCCGGTGGCCGCTATCCGTCCCGCCATGGTCAACGGCAAGCCGTCCCTGGAAGTCGACGAGAAGAAGTGTATCTGCTGCGGTGCCTGCTTCCCGCCTTGTCCGCCCATGCAGATCAACGATGCCGAGCATTCCAAGTTGTCCATCTGGGTCGGTGGTAACCACTCCAACGCCCGTGGCAAGCCGACCTTCCAGAAACTGGTCGCGTCCGGTATCCCCAACAATCCGCCGCGCTGGCCGGAGGCCACCGCTATCGTCAAGCGCATCCTCGCTGCATACAAAGAAGGTGCGAAGGACTGGGAGCGGATCAACGAGTGGATCGAGCGTATCGGCTGGCCGCGTTTCTTCGAGGAAGTCGAACTGCCGTTCACCAAGTACCACATCGACAACTGGCGTGGTTCCCGTAAGAGCCTGAACGCTTCCACCTACGTCCGCTTCTGAGCGGCTGGTACGACGAGGATCGCAGTATGAAGCTGTCAGTACAGGTAAACGAGGGGCCGTACCAGCACCAGGCGAGCGACACGGCCTACCACTTCACCAAGGCCGCCCTGGAAAAAGGGCACGACGTGTTTCGTGTGTTTTTCTACCACGATGGTGTGCTCAACGGCACCCGTCTGACTACTCCGCCGCAGGATGACCGGAATATCGTCAACCGCTGGGTGGAGCTGGCAGAGAAGTACGACCTCGATCTGGTCCTCTGCGTTGCTGCGGCCCAGCGCCGCGGCATCGTGGACGATGGTGAGGCGGAGCGGAACGGCAAGGATGCAACCAATATTGCACCGAAGTTCCGTATCTCCGGGCTGGGTCAGCTGATCGAGGCCGCTATTCAATCCGACCGTCTGGTCGTGTTCGGCGACTGAGGGGGAGAACAACGATGTCCGATGTAAAGAAGTTCATGTATCTGAATCGTCGTGCTCCCTACGGCGCCATCTATGCGTGGGAGTCCCTCGAAGTCGTACTGATCGGCGCTGCCTTCGACCAGGAGGTCAGCCTGATGTTCGTCGATGATGGCGTATACCAACTGGTCAAGGGCAGCGACACCTCCGAGTCCGACATGAAGAACTTCATGCCGACTTACCGCACCCTGGGCGACTATGGCGTTCGTCATATGTTTGTCGACAAGGCCTCGCTGGAGGCCCGTGGTCTCACGCAGGACGACCTTATCGAGGTGGCCTGGGAGGACTGGGAGACCGAGGAAGAGGTCGACAATATCGTGGAACTCGTCGAGACCGATCAGGCGGCGCAGCTGCTTTCCGATTCCGACGTTGTATTCAGCTTCTGAGGTAACGACATGGCTGATCTGTATACCGTTAACAAGTCGCCGTTCGAGAAGAACTCGCTGAAGGACGCCATTCGTTTTTCGGGCGAGGGCGCATCCATCCTGCTGATCGAGGACGGAGTCTATGGTGCCGTTTCCGGTACCGCTGCGGAGGGCTTGGTGACAGGCGCTTCCGGCAAGAAATTCTACGCCCTGCGGTCCGATGTCAAGGCGCGTGGTATTGCCGAAGATCGACTGATCGACGGCGTAGAGCTGGTTGATTACGCAGGTTTTGTGGACCTCGTTGAATCCACCGACAAGGTTCAGGCCTGGCTTTAATGCCGGTTAGACAAATCCCTAAACGAAACTAGGAGACATAAACATGGGCACTATCACTGTAGATGGCAAAGAGCTGGAAGTCGACGAGGAAGGCTACCTGGCCAACATCAACGACTGGGTACCGGGCGTTGCAGAAGTCATGGCCAAGGAAGATGAGCTGGAGCTCACCGATGAGCACTGGGACATCATCAACTTCCTGCGCGAGTACTACGAAGAGTACCAGATCGCTCCCGCCGTTCGCGTACTGACCAAGGCGGTTGGCAAGAAGCTGGGCAAGGACAAGGGTAACTCCAAGTACCTGTACGGCCTGTTCCCGTACGGCCCTGGCAAGCAAGCCTGCCGTTACGCGGGCCTGCCGAAGCCGACCGGCTGCGTATAAGCCTCCGGGCTTAGAACTGGGGGGCGGGTTGCCGCCCCCCGGACCTTCAACCGAAACAAGAGGTTTTCGGAAACATGTCGTTTCTGACAATCGTATTTACAGCACTGTTTTATGCAGCCACCCTCCTGCTAGTAGTGGGGTTGGCGCGCCGCATCCAGTTGTATTGGAAGACACCGGCGCCGCTGAAGATTCCAACAACTCCCGCTCCCACGACGACGGGTGGCGTTGTAATGCGCATGTTCCGTGAAGTGGTGTTTTTCGAAAGCCTTTTCAAGTCCACCAAGTGGACCTGGATCTTCGGCTGGGTGTTCCACATGGCCTTGTTCGCCGTGTTGTTCCGCCACCTGCGCTATTTCGAGGAGCCGGTATGGGCGCCCGTGGTGTGGGTCAGCCCGCTGTTCAAGTACATGGCCTTCGCCATGGTGATCGGTCTGCTGGGCCTGCTGGGACGTCGCATGTTCGTCGATCGCGTGCGCTATATCTCCGCACCCTCCGATTACCTGATGCTGTTGCTGCTGCTGGGTATCGGTATCAGCGGGGCGATGACGACCTTTGTTGCCCATACTGACGTGGTGGCCGTGAAATCCTTCTTCCGTCACCTGATGGCCTTCAGCTTCGATACCATGCCGAATGTGCCGGCCGATTTCACCATCGTAGTGCATCTCAGCCTGGTCGCGCTGTTGATGATCATCTTCCCGATCAGCAAGTTGTTGCATGTGCCGGGTGTCTTTTTCAGCCCGACGCGTAACCAGGTCGATAACCCCCGCGAGCAGCGCCATATCGCGGATTGGGCGCGCAAGCTCGAAGAATAATCCGGAGCAAGGTTAGCTGGCATGGCAAAAGCAGATTTTGAAATTCCGGAGCTGAAAGAGTATCCGGAGATCCCGCCGATTCAACCGGGCGCGATGGCCGGGACCAAGGCCTACACGGCCAAGCCCGAGATGAACGAGGCGCTGGGCTTCCCGGGCGAGCTCGTGGGCGACTGGCAGGAAAAGGCCATCGAACACATGGGCGACCTGTTGGGCAAGTACCGCTCGCTGCAGGTGTTCCTGGATTCCTGTGTGAAGTGCGGCTCCTGTACCGACAAGTGTCACTACTATATCGGCACGGCTGATCCGAAGAACATGCCGGTGGCTCGCCAGGATCTCCTGCGCAAGGTCTACCGCCGATACTTTACCTTTGCCGGCAAGTATTTCCCCAAGCTGGTCGGCGCGGAGGATCTGACCAAAGAGGTGCTGGACGACTGGTACAGTTACTTCCACCAGTGCTCACAGTGTCGTCGCTGTTCGGTGTTCTGTCCCTACGGGATCGACACCGCCGAGATCTCCATGGCGGCGCGCGAGATCATGGACCGTATCGGCCTTGGGCAGAAGTATTGTAACGAGATCATCGGCAAGGTCTTCAAGGTGGGTAACAACCTGGGTCTCCCAGGGCCTGCGCTGGAAGATACGCTGGAAGGCCTGGAAGAGGACGTGTTCGACGAGACCGGTGTCGAGGTCAAATATCCGTTGGACAAGAAGGGTGCCGATATCCTGCTGGTTACCCCGTCCGCCGACTTCTTTGCGGAGCCGCATGTCGACGGCCTGATCGGTTACGGCAAGGTCTTCCACGAGGCGGGCGCCAACTGGACCCTGAGCTCAAAGGCCTCGGAGGCCGCCAACTTCGGCATGTTCATCGGTTCCTACGAGAACATGCGCAAGATCTCGCTGCGTATCCGCGAGGCGGCCCTGGAGTTGGGTGTCAAGCGCATCGTGTTCGGGGAGTGCGGCCATGCATGGCGGGTGGCCTACAGCTTCCTCAATACCCTGGCAGGACCGTGGGATTTCCTCGATCCGAACTATCCGGTGCCGCAGCACATCTGCGAATACACCTATAACATTCTTCAGGAAGACAAGGACAAGCCGGACGAGGAGAAGACCCTCAAGCTCGACAAGTCCCTGAACGACGACATGGTCGTGACCTTCCACGATTCCTGCAACGTGGCGCGTGCAACCCGCATGGGCGACATGCCCGGCGGCCAGTTCGTTATCCCGCGCGAGGTGATCAAGGCCGCGTGTAACAACTACGTGGACATGGATCCGGATACCACGCACGAGAAGACATTCTGTTGCGGTGGCGGCGGCGGGCTTCTGACCGACGACCTGATGGAGGTCCGGGTCAAGGGCGCCAAGCCACGCATGGAGGCGCTGCAGAACGTTATCGAGGAGAACGGCGTCACCAACATGGCGGCAATCTGCGCCATCTGCAAGGCGCAGTTCACGAAGATTCTGCCGTACTACGGCATGGACATGGACATGATCGTGAGCGTGCATCAGCTGATATCGAACGCGATCATCCTGACCGGTCAGCAGACCGAAGATGAAGACGAAGATTCAACCGGGGACGATGCGGAGTAAACAGCGCGTCCAGGTAGGAAAATATCAATCGATCCGAACGGATCCCAAGGCATATAGGTAAGGAGCGTTTTCAAGATGGCTACTCCTAGCGATGAAATGACCGAACAACTCACCTGGCGTCGATTCAAAGACGGCGACAACGACTGGCATGGCTGGAGCAACAAGATCTTTGTTGCGGACACCTCGTACAAGTGCCCGACCTATGTTCATAAGACGCCTCCATGCCAGGGTTCCTGCCCCTCGGGTGAGGATATCCGCGGTTGGTTGGCTGTCGTGCGTGGCCAGGAGAAGCCAGCCGAAGGCGTTGAAATGGGTGAATACGCCTTCCGTCGCTCCACCGATGCCAACCCCTTCCCGTCCATGATGGGACGTGTCTGCCCGGCGCCGTGCCAGGATGGTTGTAACCGCAACGAGGTCGAGGACTTCGTCGGTATCAACTCCGTGGAACAGTGGATTGGCGACAATGCCCTGGACAACGGTTACACCTTCGCCCCGGGTGAGAGCACCGGCAAGAAGGTAGCCATCATCGGTGGCGGACCCGGTGGCATGGCAGCGGCTTACCAGCTGCGTCGCAAGGGACACGCAGTCACCATTTTCGAAGCCCAGGCGGAGCCGGGCGGCATGATGCGCTACGGCATCCCCAACTACCGGATTCCGCGTGACAAGCTGGCGGCCGAGATCCAGCGCATCGTCGACATGGGCAACGTCGAGGTCAAATGCGGCGTGCGCGTTGGCCGGGATGTGTCCGCTGAGGAACTGGAAAAGAACTACGATGCCGTTCTGTGGGCCATCGGCTGCTGGACCGGTCGCGGCCTCCCCGCCGAGGGTTGGGACGGCACCCCGAACTGCGTGTCCGGCGTGGCCTTCCTCAAGGCCTTCAACGAAGGGCGCATGAAGGTCACCGGCAAGAAGGTGGTCTGCGTGGGTGGTGGTGATACCTCCATCGACGTGGTCTCCGTTGCCCGTCGTCTCGGCAACGCCGAGGGCGCCGGCAACCCGGAGGAGGTCATTCTCGATGATTCGGTCTCCCAGGACGACAGCCTGGCCGAGAAGGCCCAGCCGTCCGACGTGACCCTGACCTCTCTGTTCCCGAAAGACAACATGACCGCGGCTGAGCACGAGGTCAACGATGCCCTGAAAGAGGGCGTCACCATTCTCGACGAAGTCATGCCGGTAGCGGTGGTGAAGGACGAGAACGGTCGCGCCACCGGTCTGAAGATCGCCAAGTGCACCATGGACGGCGGTCGTCCCAACCCCGTCGAGGGAACGGAACAGGTGATCGAAGCCGATCTGATCGTGTCCGCCATCGGCCAGGGCGGTGATCTGTCCGGCCTGGAGGATTTCGACAATGGCCGTGGCCTGATCGATTCCGACAGCTTCTACCAGGTACCCGGCAAGCCGGGCCACTTCGTGGTTGGCGACATCGTTCGTCCGCACCTGCTGACCACCGCAATCGGTCAGGCATGGGTCGCTGCCGAGAGCATCGACGAGTTCCTGAAGCGGCAGGAGCACCACAAGCGTCCGAAGGTCGACGTGCACCACTTCGATCTGGAGAAGAAGATGGAAGAGGCTGGTCTCGCGCCCGAGCACTTCGATCCGCATGCCGGTGACCAGCGTGGAACCTCCTCGGCCAACTATGCCATTCACAACTACGAGGATCGCTCCTTCGCCGAGATCATCCCGGCAGACGAGCTGTTCCTTGGGCACTTCGAATACACCCCGCGCAATCTGCGCGAGGAGGACGTGCCGAGTGCGGAAGAGGTCCTGCATCACTTCACCGAACGCATGAAGGGTCTCGAGACGGAGCAGGCGGTCGAGGAGTCCATGCGCTGCATGAGCTGTGGCCTGTGCTTCGAGTGTGACAACTGCGTCATCTTCTGTCCCCAGGATGCGGTCTACCGCGTCAAGAAGACCGAGGCGACCACCGGCCGTTATGTTGCAACCGACTACAGCCGTTGCATCGGTTGCCACATCTGCTCGGATGTCTGCCCGACCGGTTACATCAAGATGGGTCTGGGTGAGTAATAGCGTCGATCGACCGGGCCGCATGGCCTGGTCGAGCGGCATGGGTTATCGCAGCTAGCGAAGAACGCAAGACATGGTTAAGACAGTTACCGGTATATTGCTGATCGTGGCCACCCTGTTCAGCATGGGAGTGATGGCCGAGGGTCAGCGGCAGAACGCCGTGATAGAAGGCAGTAAGGCTGCAAGTCTGGATGCCTGTGTCGCGCCGACTTCCCTGATGAGGCGCAAGCATTTCGAGTTGATCAAGCATCAGCGCGATATCACGGTGCACCAGGGGATCCGCAAGACGGATGACAGCCTGGCGGGCTGTATCGATTGCCATGTCGCCAAGGATTCGCATGGCAAGTACATCCCGGTCAATGGGGTCAACCCCGAGACCGGGGAGAAGCAGTTCTGCGCGGGCTGTCATGAATATGCCGGCGTGGAACCCCCCTGCTTTAGCTGTCATGCCACTGTGCCTACCAAGTCGGGGAAGTGATCATGAGTAACAAGGTTGATCAGAATCGCCGGGAGTTCGTATCGGTTGCCACCAAGACGGCGGCCGCGACGGTCGTCGCTCCGGGCGTGTTGTTACATGCCATGGCACAGGCCAACCTGCGGTCCGAACCGGTTACCGACAAGGTCCGCTACGGGCTGCTGATCGACACTACCAAGTGTGCGGATGGCTGCTCGGACTGTGTTACTGGCTGTGAGAAGGAAAACGGTCTCGATATGCTGGTCGAGCCGGAGGGCGCCAGCGCTGAAGACTGGGACCGTCAGCGGCCCCGCTGGATCCGCACGGTGAAGGTGAAGGATCGTCTCACCGGCCAGCTCAGTACCCTGCCACTGATGTGTCAGCACTGCGAGAACCCGCCTTGTGCGGACGTATGCCCGACCGGCGCCTCGTTCCGCCGTGCCGATGGTATCGCCATGGTGGATCGCCACATCTGTATCGGCTGTCGCTATTGCATGATGGCCTGCCCGTACAAGGCTCGCTCCTTCATACACGAAGAGGTGGAGCGCAAGCCGACCATCGCGCCCCGCGGCAAGGGTTGTGTGGAAAGCTGCAACCTGTGTGTTCAGCGCCGTGACAACGGCGAAAGCACCACCGCCTGCCAGGACGCCTGCAAGCACGGCGCCATCGTTTTCGGTGATCTCAACGATCCGGGCAGCGAGATATCCAAGGCGCTGCGTGAGCAAAACACCAGGCAATTGCGTGCCGACCTGAAGTTGAACACCGGTGTTCGCTATCGCGGCATCTGATCGAGTTTCGGATACCTGAGCCACTATGAAAAAGATTCACTATCGCGAATGGGGTATCGAGAGTCCACGTTACTGGGGACTGCTCGTGGTTTTGGCAGCTATCGCCGGTATCGGTGGCCTGGCGGCTCTTTACATGGAGCACAACGGTCACTGGGTTACCGGGATGAACAACCAGATCGTGTGGGGTATCCCGCACGTGTTCGCGATATTCCTGATCGTCGCGGCCTCGGGTGCGCTCAACATCGCGGCCTTCGGTTCCGTGTTCGGCAAGAAGATCCACAAGTCGCTGGGTCGGCTTTCGGCGGTACTGGCGATGGCGTTGCTGGTTGGGGGCCTGCTGGTGCTGGTGCTCGACCTGGGGCAGCCCACACGCCTGATCGTGGCCATGACGACCTATAACTTCAAGTCCATCTTTGCCTGGAATATCTACCTGTATGCCGGTTTCCTGGCCATCGTCGCGGTCTATTTGTTCACCATGATGGAGCGCAAGGCGAACAAGTACTATCCGGCCATGGGCGTGTTCGCCTTCGTGTGGCGTCTCATACTGACCACCGGTACCGGTTCCATCTTTGGCTTCATCGTGGCCCGCCAGGGTTATGACGCGGCCATCATGGCGCCGATGTTCATCATCATGTCCTTCGCCTACGGCATGGCCTTCTACCTGCTGGTGCTGATGTTCACCTTCAAGCAGGACGGGCGTCCCCTGGGCACCAAGTTGCTGATGCGCCTCAAGAACCTGCTGGGTATCTTCACGGCTGCGGTATTCTATTTCGTGGTGGTCTATCATCTGACCAATCTGTACGGTACCGAGAATCACGAATACGATGCCTTCATCCTGCGCGATGGCGGCATCTACACCAGCCTGTTCTGGATCGGCTGGGTGCTGCTGGGTCTGCTGGTGCCGATGGGTATCGTTTTCCACCCGGCCCTGGGCAAGACCCATGGCGGGATCATCGCGGCCAGTCTGCTGGTTCTTCTGGGTGGGCTCGCGGCCATGTACGTGATCGTCATCGGCGGGCAGGCCTTCCCGATGGCCATCTTCCCGGACAAGGTGATCATCGCGTCGGGTTTTTATGATGACGTCAACGGACAGCCGCTCTACTACTCGCCTTCGGTACCCGAGTTCCTCCTGGGTATCGGGGGAATCGCGGTGGCGCTGGCAGCGACCTTCGTCGGCGTGCGTATGCTCAAGCTGCTGCCGGTGTCCCTGGATGACGAAGTGGTGGATCCTTATCACCAAAAGAGCTGATCCCAAGCATTACCTGAAGAAGGTGGCTGTAAGGCCGCCTTTTTTGGTTTTGACACCCTGATATGGCGCACCTCTATATATCCGCAGCCCACAAGTCCTCCGGCAAGACCTCGGTCTCGCTGGCACTGTGTGCGGCACTCAGGCAAAGGGGGATGGTGGTGCAGCCCTTCAAGAAGGGGCCGGACTACATCGATCCGCTGTGGCTGACGCAGGCGGCCGGCCGCTCCTGCTATAACCTCGATTTCTACACCATGGAGTGGGACGAGATCGAGGGCCTGTTCGGCAGTGCACTGCAGGGTGCGGATATCGGTCTTATCGAGGGTAACAAGGGATTGTTCGACGGGCTCGATCTCGAGGGTACCAACAGCAATGCGGCGCTGGCCGCCCAGCTCGGCAGCCCGGTCATACTGGTGCTGGATACCCAGGGCATGACCCGGGGGGTGGCGCCACTGATTCTTGGTTACCAGGCGTTCGATCCCGACATCCGGATTGCCGGTGTGATCCTCAACAAGGTGGGCGGCAGCCGCCACGAGGCCAAGTTGCGTGCCGTGATCGAACACTATACGGATGTCCCGGTGATCGGTGCCGTGCAACGGCACGCGGACATGCATATCAGCGAACAGCATCTGGGCCTGGTGCCCAGCAACGAGGTCTCCGAGAGCCAGGCACAGATCGATCGGATGGGTGAGATCATCGCTCCCCAGGTGGACCTGGATGCACTTTGGGATATCGCGCGATCCGCATCGCCGGCGTCGGCTGTGCAGCGCGACGAGCCGTTGGCTGTTGCGGGGGACAGGGTGCGTATTGCGATCGCCCGGGATGCCGCCTTCGGGTTCTATTACTCCAGTGACCTCGAGGCACTGGAGCAGGCCGGCGCCGAACTTCTTCCGTTCAGTCCGCTGTGCGACCGGGCGGTTCCCGCGGCCGATGGACTGTTCCTCGGGGGGGGCTTTCCCGAGACACACCTGGAGACCCTGGCGGACAACCCCGCGATGGCGGCGAGTATTCGCGCCTTCGTCGAGAGCGATCATCCGGTTTACGCAGAATGCGGAGGGTTGATGTACCTCTGCCGGCAACTGACCTGGAACGGAAAGCAGGGTAAAATGCTGGGCATCATTCCTGCCGATGTGGTCATGCATGAACGGCCACAGGGGCGGGGGTATGTGCGGCTCGAGGAAACGGCGTGTCACCCCTGGCCGGGCGGGAATGAGATTGCGGCGCATGAATTCCATTACTCGGCCCTCGAGAATCTCGGGCCAGAGGTGGAGTTCGCGTATCGCGTTACCCGGGGGTACGGGGTGGACGGCGAGCACGACGGTATCCGCTACCGCAACCTGCTCGCGAGTTACGCGCACCTCAGGGACACGGGCCGCAATCACTGGGCCTCCCGGTTCGTTGATTTCGTCAGGGCGAATGCCGCTGACAGATCCGGGCACTGAGCCTGGCCGAAAGGGGGAACCGGGTAGGCCGGTTCCGGTATTCGCGGTTACGCAAGCAAGAGGTTGAGACAGATGTTCAAGGTTACCCAGGCAGCGGCCGAACAGGTTCGGGTGGCGGCACAACAGGGTGGTACGGAAGGCATGGCCTTGCGCCTTGCTGCCCAGCGGCACGCCGATGGTACCTTCGACCACCGCATGGGTTTCGATAAAGTGGCCGATGACGACATCCATTTCACCTCGGAAGGGGTCAAGATCGTGATCGCGCCCGAGTATGTCCCCCTGCTCGACAACACCACCCTGGATTTCGCCCAGCTGGACGATGGCGAGATGCAGTTCGTGTTCATCAACCCGGACGATGCCAACTACGTCCCGCCTCAGGCCTGACCCTCCGCCAGCACTGATCGCTGCTCCCGTATGAGTCTCTCCCCTGAAGACGCGCTGCGTCTGAATGTCCTGCTCGCCAACAAACCGCAGGCGATTCGGATCAACGAATCGTCCATGGTGGTGTCCGGCCTCACCGCCGACGGCGAGGCGCGCGTCGAACTTCGGCCGAACTGCCGCGACGACCAGTACATCAGGAAGGTCAAGGAGCTGATTTCGGGCCACGTCCTGGGTTCACCGGGCGGTTACCCGGTCTATCTTCAGCGCTGGACGCGCATGGGCCAGATGAAGGACGACAGCCTGGAACAACTGCTCATGCTGGGCGAACCGGAGGCGGTGGTGGCCGCGGTGTGTGCACCGGGGCTGACCGACGAACTTGCGCGGCGGGCCTGGTGGGCCATGGAAGACGCCGACAATGCCCGTCACATGCTGCGTAAACAGGCAATCTGTGAAGGCGAGATGGGTCCTGTCCTGGCGGCCTACCTGGTCGAGTACCTGCCGTTCGAAACCGAAGCGGAAAAACAGATCGAAACGGTGCGACTGGTGCTGCAAGCGGGGTTGCTAGATGAACAGCAGCGCAGCGAGTTGTGGCGCAAGGCCGCACGCAAGGCGCCCTATTACGCGGGCTTCATCGCCACATTGCCGGATGCGATTCCGGAGGCGCAGGAACCGCATCCACTGTGGCTTGCGCACCACGAGGCCCTGCAGGGGCTGGCCGACGGGGGCAATGCGCTGGCTGCGGCGCTGCTGCGGGTGCTGTCCGGTCCGGGGCAGGTCTGGTTGCATACCGTTCACCGGATCTTCAAAAAGCCCTCGAACCAGGACGTGGTCAACATCACGCTGGACGAGATGGCCGCCTATTTCGGCGCCCTGCGCGACGCGCCGGTGGATGCCACGCTGGAGGAGCTGGAGATCGAGGCAGAGGAATGGTGCAGCTGTGACGCATCCGCTGTGGCGGTCGAGGGAGTGGACCAGGCGCTGACGCCGCTGATGCGCAGCGTCCGCATCCTGTCGGGCATGGGCTACGGCGTGGTACGACCGGTGTTCAAGGGCACCACCGCCATCGGCAGCCTGATGCGACGCAAACTGGAGCCGGTCATGACGCCACTGCTGCAGCATGTCGACCGTTTGACGGCCCATCCGCCCAGGCGTTGAAGATGGGGCTGTCATAAAACTTACACAATCGCTGTTCACAATAGCGCCAGATCGGGTGAGGAATGAAAGGATCGCCCGGTTTGAATCGTAAATTTCCTGATTGGAGAGATTGTTGTGATCAAAAAGGCGATTGGTATGGCGGCCCTGTCCGCCGTTGTGATGTCTGGTGTTGCTCAGGCGGCCAGCCGTGACTACATCAGCATAGTGGGTTCCTCCACGGTCTATCCTTTTGCTACCGTGGTGGCAGAAACTGTTAATGCCCATCTATTCTGACCCACCTATGGCCAACAATTTTGACCCACCCATCGGGGCATTCCGGGCCATGTGGCCGTACCCTTTCCGTCGTTTTTTGACACGGGCGACGGGAGGC
>JAKRWE010000390.1 GCA_024712425.1 Chromatiales bacterium
AGGCCAGACTCGGAATTGGGATCCCGTTGGGTCGGTCGCATTGAATCCGGAACGTAACAACGAAGAAAAGTGTCGCGCCGCATGATCGAAAAGGCGACATCTATCTTGACAAATACCGCGGGCCGCCCCTCGCGCCATAACCTGCCCCTGCATTCACTGACAGGGGCAGGTTATGAACAAGCGATACAGCAAGAACGAGTGGCAACGACTGATCGACGAGCAGGCGGCCAGCGGCCTGA
>JAKRWE010000391.1 GCA_024712425.1 Chromatiales bacterium
AGCAGCCGGGGCTGTTCGCTGATCGCACCAGTGCCCATGACTGGTGGACCAACCAGTTCCGTCTGCTGTTATCCAGCCTGGCCTATGTGCTGATGGAATCTATCCGTCGGCTGGCGCCGCAAGACACCGAACTGGCTCATGCCCAAGTCGGCGCGTTGCGGCTCAAGCTACTCAAAGTTGGCGCGATCGTCTTGCGCAATACCCGGCGAATCCGGTTCCTTCTCTCAACCGCTTTCCCT
>JAKRWE010000392.1 GCA_024712425.1 Chromatiales bacterium
CCACCGCTTTAGGTCCACTTTCTTGCGGTCCTTGCCTACGTACAGGACGGTTCCGTTGTCCTGGTCAGAAACGATGCTGACATAGTCGTGTCGCTTCCTGAATGCTGTCTCGTCCACCCCAGGATGGCGCGCACACGTCTTCTCTCGTCGCTCCAGGCCACGCTTGACTGCGCGTTGCATGATGCCGTCGATGGCATTCCAGCTCAGGCCCATCAGGCGAGCAACTGCCGAGGTCGANGCTTTCTTCAGCCAGTCGATCACCAGTGCCTCGAACATCGCGGTGAAGCCTGAATTGGGCTCGGCCCACGGCACGGATGTCGTCACCACGCCATGCTCAGGGCATTTCACTCGCGGTACGTCGGCTTCCAGGATTGCGGTATTTGTCAAGATAGATGTCGCCTTTTCGATCATGCGGCGCGACACTTTTCTTCGTTGTTACGTTCCGGATTCAATGCGACCGACCCAACGGGATCCCAATTCCGAGTCTGGCCT
>JAKRWE010000393.1 GCA_024712425.1 Chromatiales bacterium
GCCTCCCGTCGCCCGTGTCAAAAAACGACGGAAAGGGTACGGCCACATGGCCCGGAATGCCCCGATGGGTGGGTCAAAATTGTTGGCCATAGGTGGGTCAGAATAGATGGGCATTAACACTGACGTTGTTGCGTCAACGCGTCCATGCCCTGTGTCAAGGGTATGAGGATCTCAACGACCATGACCAGCTTCGAGGTGACCCGGCGTTGCAGACAGCGACCGAGCAGGAGCAGGTATTGGGTAGCTCACCGACCTTGTGCCGTTTGGAGAACCGTATGGGCCGTGAGGCGGCGGTCGCCATTCACCATGTGCTGGTGGAGCGGTTCATCGCATCCTTTGCCGGGCCACCCGAAGAGTTGATTCTCGACTTTGATGCCACCGACGACCGGGTGCACGGCCTGCAGGAAGGGCGCTTCTTCCATGGTTATTACGATGCCTACTGCTTCCTCCCGTTGTATGTCTTTTGCGGTGAGCAGCTGCTGGTCGGTTATCTGAGGCCCAGCAATGTCGACGGCGCCAAGCATACCTGGGCCATCCTGGCATTACTGGTCAAACGACTACGCCAGGCCTGGCCTGCCGTGCGGATCATTCTGCGGGCCGACTCGGGCTTCTGCCGTCACCGTGTGCCGCGCTGGTGTGCGCGCCACGGTGTGGGCTACATTGTCGGCCTGGCGCGCAATAAGCGGCTGCAGCGAATGATCGAAGAATCGTTCGTTGACGTATGTTAATGCCCATCTATTCTGACCCACCTATGGCCAACAATTTTGACCCACCCATCGGGGCATTCCGGGCCATGTGGCCGTACCCTTTCCGTCGTTTTTTGACACGGGCGACGGGAGG
>JAKRWE010000394.1 GCA_024712425.1 Chromatiales bacterium
ACCTGCTGTCTCCGGTGAAGGATGCCGGCACCGCCGAGCCGCAACGACCGACCGGCAAGAAGAAAAAGCGACTCAGATAATCCAGGTTGGGGCAATAGCGGTCTGGAATGGACGGTTACGATATGATTGCAGCGGATACCGCGGTACTGACGGGCGATCTGCTCAATGGAGGCCACAGGTCACCTCCTGCACCGACGGGAGCACCGCGGCATAGCCGCTCAGGCGGTCACTGCCGTCCG
>JAKRWE010000395.1 GCA_024712425.1 Chromatiales bacterium
CCTCCCGTCGCCCGTGTCAAAAAACGACGGAAAGGGTACGGCCACATGGCCCGGAATGCCCCGATGGGTGGGTCAAAATTGTTGGCCATAGGTGGGTCAGAATAGATGGGCATTAACAACCGACCTCGCTCCAGCAGAACAGCCAGTTCTTGCGTCCCATGGGGATCACCCGCAGGGCTCGCTCCAGGTGGTTGGTGTCGATCGGCACATCCGGGTCACCGAGATAGACCTTCAGCTGG
>JAKRWE010000396.1 GCA_024712425.1 Chromatiales bacterium
CCTCCCGTCGCCCGTGTCAAAAAACGACGGAAAGGGTACGGCCACATGGCCCGGAATGCCCCGATGGGTGGGTCAAAATTGTTGGCCATAGGTGGGTCAGAATAGATGGGCATTAACAACCCCGCAGGTTGAGGCGGTGCGCACCGTGCAGCAGGCGGTCGAGGATGGCATCTGCCAGGGTCGCCTCGCCGATGTAGTCGTGCCAGTGCTCGGTGGGTAGCTGGCTAGCGATCAGGGTG
>JAKRWE010000397.1 GCA_024712425.1 Chromatiales bacterium
AAAGGTGTGCCTGCAGCCTAGAAAATAGCCCTTCACGAGCCTTTCCACGTCCCGTTCGAGGCACCACATCTTCCATCCACTGACCGCCCGGAAAAGCGAGAAGCGGATGAAATATTCGGGCCAGGGCGGTGGTGAACAGCATCTTGTAGCCGGCCTCGATGGCCTCTTGGCCGATGCCGATGGCCAGGTGGGTCTTGCCCACCCCGGGCGGGCCGATGAACACCAGGTTGGCGCGCTC
>JAKRWE010000398.1 GCA_024712425.1 Chromatiales bacterium
TCAGGCCAGACTCGGAATTGGGATCCCGTTGGGTCGGTCGCATTGAATCCGGAACGTAACAACGAAGAAAAGTGTCGCGCCGCATGATCGAAAAGGCGACATCTATCTTGACAAATACCGGTCTTGTCCGCCTTGCGGGTCTCGGTGGGTACCTGGGGCGCCAGGGCGGCCGGGGTGAGATAGGGACCGAGCTGGTCCTGCTCGTCGCGCTCGAAGCGCACCCGGGGCGCCTCGCCGG
>JAKRWE010000399.1 GCA_024712425.1 Chromatiales bacterium
CTCCCGTCGCCCGTGTCAAAAAACGACGGAAAGGGTACGGCCACATGGCCCGGAATGCCCCGATGGGTGGGTCAAAATTGTTGGCCATAGGTGGGTCAGAATAGATGGGCATTAACAATCAACGCCTGTTCTGCACCGTGGCTGAGCGACTGGTGCCAGGATAACCTCCGGTGAGTGCCGCCCCGGCACGTTGACAAACAATGGGGGTAAGGGAAAGGTGTGCCTGCAGCCTAGAAAA
>JAKRWE010000039.1 GCA_024712425.1 Chromatiales bacterium
GGTCAGCATTTTCCAGTGCATTGGGCCTCTTGGGTCAACTCAACTCGCAACAATGGCCGTCGATCCCCTCCGTCTGGTGAAAACAGGGCAGAATCGGCACGGTTTTCAACAGCCTGCTAATCCCGCGCACGCTCAAGATCTTCGTCACCGTGGTGCGCATCGTGTTCATCGCAGACAACCTGAACATCGACATCACGGGCCTGCTCGCCGGTCTCGGCCTGGGCGGTCTGGCCTTTGCCCTGGCCGCCAAGGACATGGTGCAGAACCTGTTCGGTTCGATCACGGTGCTGCTGGACCGCACCTTCAGCGTGGGCGACTGGATCATCGTCGACGGGGTGGAGGGGGCGGTCGAGCGCATGGGCTTCCGAAGTACCCGTATCCGCACCTTCTACAATTTCCTGGTCACCATGCCCAATTCGAGGTTCATCACGGCCAAGGTGGACAACATGGGTGAACGCCGCTACCGCCGTTACAAGGCGCGTTTCGGGCTGGCCTACGACACCCCGCCGGAACGTATCGAGGCCTTTTGCGAGGCGCTGCGTGAGCTGGTGCGCCGGCACCCATATATGCGTAAGGATTATTTCCAGGTCTATCTGAACGACCTCGGCGCCAGCTGGCTGGAGGTGCTGGTATACGTGTTCTGGGAGGCCCCGGACTGGGGAACCGAACTGCGCGAGCGGCACCGTTTTCTGCTCGACTGCCTGCGCGTGGCCCGGGAACTGGGCGTGGAATACGCCTTCCCGACCCAGACCCTGTACCTGCGCAACGAGGACTACCAGCCGCCCGAAGCGGGCGATCCGCCACTGTCGGGCGCCATGCAGCGCGGACGCGATATTGCCCGCCAGGTGGTCGAGGCCGGCACCGGAGCGGCGCAGTGACAAGGCCGCTGCGCTACGCGGTCTGGCTGTTGATCGGCGTGCTGTTGAGCGCCGCTGGGATCGCCGCGACCCTGGATGAGGGCATCGCCGCTTACCGTAACCGGGATTTTGCCCAAGCGGCTGAGACCTTCAAGGCCCTCTCGGACGAGGGTGATCCGCGCGCGACCTTCTATCTGAGCCTCCTGTACGCGAAAGGGCAGGGGGTAGAGCAGGACAGCAGCCGGAGCCTGTACCTGCTCAAGCAGGCGGCCGAGGGCGGTGACCCTATGGCGCAGTACAACCTGGGCAACCAGTACAACCGGCAGGGAGCGATGGGATTCGACCCCGGGCTGGCCGCTGCCTGGTGGAAGAAGGCGGCCGCCCAGGGACTGATCCTGGCCCAGCACAATCTGGGCAGCCTGTATGTCATCGGTCGTGGCGTCGACCGGGATCTGGACAAGGCGCGCTACTGGTACCGGATCGCGGCCAGGAACGGCTCGCAGAAATCGGCCGAGGCCCTGCAAGAGCTCGATCGCCTGGCCGCAAGCGCATCTGAACAGCAGCCGGACCCCGGGCGCAGCCCGCCTTCCCTGGTCATGGTGGATACCGGATGGTTGGCCGCCCACCCCGGCAACCGGTTTACCCTGCAACTGCTGGCCTCGAGGGAGCGTAACAGGATCGAGCACCTGGTGTCGGGCCATGCATGGCAGCGCGAGCTGCTGCTGCACAGGATAGGGAGTGGCAATAAAACGGTGTGGGCGCTGGGGTATGGCGTATTCGACGGCGCCAGCGCGGCCAGAAAGGCCGTCCGGGAATTGCCCGCGCCGCTGCGCAAGGGCCATCCCTGGCCACGGGCCCTGGCTGATATAGGCCGGCGCCTCGCCAGGTGAATGTATGCTACAGGGTACGGTGTGTAGGAGCTGTCTTGGCAGCGAATGGATGGGTGCGGTGCTGCTTCGCGGGCAAGCCCGCTCCTACGGGGTGTGGTGTGTAATGCGTAACCCGGGTGATGGCCAGGGGCCGTAATCCGGGTTGAATGGCCTGCCCCGGGTTTCGCCGCGCTTTACCCGGGCTACGGTTTCTGCCCTGATCCAGCGTTCTCCCCGGATTTCGCTATGCTACATTCGGGCTACTGTTAACCGGTGTTGCGCATGCCCGCGGCGATCGCGTTGATGCTGCGCAGCAGCGGGTCGAGCTGGATCTCCCGTTCCGCCTCGTCCAGGGATTCGTCCCGGTAGTGTTTCAGCAACGCCAGCTGGATATGGTTGAGTGGGTCCAGGTAGGGGTCGCGGCGACTCAGGGAGAGCTTCAGCAACGGCGTCTCGTCCAGCAGTTCGTCGATGCCGGCGATCTTCAGTACCCATTCGCAGGTGCGTTGGTACTCCTCGCGAATCAGGCGGAGTACCGCTTGTGCGGTCTCCTGATCCTCTGCCAGCCGGGCGTATTCCTCCGCGATGCGCATGTCCGACTTGTACAGCGCCATCTGGGTATTGCCCGTCAGGGCGCGGAAGAAGGGCCATTCGCGGTAGAGCCTGCACAGGGTCGCCATGTGTTGTTCATTGTCGTTGCAGCAGCCCTCGAGGGCCGAGCCGAGTCCGTACCAGGCGGGCAGGGTCTGGCGGGCCTGGGCCCAGCCGAACACCCAGGCGATGGCGCGTACCGAGGCCTTGGAACGGTCCTGCTTCTTGCGGTGCGAAGGCCGTGAACCGATGTTGAGCAGGGCGATCTCGTTGACCGGGGTGGCCTCGTAGAAATAGTCCAGGAAGCCGGGCGTGTGCTCGGTCAGCTGACGGTAGCTCTGTTCACCTCTGTGCTGCAGATCCTGCATGATCTGTGCGTACAGCGGGTTGTCCTTCGGCACTGGTTTGATCAGACCGATGCTGGCGGTGATCAGTCCGGTCAGGCCCATGGTCAGCTCGAACACGGCGGTTTCCTTGTTGCTGTACTTGTACGACAGCACCTCGCCCTGTTCGGTGAACTTGATGTGCCCCAGCACGGTGCCGGCCGGTTGCGAGGTGATGGCCTGGTGGGTCGGGCCGCCACCGCGGCCGATGGTGCCGCCGCGGCCGTGGAACAGGCGGATCTTCACGCCGCGTTCACGCCCCAGCGCGATGACCCGTTGCTGCGCCTGGTACAGCGACCAGGCCGAGGCCACGATGCCGCCGTCCTTGGCCGAGTCCGAATAGCCCAGCATGACCTCTTGCAGGGTGCCGTGCTGTTGCAGCAGGCGCTGGTAGACCGGGTCGTCGAGCAGGCGCGTCATGACCGGCTTGATGTGCTGCAGGTCCTCGATGGTCTCGAACAGTGGCGTTACGCCGAAGCGGCAGATCAGCTGTCCGTCGTGGTCGCCTGCCAGCCCTGCCAGGCTGCCCAGGAACATCACGTGCTGCACGTCCGAGGCATGATGGGCCATGGAGATCACATAACGCCCGATCACCAGCGGGCTCACGCATTGCTGCATCTCGGCGATGACATCGAATACCGCCAGTACCTCGCGGGTCATGTCCGAGAGTCGCGCGTGGTCGATCTGCAGGGGAGGCTGTTCCAGCAGCCTGCCCATCAGCTGCATGCGGCCTTCCTCGTCCAGCGCCTGGTAGTCGTCCTCGATGCCGCCCAGGGCCAGGATCTCGCTGACCGCCTTGGTATGCACGGTCGATTCCTGACGGATGTCCAGGCGCGCCAGGTAGAAGCCAAAGGTGCGCGCCAGGCGCATCAGGTCCAGCAGTTCCGCGTTGGCGGCATCGGCATCGCCGTGGCTCGCGAGCGAGTCGTGGATCAGGGTCAGGTCACGGATGAACTCGTCTTCGCTGCGGTAACCGGGCGCATCCATGGAGGCCGGTCGGCCGGCCAGGCGGGATTCGGTGCGTTCCAATGCCTGGCGCAGGCGCAGCTTCATGATGTAGAGCTTGCGCCGGTAGGGTTCCTGCGGGAAGCGTGCCGGCCAGCTGTCATCGAAGGTTGCACGATAGGCGTCATCGGCCTCCAGCGACATCCGGAAGGATTTCGATGGCGTGCAGAACTGCTGTGAATGGGTCAGTATCTCGACCAGTTGATCGACCCGGGTGAGATAGTGGCCGAGGATGGTGCGCTGCTGGGTCAGGATGGCCTCGACCGTGGTCTCGGCGGTCACGTTCGGATTACCGTCGCGGTCGCCGCCGATCCAGGAGCCGAAGCGCAGCAGCGCCGGCAGTTCGATGTGTGTGTGCCGGGCGTCCTCGCCGTAGACCCGTTCGATGGCGTACTGCAGGCGCCGGTAGACCACAGGGATGGCATCGAACAGGCTGGCCCTGAAGTGGTGTAGGCCCATGCGGATCTCGTGCCGTACGTCCGGCTTGGCGGGGCGCACCTCGTCGGTCTTCCACAGGGTCTGGATGCGCGTCTTGAGCGCGCCGCGCCAGTGATCCTTGTGATCCATGGTCAGGGCGCGGCTGTCCAGTTGCTCGTTGGCCTCGAAGATGTGCCGCAGCTGCAGCAGGATGGCGCGCCGTTTGGATTCGGTGGGGTGGGCGGTGAATACCGGCATGTAGCGGGTCTCGTCGAGCAGATCCTGTAACTCGTCCAGGCTGACGCCGCATGCATGCAGCTCCCGTATGCAGTGATCGAAAGACCCCTCCCACAAGGCGGCCCCGGAGGCCGCGACCCGCCGGCGCTGCTGGTGCTGGAAACTCTCCTCGGCGATATTTACCAGCTGGAAGTAGGTGGCGAAGGCGCGGATGACCGGCCGCAGCACGTCCGGCGAGAGCCGGTCGATGAGTTTCTTGAGGCGTTCAAGGCGTGCCGGATCGCGGTCCTTGCGCAACTTCAGGAAGCCTTTGCGCAGGCGTTCGATATTGTGCAGCACGTCGTCGCCGGACTGCGATGCGACCACCTCCCCGAGCATATTGCCCATCAGTTTGACCCGGCTGCGCAGGTTCTTGTCTCGTTTCAGGCAGGCATCTACGAATGAATCCGGCATCGGGATAGGCTCTGTGGTTGGTGTTTGGGAAGGAAGTAGCCCGGATGAAGCGTAGCGCAATCCGGGGCGCAGCCGACGGGCGGTCCTGGATTCCACTGCGCTTCATCCAGGCTACATCGCTGGCATGGATTATCCCAAAAAAATGCCCGGATCAGGAAGCGGGATGCGTGCGACGCCTGGTGCTGCCCTTTGTGTTGGGGATGGGGGAAGCGGCGGCTTCCAGGTCTTCCGGGTGGTGGTCGAACCACAGCAGCAGTTCGTAATAGTTGCGGATGTTCTCGACGTATTCGACCGCCTGGATCCCATCGGCGGGTCCGTGTTTCAGCGTGTCGGCAGGGCGCTTCCGGTTCAGCAGCGGCAGGCGTTGGCGAACGTCCTGCCAGCGATCGGGATTGCCGCCCTGGCGCTGGGTCAGGATGCGGGCGTCCTCCAGGTGTCCGAAGCCGATGTTGTACCCGGCCAGGGTCAGCCACAGGCGGTGGGGTTCGGGGATGCGGTCGGGCACCTTTTTCTCCACAATGCGGAGATAGCGCGCACCACCCAGAATGCTCTGTTTGGGATTGCGTCGGTTGCCGATGCCCAGTTGTTTCGCGGTGGCGGCGGTCAGCATCATGATCCCCCGTACCCCGGTGGGTGAGACCGCATCCGGGTTCCAGTGGGACTCCTGGTAGCCGACGGCCGCAAGCAGCCGCCAGTCGATGCCCGATTCGGCTGCAGCCCGTTGGAACAGGGGTTTCAGTGCGGGCAGGCGACTGCGGATGTGGCGCTGGAAGTCGCGCTTGGCAACGAAGTCGAGGCGGTCGACCAGGTGTTCGTAGTGGTCGATCAACTTCTTCAGGGTGTCGTTGTCGCGGATCTGCGCGAGATAGCGGTTGGCGGCCTGGATCAGTGAGTCGTCGCCGGCGGGGGGAAGGCCCAGGCCAGCAGCCGGGTGTCGGCCAGTTTCAAGCCCGGGCGCAGGTAGCGAAAGACCTGCCGGGCGCGCGGCAGAACACTGGAATCCACCACGATATAGTCGATCCTGCCGCGGTTGAGCTCATTGAGCAGTTGCCACTGACCGCTGTCCGGGCGGGCGATCCAGCTCAGCGAGGGCAGCTTGTGGCGCAGGGCCTGCAGGGTTTCCTTGTGGCTGGAACGGGCGACCACGTGCAGTGCGCCTGGGGGGATCTGTTCGAGCGAGCGCGGGCGGTGGACCCCCATGCGGTACACCAGCCGTTCACTGATCTCCCGGTAGGGAATACTGAAACGCATCCAGCGCCGGCGTTGCGGGGTGACCGTCAGACTGGCAGCTGCCATGTGCACGGAGGCGGTTGCGGTCTGATCGAGCAATCGGCCCAGGTTGTCCGGAAAGACGTAGCGTATCCGCACACCGATCGCGCACGCGAATCCCTCGATCAGGTCGTGTTCCAGTCCCGCCGGGCCGTGCGGCCCCGGGTAGACCGTGTCCGGGTCATGGCGGCTGGCAACGATCAGTTCATCGCCTTCCCGGATGCGTTCCAGTTGGGTGGGCTGCCGGCAGCCACTGAGCACCAGGCCGATCAGGAACAGGGCCAGTGCATGCAGTGATATGCGCAGAAGGAGAGGACGCTCAGGCCGGATCATCGAGCAGCAGCAGGGCCGCCTCACGACCCTCACCCAGGATGATATTGAAGGTGCGGCAGGCGGCCGCGTTGTCCATGATCTCGTAGCCGATGCGGGCCTGCATCAGGCAGGACAACGCCTCGGGCGACGGGAAGCGCTGTTGTTCCCCTGTGCCGAGGATGAGGATCCCGACCCCGGATTGCAGAACCGGCGCCAGGGTATCCGGGGCAAGGTCGTCGATCGTGGCCGGGATGCCATCGCGCCGGATATCGCGTGGCAGCACCAGCAGCCGGGTGGCGTGCGCCTGGCCCCGGATCCCGACCTCGCCCGCGGTATAGGCGGCGATGACATTGAGGTCGCCGGCATCGTCGAGCACCATTTTCATCGTCCGTACACTCCCATGCGGTCAGCGGTTAAAGGCCAGGGCAACGTCATCTAGCTCGGGTGAGGCGGGTAGTCTGCTCGGAAAAACGCCGTGAATACATCCGTGTAGGCTCTACGGCGGTATCCCTGCCGCCGAAGTTTTCCGAGCAGACTACCCGCCCCACTTAATTCAGTGAGTTAGGAACTTCGATGACAGGGCCCTGGGTGAAAGGTTGAGATTCATTGACAATTCCGGTGCTGCTCAGTAGCGTTACGGGCTTGCATTTTTTCTGATTTGCCGAGGCTCCCGTGTCGTCTCCCGAAATGGAAGATTTCCATCGCATCAAGCGCCTGCCCCCCTATGTGTTCGCCATCGTGAACGAGCTCAAGGCGGCCGCGCGCGCGAGGGGGGAGGATATCATCGACTTCGGCATGGGCAACCCCGATCAGCCGACCCCGCAACATATCGTCGACAAGCTGGCGGAGGCGGCGCAGCGCAAGGACACCCATCGTTACTCCATGTCCAAGGGCATCCCGCGCCTGCGGCGCGCGATCTGCAACTGGTACAAGAAGCGCTACGACGTGGACCTGGACCCCGAGACCCAGGCCATCGTCACCATTGGCTCCAAGGAGGGGCTTGCCCACCTGGCGCTGGCCTGCATGGGGCCGGGCGACTCGGTGCTGGTGCCCAACCCGGCCTATCCCATCCACCCCTACGGTTTCATCATCGCCGGCGCGGACGTGCGGCACGTGCCGGTGAGCGCGGAGCACGACTTCTTTGACTCGCTGGAGGCGGCCATCAAGGAGTCCTGGCCGCGTCCCAAGATGCTGGTGCTCAACTACCCGGGCAATCCGACCACCGAGTGCGTGGATCTGGAGTTCTTCGAACGGGTGGTGGCGATCGCGAAGGAGCACGGGATCTGGGTGATCCAGGATCTGGCCTATGCCGATATCGTTTTCGACGGTTACCAGGCGCCCTCCATTCTGCAGGTGCCGGGCGCGGAGGACGTCGCGGTCGAATTCTTCTCTCTGTCCAAGAGTTACAACATGCCCGGCTGGCGGGTCGGTTTCATGGTCGGCAACAAGACCCTGGTGGCGGCGCTGGGGCGGATCAAGTCCTACCTGGACTATGGCATGTTCACTCCGATCCAGGTGGCGGCGATATCCGCCCTGGAAGGACCGCAGGACTGTGTCGAGGAGATCCGCGCCATGTACCAGTCGCGCCGCGACGTGCTGTGCGATGGCTTGAACAATATCGGCTGGAAGATTGAAAAGCCGAAGGCAACGATGTTCGTGTGGGCTCCCATCCCCGAGCCCTACCGCGAGCTGGGTTCGCTGGAGTTTTCCAAGAAGCTCTTGCAGGAGGCCAAGGTCGCGGTATCGCCGGGTATCGGGTTCGGCGAGTTCGGTGACGACCACGTACGTTTTGGCCTGATCGAGAACGAACACCGTACCCGCCAGGCGGTGCGCGGCATCCGCGACATGTTCCGCCGCGACGGCGTGCTGCAGGAAGCGGTCTGACAACCATCGAATACAACGAAATAAACGGGAGTAGAGTGTAGTGGAACCCGTCAAGGTAGGTCTGCTGGGACTGGGTACCGTCGGTGGCGGCACCCTGAATGTACTGGTGCGCAATGCAGAGGAGATCGCGCGCCGTGCCGGGCGCGGTATTGTCGTCAGTCATGCCGCCGCGCGGGAATACGATCCCTCGCAACTCGATGGCATCGGACAGGTGCAGGTGAGTGACGATGCCTTCGAGGTGGTGAAGAACCCCGAGGTTGATATCGTCGTGGAACTTATCGGCGGTTATTCACCCGCGCGCGAGCTGGTGCTCGAAGCCATCGCCAATGGCAAGCACGTGGTCACGGCCAACAAGGCGCTGATCGCCCTGCACGGCAACGAGATCTTCGCCGCTGCCCAGGCCCAGGGCGTGACGGTGGCCTTCGAGGCGGCGGTCGCGGGCGGTATCCCCATCATCAAGGCGGTGCGCGAGGGCCTGGCGGCCAACCACATCGAGTGGATCGCCGGCATCATCAACGGCACCGGTAACTTCATCCTTACCGAGATGAAGGACAAGGGACGTGATTTCGCCGACGTGCTGGCCGAGGCGCAGGCACTCGGTTATGCCGAGGCGGATCCCACCTTCGACGTCGAGGGTATCGACGCGGCGCACAAGCTGACCATCCTGGCTTCGCTGGCCTTCGGCATTCCGTTGCAGTTCGATGCCTGCTTCACCGAGGGCATCAGCCGTATCGAGCCGCAGGACGTGACCTACGCCGAGCAGTTCGGTTACCGCATCAAGCACCTCGGCGTCACCCGCAAGACCGATGACGGGGTGGAGCTGCGTGTGCACCCGACCCTGATCCCTGAAAAGCGTCTGATCGCCAATGTCGACGGCGTGATGAACGCCGTACTGGTCAAGGGCGATGCCGTGGGTCCGACCCTGTACTACGGGGCCGGCGCCGGTTCCCTGCCGACCGCCTCGGCGGTGGTCGCGGACATCATCGATGTGGCCCGCACCCTGACCACCGATCCGGGCAACCGGGTGCCGCACCTGGCCTTCCAGCCGGACGAGCTCTCGGATACCCCGATCCTGGCGATGGACGCGGTCGAGACCGCCTACTACCTGCGCATGACCGCCCAGGACCGGCCCGGCGTGGTGGCCGCGGTGGCCGGCATCCTCAGCGATGCCGGGATCAGCATCGAGGCCATGCAGCAGAAGGAGCCGGCCGAGGGCGAGACCGAGGTGCCGCTGGTGATGCTCACCCACCGCGTGCGCGAGGGACAGATGGACGAGGCCATTGGGAGGATCGAGGCGCTCGATACCATCGTTGGCAGCGTTACCCGTATCCGGGTCGAACACCTGGGCTGATAGCGCTTGATCGGGCACCTGGTCGTACCGGGCCTGCTCGGGCCGTGTCCGCGCGTCGCGGAGGCCGGTGGCATGCCTCGCCTGCCGGCGCTGCAGCGTCTGCTGGCGCGTGCCGACAGGGAGCCTGGGCCGGCGTCCTATCCGCACGCCCTGTTCGAACTGTTCGGCGTGCCGGTGGACGGGCCGCTGCCCACCGCGGCGGCCTGCTATTACGCCGACAGCCAGGGCCATGCCGAATCGCGTTACCTGTTGCACGCCGACCCGATCTATCTGCGTCCCGACCTGGACCGCCTGCTGGGTTTCGACTTTCATCACCAGCCCTTGAGCATGCAGGAGGCCCAGGCCTTTGGCGAGGCCTTCAACCAGCACTTCGCCGACGAGGGCCTGAAACTGCTGGTTCCCCATCCGACACGCTGGTATCTCGCTGTCGAGCAGGCACCCCGGGTGGATTTCCATCCGCTGAGCGCGATCATTGGCCGCAATGTCGACCGATTTCTGCCCGAGGGCGAGGAGGCCGCCCGCTGGCGCGCCTGGATGAACGAGATACAGATGCTGTTCCATTCATTGCCTGCAAATATGGAGCGCGAGGCGAGCGGCAGGCTGCCGGTCTGCGGCCTGTGGTTCAGTGGCGGCGGTTATATGCCGTGGAAGGTATCGCGGGGATTCACCGAGGTGAAGCTGCCTTCGCTGCTGACGGCCGACCCGGAGGCCGGGCGTGCCGAGGTGGATCCCCTGCAGCAGGGACTTGCGTCACTGGCTGACGGAACAGGCGAGGATTACCTCTACGTGGAACAGGCCCTCGGGCGGGCAGTGGTCGATGGGGATCCCACCGCCTGGCGGCAGGCTCTTATTCGACTCGACCAGCGTCTGCAGGGCCTGATGGGTACTGAATTCTGGCTCTATACCTGCGACGGGCAGGCCTGGCATTGGCGGCCACACATGCGCTGGCGCTGGTGGCGCAGGGCAAAGCCGATCGCCATGCCAGCATAGCGCCGGGCCTGCCGGCGAACCGTCCGTTATCTCTGCTATCGTTCCCGTCCGGCCTCGTGCCATGCCCGGCTGATCGGTGACAGCAGGTAGTCCGCCACACGGCGGGTTCCCAGGCGGATCTCGCCGGTGACCTGCATGCCGGCATACAGGGGGTAGGTCTGACCGTCCTGTTGCAGGCCGCTGCGGTCGAAATCCACCAGCGCCCGGTAGCGCAGGGACCCGTCCGGGGCCGCCGGGAATCCGGCCGATTGGGCCTCCCTGCGGCTCTGGGCGTCGGCGCTGAGCATGCTCAGCCGACCTTCGATCAGGCCGTATTTCTGGAACGGGTAGGCGGCCACCTTGAGCTGTACCGGCTGGCCTTCGTGCACGAAACCGATGTCCTTGTTGAACAGCCAGATCTCGGCCTGCAGGTGATTGTCGTCGGGGACCAGGCTGGCCAGGACGGTGCCGGGCTGGACCACGGTTCCCATGGTGTGGGTGGCGAGCTGCTTGATGATCCCGTCGTGTGGCGCGCGCAGCGACAATTGCGCCTGGCGGTGGCGCTGTTTGCGGATCCGGTATCCGAGTTGTGCGAGGTGTTTTCCTGTCTGGTCCAGTTCGCGACGCAGCGTCAGGATGTGGTCTGCGCGGAGGCGTTCGATCTTTTTTTCGGAGAGCGCAATACTGGCCTGCGCCGACTCGATCAGGCGTTGCTGGGTCGCCAGCGCCGCTTCCTTCTCAAGGCGCTGACGCTCTTTCTCGTCTGCTGTCGATTGCGCGGAGAGCCCCTGTTTGGCAAGCCGCCCGATCGAGGTGGCCTGTTTGCGGTAGTAGGGAAGCACCGCCTCGATGGCCTGTTTCTGCTGTTGTGCGGCGGCCAGTTCCCGGCGCGCCTTGAGGTGTCTTGCCTGCGCCTCTGCCAGTTGGCCATGGAGCGCCTGCTGGTCGGCCCGGTAGCGGGCCAGAGCCTCGCGGGCCAGGTCGGCGGGCGCCGCCTGCGCTGGCTGGAAGGGCGACCCGTCCAGTTCGGCCTGCACCCGTGCCAGGGCAAGTCTCGTGCGTTCGCGATCCTGCTGCAGGGACTGCAGGTCGGTGTCGGCCTCCAGGCTGTCCATGCGCATCAGCAGTTGCCCGGCGCGCACGCGCTGGCCCTCGCTGACCAGGATCTCGCGGATCACACCGGCCTCGGCCGGCTGCACGATCTTGAGTCGACTGGCCGGTATCAGGCGCCCATCGGCGCTTGCGATGATATCCAGCCACCCCCACCAGGCCCAGGCGATGACGAAGCAGAGCAGGGCGAACAGGGTCCACAGGACCCGGCGTCCTACAGGGTTGCGGGCGGTTCGTTGAAGCCGGATCCGGGCCGGGTGATACGGTTGCCAGTCCTGTGTCTCTGGGCTTGTGATCGATCCGGACATCCTTGTCGTTCCTCTGTGTGCTTGGGTGGATGGATTACCAGGGCAGCGGCTGCAGGCCCTCGTTCAGTCCATGGAATGGTTGCAGATGGGTGTCGGCCGGCGCGAGGGAGAGGGTGTCCCGCGCATGCCCCGGGTCGCGGCGGCGATGGCCAAACAGGCTGTTGTGCATGGCCGGATCGCCTCCCTGTTGTTGTATCGCTGCGCCGGCGAGCCGATGCGATCCGGCATCGAGCTTACGCAGTGTCTGGTGCATGCGCTTCCACTGATGTTCGATATGGAGCTGCGTAATATCGGGTCCGGTACCGGGCCCGGCGGTCGCGTGCGCGGGTGCCGGGACAGGGGCGATCTCCGGCACAGACGGCAGCCTGGATGATGATGGCGGCCGCCGCGACGATCCGGGTTGGGGGTCAGCCGCGTGATGGTGTGAGTCCCCGTAAACACTTCCTGTTCCTGCCGTGTCCGCGAGTGAACCGCGGTGATCCGCGCCAGTTGTTCGCGTTGATAGGCGTCGGGGCCATCCGCCGGCACGCCGGGTGGCGCGGTGTTCTTTTTCGCGTCCGGACCGTTGTCATCGGGCTGTGGCGAATCTCCCTGCGGTGTCGGCTGCGAGGTCGGTATCTCGCGATGGACATAGCTGCTGCCGTCGAGCAGGGCCGAGATGTCCTGGCGATTCCAGTAACTGTGGTCGCTGCTGAATTCCACCCGTTCGAGTTGGTTGATATCGGCATCGAACCAGTGGACGAAGCGGATCGTGTCCTCGTTGTTGCTGTGGGCGAACACCAGGTCGTTGCCGGCGCGCCGGACCGCGATATCCGCGGGCGCTATGTCGGCATCGAAGCGCAGGGTGCCGGTCGAGCTGTGCAGCTGTGCCCGGTGCGCCGTCTGCAGCGCGCCCAGGTCGTCCAGGTGTGCTGTCGCCTCGTTGAGCCGGGGATCGCCCAGCGCAAGGCCGTCGTGATCGCGGCGGTTCAGATAGGCGGCGTCGTGCAACAGGTCAGTGACCCGGTCCTGTCCGTCGCCCAGGCCAAAGTGGATCAGGTCGGAACCGGTGGTGGTCCAGATTTCGTCGTTTCCAGGACCACCATCGTAGTCGTTGCCGCTGTCCCACAGGTTGCTGACCTCGCGTGCGATGTCGAAGGTCCAGTCGCGCACGATGTCATTGCCGAGCAGCCGGTCGTGCCCGCTGCCGCCGATGAGTACCGCATCGAACGTGTTGCTCGGCGCGACGCCGAACAGCAGCGGAGACGGCGCCGGCGCGGCGGGGTGGGGTGCCGCTCCGTGCCCCCCGCCCGGCGTGCTGTGTGTCACCTGGTACACGCCGTGCAAGGTGTCGTCACCCGCGTCGCCATAGAGATAGCCGCTGCCGGAGAGGCGGTTGTCGTCCAGATGCGGGTCCACGCCAGGTAATGCGCCGGCCTCGCGCATGAGCGTGTCGAGGGGCACCTCGTTCCCATCCCCGAATACGATGTCTTCGATGCCTGTGCCCGCGGCCTGTTCGCTATGCGGAAGAATCAGCCGGACGCCATCGTGCTCGCCCCAGCGCAGGGTGAAGGTGGTGTAGGTCATCTGCAGCGGCTCGCCCCACGCCAGCGAGGGTGCAGGGGCGCTGGCCAGGGTGCGGCCCCATTCGAACCGCAGGTCGGGAAGGGTGACTTCCTGTGGCAGGATGATGCGGTCTGCCGGAGACGCCTGCCCGGCCCATTCGAAGATGGTATCCAGGCCGTGAGGATCGTCGATACGGTAGGTGTCGCTGCCGATGCCGCCCTGCATAAAATCGTTGCCGGCGCCGCCGATCAATATATCCTCACCGTCACTGCCGTACAGGCGGTCATCCCCGCTGTTGCCATACAGCAGGCTGCCGGGCAGTGATGACCATTTCCAGCGCCCGCCTTGGGGTAGGGGCATGGACGAGGCGCCACGGTATCCGTCGCTGGCCTGGCGCGCATCCAGGACGTCGTTACCCCGCCGCCATCGACCAGGTTGAAGCCGGCGCGATGGTTCCTGCCGATGCTGAAGTGCTCGTCCCCGCCGCCAAGATGGAGATCGAGGATGTTGATCGAGGTGTCGTAGTCGCGGTAGCGATGCGGCAGTGACTGGGTGCTGAGCGTGGCCGAGCCCGTGCCGCTGGGGTAATAGCGGTAGCCGACGACCGGTCTTTCCGTCTCGCCGGTCAGCGGATTGTATCGTCCATCGACGCCGTAGACGGGCAGCGCCCGCCCACTGACCTTGAGGCCGCTGTAGCCATGACGGGTAATCGCATTCAGGTCGAGATAGCTGCTGTTGCCGGTGCCGCCCTGGACCGGCGTGCCACCCGGTGCGTAACTGGTTATGGTGGTGGGGCGGGTGAGCAGGGTCTCCCCCAGAAAACTGGTCGTGAGCGTATTGCGGTTGCGTTGGTAGTCCTGCTGCGGAACCGCCTGCTGTTGTATATCCAAGCGCACGGTGTAGCGCCGGTGCTCGGTCAGGCCGTTGCTGAACTCGCCATGCCAATGGCCATCGGCGTCGCGGGTGTAGCCATTCAGGCGCAGCATGTCGTCAAGGCCGTGCCGGATCCGATCCTGGAAGCCGCTTCGGATCTGTTCGATGGAAAGGTGGGTCTCGATCGGCTGGAGCCTGGCGGCGAGCGTGTCCGGCGTGATCAGCTGCTGCTTGCCGGCGGCATCCTCGATCGCCCACTGTTGCTGGCGAACGAAGAAACCGCTCAGGGTCACGCTGTCGCGCGCTCCGTCGGCCAGTGTGATGCGCAGATCGTCCCCGCTGCGCTGGTACCGGAGTATGTCCGGGTCGGTCCCGGGCAGGAGCTTCAGGTGACTGGCCTCACCGACGGCCTCGTCGATACGATCCCGTCCGGTACCGATGCCGAACACGTAGCAGTCGTTCCCGCTGCCGCCTTCGAGCAGGTCGTCGCCTCCGCTGCCCGCGATGGTGTCGTTACCGCCCTGGCCGAGGATGTGGTCGTCGCCCATGCTGCCAATCAGGACATCGGCGGCCTGCCCGCCGTCCAGTTCACCGGCCTGCTCCAGGCGGTAGTCGAGCGGTTGCTGCATGCGGCTGGCGAGCAGCTGTTTGCGTGACAGCGCCGTTCCATCGCTGAATTCATAGTGGCCGGGGGCACTGGTGACGCCATCACTGACCAGCAGCTGGTTCCTGCTGTCGAGCGTGAGGACGAGCAGGGCCTCTCCCTGGGTGTCGTAGGCGATATCGACCCCGATATCGGCGGGCCGTATGTCGACCAGCTGGACGACGTCGCCATCCTGGCCGTCGGCGATGTTGTCGATGCCGGATTGTCGGTGATAGACGAAGCGATCGTCGCCCGCGCCGCCCCACAGGCGGTCGCCCGCGCCGTCGCTACCGCCATCCAGCGTATCATTGCCTTGCCCTCCTTCGATGAGGTCACTGCCGCTGTCACCGGACAGGCGATCATCGCCTGTGCCTCCGCGCAGCTCATCGTTACCGCTGCCGCCGCTGAGTTGGTCGTTGCCGGCATGTCCCCACAGCAGGTCGTTGCCGTTACCACCGCTGAGCACATCGTCGCCACCGTTGCCGTACAGGGTGTCGTTGCCGTCGCCGCCGATCAGGCGGTCGTCTTCGCCCTTGTTCTCAAGGTCGTTGCACCGTACAGGATGTCCTGGCCGGAGCCGCCATACAGCTGGTCGGCGCCGCTGCCCCCGTCCAGCAGGTCCTCGTCCTGTTGCTCCATGAGGGTGTCGCTGCCGGCGCCGCCGAGCAGTTCATCCCGGCCGGTCCCACCGATCAGGATGTCCTTGCCAGCATTTCCGAGCAGCACGTCGTCACCCGCATTGCCGGCCACGTAGTCGTTGCCGTCACCGCCGGAGAGGTCATTTGGGGTACTGTCGTCCTCCGGGAAGACGTCATGGGATACGCTGAATCGGTGACGGGCTCCGTCCTGGTCCTGGTAGACGATGCTGCCGTGCGTCTTGTCCTCGGGGTGTAGGTGAAGGTCATGCCGTCACTGCTGCCCGACATGGATGTCGGCGGCATCAGCAGGGTGTGGTAGGCGGTGATTTCGCCATGTTCGTCGCGCCATACCCCGGGTTTGATTTCGATGCCGAAGGCGCCACCGATATCACGCCAGATGCGCTGGTCCCATGTCATATCTCCCGAGGTATTGAATACCCGCCTGCCGGACCCAAGGATCAGATCGTCGCCCGGGCCACCGTCGATGTTGTTGGAGCCCTTGCCGGGGAACAGGGCGTCATCGCCTTCGCCGCCATCGATCCGGTCATTGCCGTCATAAGTCGTAATCCAGTCGTTGCCGCTGCCACCGTTGATGCGGTCGTCGCCCCTGGCGGTCGCGATCAGGTCGTTGCCCGCGCCGCCGCTGGCCCGGATGTCGGCATAGAAAGCGCTGGTGGGGTCGTTCAACTGGCCCCACCACAGTGGGTCGGGTCCGTCTCCGCCGATCAGGTCGTCAGGGGCTCCCGATGGGGGCTGGGATGCGGTGGTGAGTTCGATACCGAGGTCGCCGTTGTGGAAATGCTCGACGCGTAGGTGGCCGTCGATGTAGAGCGTCGTTCCATCGAGGGCGTAGTGATGATTCCCGTCGGCGCTGCGCCATTGGTTCTCGGCAATCAGGCTGCCGCCAGTGAGCGCATCACCTTCGACCAGGATGCGTCCGTCGCCGTCCTGGTCGTGGATCACATTGTGGTCCCTGTTGCGATCGAGGATATAGGTGTCCCGTCCCGCGCCGCCAGCCAGGTAATCGTCACCGCCACGCCCTTCGAGTATGTCGTCGCCCGCGCCACCGTACAGGTGATCACCACGCGCCCCGCCGGGCAGGGTATTGTTGCGCTCGTCGCCAAAGACATACTGCACCGCATTGGCCGGGCGCGGGTGCCCGGTAACGGCGATCTCGGGATCAGAGGCAATCTGGATGCCCTGGCCGATGTCCTCGTAGAACTCGTCGTGGAATAACCCGCCCTCCGCCACGTGTGAATCCGCGTGATTGGCGAGGATCAGCTGGCTGAGCATGCGGGCGCGGTCGCTCAGCCAGGCATCGCTCAGGCCGGTGCGCGTGGTCGGGTTGAACAGGTCGAGGGCATGGTTCGTGTTGTGTGATGCATAAAGTGCTTCGGTCGCCGCCTGGTCCGCGCCGAGCACGGCAAAGGGGCTGAGGTGTTGCAGGGCGTAGCGGTAGGCGATGTCATCGTGGGCGATGGCGGCCAGTTCAGTGGGATCTCGGTCCACCAGAGAGACCAGTGAAAGGCCGGGCATGTTGGCCAGTTTCTGTTCGATGGACAGCAGTTGAGATTGCAGTGAACCTCGCCCTTCGAACGGAGTTGGCAGATCGACAATATAGAGTAGGCCACGGGATACCGACTCCTGGGGATCCGCAGCCGAACCGTCGATCAACAGGCGGTAGAGTGCGCCTGTCAGATGCTCCAGGGTATTGGCTCCCCGATCTGAAGCGGCGGCTATCAACTGACCGGCACCAACCAGACCGATGTTCGGTGACAGGTGTTCCAGCAGGGCCTGGACGCCAAGCGCGTCGACCAGTTGCGACATGCTGTGGCTGTTGACCTCGGTGGTCACCGGTACATGCACGGATGCCGCCTCGCCCGTGATGAGGGTCGAGGATACGACGCTGGGATCGTCCCCCGGCGCTTCGCTTTCGCTGGCCAGGGCATGAAGACGCCCGGCGATCCCTGGATCATCGAAACCGGATATCGTCGGTGGCTGGAATTCGCCGATCATGTTGACCAGGAATTCGTCGGTGAGCATTGCTCCGCGCGCCACGATATCGTCGATTGCCGCGATCTTGTCCAGTGGATCGCTCGACAAGGTGATAACTGCCAGGTTGAGCAGCAGTTTTTTCAGACCTACCCCTTCTTCCATCCCGATGTTCGGATCGTTGCCGGGGGCGTTGAAGGTGACGGCCTGGTCAAACAGCCCGGGGAAGATCCGAAGCGCCAGTGCCGCCAGGTGTCCGCCCAGGCTGTGCCCGGTGACAGTGACCTGATCTGTCGAGGTCAGCAGTCCCAGGCCCTTTTTGCCGGGGTCGGTCGAGCCGGTAACCCAGAAATATCTGCCGTTTCCGGAAACAATGGCATCCTCGTTTATGCCTGACGGTTTCTGCTCCGCATGGTGCAATTCGAGTTGTAGCGAGGGAGTCCCCTCGGCGGTCTGCAGAACTTGGATGTAGTTGAACAGTGAGATGAGCTGGGAGATGGCCATCCCCAGGCCGCCGATCTCCTGCAGATCTGCCCGGAACAGGTCGAGATCCATCTGCTCACCATCTGTCTCGGTTCCCCGGATCGCCAGCACCTTTTCCTTGCCATCGCTGAACAGCGAAGCGGCGAAGCCGGTGGCATCGTTGGGCTGGTAATGGCGGATCTTCCAGCCGAGGCCGCCACGATCGGTTGGTGTAAATATCATGTTTGTTAATGCCCATCTATTCTGACCCACCTATGGCCAACAATTTTGACCCACCCATCGGGGCATTCCGGGCCATGTGGCCGTACCCTTTCCGTCGTTTTTTGACACGGGCGACGGGAGGCA
>JAKRWE010000003.1 GCA_024712425.1 Chromatiales bacterium
TGTGCCTGCAGCCTAGAAAATAGCCCTTCACGAGCCTTTCCACGTCCCGTTCGAGGCACCACATCTTCCATCCACTGACCGCCCGGAAAAGCGAGAAGCGGATGAAATATTCGGGTTAGCCCGGGAGAACCTCTCTAGCCCGGGAGAAGCACCGGCCTCAGGCCGACCCCGCCCACGCAATGTCAGCGCTTCAGGTTGCGGTAAAAATTCTCATGCGGCCCCCGGCCTCGAGCCAGATCAGACGCACTTTATCCTCTCGGGTGTAGCCCAGCAAATAGAGCTGGCCCTGGCTGCAGAATTTGTAGACCCAAAGCTCGGCGAGATCGCCCTTTTTCTTTTGGCCAATGTCGGGATCCTTGGCGATCGCGGCAACCGCCTCATCCACATCCGTAGCGAGGTTGTTATGCAGTTTTCTATAGGCCCGGGCAAAACGGCGCGTTTGCCGCACCTCCCAGGTCATTCGGGCTTTCGGGTACGTGGCAGAAAGGGTTCGGCCTGTTCACGCGGTTCATTCATCGCCATCAAGCTCTCAGCGATGAAACTGGCCGGCAGGTCCGGGTTGTCCAGGGCAACTCGACCCACCTTGGCCCAGAACTCGATCTGCCCCTGAACCGTGCGGTATTCGGCCTTGGCGGCGGTGCGGGCCTCTTCCACCAAGGCGTCATCGATGCGGACGGAGACACTCATAATTTCAGCATCCTCGATTCATTTACCACAATTGTAGTAACACCCACGTGCAACTGCAATAAGAACCCCTGCCCGTAGAAGCGAAGAAGGGGCACTGTGCACCGGTAGCCCCACTCGCGCCTGCGCCCGGCCCCGACACGCCATACCAGATCATCGATTATGGCGATGCCAACCTCAATTCTACTTTGTCACATTTACTCCAATGCGGCGGGGTAGCGACAAGTCCGCACGAACCCTCTCCGTGTGCCTGCCATTGGATACGGCAGTCGACTACTGGGAAGGCGAAGATTGATCATGGCTCAGTTCCTCTGCATCCCCCACCGCCCTGCCAGGCTCACCGCATAATCGAGCACAACGATGAGGGCTGGCAGGACCGCTCTGGACGGCCACCACGACGTTATCCCCGCTCAGGTATGGAATCCCGCCTGGCCTTCGTTCTGTTCCGCGCTGCACCGCTCGAACTCGGCGATCACCTGGGCCCCGAAGAGTAGGATGATGGCCGCCGCCTCGAAGCTGAGCAGCACCACCACCGAGGTTGCGAGTGAACCGTAGACGATGTTCACCAGAGACAGGGTGTTGAAATACCAAACCAGGAGGTGGCGGGTCAGTTCCCAAAGAAGGGCCGCGACGAAACCGCCCACCAGTGCATGCCGGATGGCAATATGTCCGACCGGCATGATCAGGTACAAGGCCGTCAGGAGCAGCACCAGGCCGCCAACCCCCCAACAGATAGAGCACCACGCCCTGCACCCCCTGCAACGTCCATTCACTGCCGAACAGCACAAGACTCCTGTCCCCCAGCGAGTCCATGGCCCCGGCGATGAGGGTGATCAGCAGCAGCCCAGCGCCGATCAGCACGATGAAGACAAAGGGGATTACCGCGGAAACCAGAAAGTGCCGTCGCCGCACTGCCACACGATGATGAAAGATCACCGACATGGCATTCTCCAGTACCGTGAATGCCATGCTGGAGAAGAACAGCAGGATAGCAATGCCCACCCACCCCACCAGTTTGCGATGGGCCAGAAAATCTGCGATATGGGCGGTCAGCGCCTGCGCACCACGTGGCATTACCAGTTGCAGTTCATTGTTCAGGGTGGTCAACAGCTCATCGGTGGGATAGAGCTGGTAAAGCCCGACCAGCAGCAGCGCGGCCAGAGGCACAATGGACAGCAGCATGTAGTAGGCGACCGCGCCCGAGAGCAACAGCCCCTGGTTGTTTCGGAAACCCCGAACCACGCGCCACAGGAATTGTCCCGGGCGCCGGACGATACGCTCAGCGCAGGCGCCAACGCTCAACATCGCAAGGCATCCACAATGCTCATCCGGGTCTCTCCGACATGTTGCCCATTTCAGAAGTCTGTCGAATTTAACACTAATCGGCTGCAAATCCCTGGATGGCGATTCATGTCACCCCCCAGGACCCCGTCATCTAAGTTCGTAACCCACCTCGCCTGGATGAGATGACGTTACCCTGTGCCACCCCTATGCGGTTGGCAGGCGGGGCAGAAATAGATGGACTGACCGCTTATCCGCTGCCGCAGCACCGTCTCGCCACAGCGGTAACAGGCCTGACCTTCGCGCCGGTAGACGTGGAAACGCCGTTCCTCGAATGAATGGCCAGCCCTGGCCAGCGCCTCCGCCCTTGCGGGGTCATTGGTGACCCCGCCTGTTGCATAGGACCTCCGGATCAGCGCAAGGCACTGCGATGCCAGCGCATGCCGCTCCGCCCCGGACAACTCGACCAGCCGCCGCGCAGGATGGACGCCGGCCACGTGCAGCACCTCGCAGCAAAGGTAGGTGCCCATACCCGCCAGCACCGACTAATCCTGCAACAGGCGCACCAAGGCGCGCCGCCGATAGCGCGGTTCGCTCAGTCGCGCATGCACCTGCGTCACATCGGTCGCCTGATCGAGAAGGTCGGGACCCAGGCGTCCCAGGTAAGGGTGTGCGGACAGCTCAGAGTCGGCAAGGACATCAATATCGGATGCACTGTAGAGCAACGCCATGTGGCTGGCCGTATGCAAGGCCAATCTCAACTGGCGCGTACTCTGGGGCCAGGTATCGCCCGCCATGACATCCCAGCGGCCATACAGCTGGTTATGGCTGTAGATCACCCTGCCGCAATCGAAGCGCGTCAGCATGGCCTTACCACGGGCCTCCACGCCGGTCACGGCCGATCCCGTCAGTATCTTTTCCCACCGCTTCAAACGCGGCAGGCCAAAGAACACCCGGTTGATCGTCTCGCCCACCAACACCGGAGCCAGGCGGTCAGCGATTCGTCTGATTTCGGGTCCCTCGGGCATGCAGGCAATGGTACCCTAAACCCTGACCCTACCCGCCTCGGCGATCCCCTGATGCATGCATTGATCATCGGCCTTCTCGTTCTTCTTGCGCTCCTGGCAATCATGGACCGGGGGCTCCGCTACGCCTACCGCCCACCCCGGCACGTGGAGAAAAGAGACCCGGGCGACCTGGGACTGCCCTGCACGGTAGTCCGGATTACCGGCAGGCACGGCAAGCGCCTGTTCGGCTGATTCATACCCGGTCGCGAGGAGCGGGGGCCGGCTGTAGCGGTCATCCACGGTTGGGGAGGCAACGCGGAGTCGATGCTCCCCTTCGCGGAACTCCTGCACCGCGCCGGTTACTCGGCCCTGTTACTGGATGCGCGGAATCACGGCCAAAGCGACAACGACAGCTTCTCTTCCATGCCGCGTTTTGCCGAGGACCTGGAGAGTGGCCTGGACTGGTTGGCGCGACAGCCGGTGGTCGACCCGCAACGCTGTTACCTGCTCGGTCACTCGGTAGGCGCCGCGGCCACCCTCCTCACGGCCTCCCGGCGGTCGGATCTGTGTGGCGTGGTCAGCATTGCCGCCTTCGCCCACCCGGCCGAGCTGATGAAGCGCCAGATGCAGGCCCACCACGTACCCTTCCGCCCCATCGGCTGGTTTCTGCTCCGCTATATCGAATGGGTCATCGGCGCCCGTTTCGACGACATCGCACCCTGCCATACCATTCGTTCGATCAGCTGCCCGGTGTTGCTGGTGCACGGCGAGGCAGACCGGACGGTCCCACCGTCGGATGCGCGCCTCATTCACGCCAACCGATCCCATGAGCAGGTGAGTCTGCTGCTACTGCCACACACGAGGCACGACAGTCGGCACGCGATCGCCCGCCATGGAGAGAAGGTCATTCGATTTCTGGACGCAGCGGGAAAACGCCGATAACGGCTCCGGCCCTTCAGTCCACCCAGAGTGTCTGCTGGTTGACGAACGCCTCTATCCCCAGCGCCGACAGCTCGCGGCCGTAGCCCGAATCCTTGATCCCACCAAACGGCAACCTGGGATCACTCTTGACCAGCTCGTTCACAAAGGCGCAACCGCATTGCAGGCGCCGGGCCAGCGTCTCTCCCCTGGCACGGTCGCGCGTCCACACGCCGCCGCCCAGGCCAAACGTCGTATCATTGGCCAGGCGTAATGCCGTATCTTCATCCGGCACGCGATAGACCACCGCGACCGGCCCGAACAGCTCTTCGCGCCAGGCTCGCATCCCGGGCCCGATATCGGCCAGGACCGTCGGCTGGTAATAGAACCCCGGACCATCCCCGAAGCGGCCACCGGTCAATATGACGGCCCCCTTTGGTGACGGCATCCTCGACCTGGGCGTGCAGTTCGTCACGCAGGTCCGCGCGCGCCATGGGGGCGATATCGGTTACCGGGTCGTCCGGGGCACCCAGCCGCAATGCCTCGACACCTTGCACGAAGCGCCGGACGAAATCGTCCGCGATCGCATCGACCACGATAAAGCGTTTGGCCGCAATGCAGCTCTGTCCGCAGTTCATGTACCGGGACAACACCGCCTTTTCCACCGTATGGTCGAGGTCCGCGTCCTCCAGCACGATGAAAGGATCCGAGCCCCCGAGTTCGAGCACGGTCTTCTTCAGCGCCTGGCCGGCTGCCGCCGCCACAGCCCTACCCGCCGCCTCACTGCCGGTCAGGGTGACCGCATGTACACGCGGATCGGCGATCACATCCGCGATACGCGCCGCCCCGACCGCCAGATGCCCGAACAGCCCCGGCGGCGCCCCGGCATCCTCGAACAACCGGGTTATCGCGTTACCGCACCCAATCACGTTCGATGCATGCTTGAGCAACAGCACGTTGCCTGCCGCCAGGGCCGGCGCGGCTGCCCGGAATACCTGCCACAGGGGGAAGTTCCAGGGCATGATGGCCAGCACGACCCCCAGTGGCTGGATCACCACCAGGCTGCGTGCGGCATCCGTTTCGACCAGCTTGTCGGCAAGCATCCGGGGCGCCTGCTCTGCGTAGTAACGGCAGACCCAGGCACACTTGTCCACCTCGGCCAGGGCCTCGCGCCTCAACTTGCCCATCTCCAGCATCATCAGATCCGCCAGTCGATCGCGTGCGGATTCCAGCTGCCCGGCCAGCCGCTCCAGCAGTGCGCATCGCTCGGCCAGTGACGCCTGCGCCCAGTGCCCGGCACGGGTTGCCGCCGCCGCAAGCATCGCCTCGATGCCGGCATCATCGAGCGGCGGGTGCCGGGCAATCAGCTTGCCCGTGGCGGGATTGACGGATTTAAAATAGGTCGAAGACATGGGTGTGCAAACCTGCTGTTATACGGTCACCCAGTATAGGTCGCGGGCAGGGTCTGTATAGTCCGGCCGACAAACAACGCATAAAAAACCGGCAGACGAAACAACCTGCCGGTTCGATTTGGTCGGAGCGAAAGGATTCGAACCTTCGACCCCCACAACCCCATTGTGGTGCGCTACCAAGCTGCGCTACGCTCCGAGAAGAGGGGCGCATGCTAGAGATGCACGCGCCATTTGTCAATTTATCCCGCTATCGCGAGAGCAGCTTAAGGATATCCTCCAGCTCCTCGCGCAACTCGCGAAGCAGCTTCGGATCCTGTCCCGGGGCCGGACTGTCGCCGCCCTCGCCCTCGAGGCGCTGACGGGCGCCACCGATGGTGAAGCCCTGCTCGTACAGCAGGCTGCGGATCTGGCGGATCAGCTCCACGTCATGGCGCTGGTAGTAGCGCCGGTTACCACGCCGCTTGACCGGCTTCAGTTGCGGGAACTCCTGCTCCCAGTAACGCAGCACATGCGGTTTCACCAGGCACAGCTCGGCGACCTCGCCGATGGTAAAGTAACGCTTCCCCGGGATCGGGGGCAATTCCAGGTTGCTGCTTTCCGGATCGAGCATCTGCCGTTACCCCTTCAGCCTACCTGTGACTCGTTGGAGGCCGCCTGCTGCTCGGTAAAGGCCTCGACCCGCGCCTTGAGCTTCTGCCCCGGCCGGAAGGTGACCACGCGCCGCGCGGAGATCGGTATCTCCTCGCCCGTCTTCGGGTTACGCCCCGGACGCTGCTTCTTCTCGCGCAGATCGAAGTTACCGAACCCGGACAGCTTTACCTGGCGTCCGTCCTCGAGCGCCTGGCGGATCTCCTCGAAAAACATCTCGACCATATCCTTGGCCTCACGCTTGTTCAGCCCGAGCTCCTCGAACAGGTATTCGGCCATGTCGGCCTTGGTCAGCGCCATCGATAATGCCCTTTAGTCTCTCAGTCTTGCCGATAGTTCGTCAGCCAGCGCCTCGAGCACCGCCGCGCTGGCCTGTTCCACTTCCTGATCTGTAAGAGTGTGCGAAGATTCCTGCAAAATCAAGCTCAAAGCGAGACTTTTTAGACTGGAATCTATGTTCTCCCCCATATAAACGTCGAAAAGCTGGATATTCCGCACCACCGCAGGCGCCGCCTCGCGCGCCACATCCAGCACCTTTGCAAACGGGATATCGCGCGCCAGAACAATGGCGAAGTCCCGACGGATGGAAGGAAACTTCGACAACGGCTCGAAGGCAGGAATCTGCCCTTGCGCGAGCCCCTCGAGGAGCACCTCGAACAGGTAGACCGCCGGCAGGTCCAAGGCCTGCTGCAACTGCGGATGCAGGGCGCCGATCCATCCGATCGGGCTGCTGTTACGCAGAATGCGCGCCGTCTGGCCGGGATGCAAGGCCGGGTTTTCCGCGGCCACGAACCCGAACTCGGCGGCGTCGGCAACCTGCCCCAGCACGGCCTCGAGGTCGCCTTTCAGGTCGAAGAAGTCCGCCTTGCGACTGGGCATGCCCCACTGCGCCGGCGCGGTCGGCCCGCAGACCAGGCCGGCCAGATGCGGCTTCTGCACGATTTCGCCGGCAATCCGTTCAAAGGTAAGGCCGCTCTCGAACAGGCGCACCCGCTCCTGCTGCCGCGCGAGGTTGTGCTGTGCGGCGGCCAGCAGCCCTGGCCAGATGCTCGCGCGCATCACCGACATGTCGGCCGAGATCGGGTTGGCCAGCGTGATGGGCTGCAGATCCGGGGTGACCTGCGCGGCCGCCTCTGGACTGATGAAGCTGTAGGTGATCGCCTCGTGGTAACCGCGATCGACCAGCGCCTCGCGGGCCCGATCGAGACTGAACTGCGCCTCGGGACGCGACTCGATGCTCACCGGCGCGGAACGCAGGCTGGCCGGGATGTTGTTGTAACCGTGGATACGGCCGAGCTCCTCGATCAGGTCGACCTCGATGGCGACATCGAAACGCGCGCTCGGTGCGGTCACCAGCCAGCCGTCCTCGACCGGCTCCACCGCCATGTCCAGGCGCTCCAGGATATCCACGACCTCGTCGTCGGCTATCTCGACACCCAGGACCCGCCGGATCCGTTCCGCGCGCAGGCGCACGGGTTCACGCCGCGGCAGGTGCGCCTCGTTCACGACCTCACTGACCGGTCCGGCCTGCCCGCCCACGATCTCCAGCATCAGGGCGGTGGCGTACTCCATGGCCTTGCGCGGCAGCTCGAAGTCCACCCCACGCTCGAAACGGTGGGACGAATCGGTATGCAGACCATAGCTGCGCGCTTTGCCCGCAATGGCGAGCGGCGAGAAGAAGGCCGCCTCCAGCAGCACATTACGGGTACCCCCGGTCACGCCGGTCGGCTCACCCCCCATAATGCCGGCCATGGCGACCGGGCCATTGCCATCGGCAATGACCAGGGTATCCTCGCGCAGTTCCGCTTCGCCTCCATCGAGCAGCTGCAGCTTTTCGCCGGCGCCCGCCATGCGCACCACGACCTCGCCGGAGAGGGTATCGAGATCAAAGCCGTGCATCGGCTGTCCCAGTTCCAGCAACACGTAGTTGGTGATGTCCACGACGGCCGAAATGGCGCGCAGGCCGCTGCGACGCAAGCGTTCCACCATCCAGTCCGGGGTCTGCGCAGCGGGGTCGATGTCGCGGATGACGCGGCACAGGTAACGGGGGCAGGCCTCCGGGGCATCGACGCTTACCGGGTATACCTCGTTGATCTGGGTATTCACCGGCTCGATGGCCTCACCCTTGAGCGGCGCGCGATTGATGACTGCCACCTCGCGCGCGATGCCGGCAATACTCAGGCAATCACCGCGATCCGGCGTCAGGTCCACCTCGATACATTGATCGTCGAGATTCATGTAGACGCGGAAATCCTCACCGACCGGCGCATCCTCCGGCAGCACCAGGATGCCGTCAGATGATTCCGCCAGCCCCAGTTCGGAGGCCGAGCAGATCATGCCGTTGGACGGCACGCCCCGCAGCTTGGCCTTCTTGATCCTGAAGTCCGGTGACAAGCGCGCGCCGACCGTCGCCACCGGCACCTTCTGCCCGGCCGCAACGTTCTTCGCGCCACACACGATCTGCTGCGTTTCCCCGCTGCCGATATCGACCTGGCAGACGTTCAACTTGTCCGCGTCCGGGTGCTTCTCGCACGCGAGGACATGTCCCACGACCACGCCGTTGAACGGCGGCGCAGCAGGCTCGACCGAATCCACCTCCAGACCGGCCATACTCAACTGATCGGCCAGCTCCTGAGTGCCCACATCCGGGTCCACCCACTCACGCAACCAGGCTTCACTGAATCGCATTGTCTTTTCCCAATTGGTTAATCAACCGCCAAGAACGCAAAGGGCGCCAAGGCGTTGTTTGTTATGCACTTCGTCGTTTTGAGCGCAACCGTTATACCACCAGGCGCCGAACCACAGATTCTTTGCGCTCTTGGCGTCCTTTGCGGTGAAATCCCTAGGCAAATTGCCGCAGGAACCGCAGATCGTTCTCGAAGAACAGCCGCAGGTCGTTCACGCCATAGCGCAGCATGGCCAGGCGCTCCACGCCCATGCCGAAGGCGTAACCGGTGTACTTCTCGCTGTCGATACCCACATGGCGCATGACCTCGGGGTGGATCATTCCGCAGCCCAGCACCTCGAGCCAGCCAGTACGGCTGCACACCCGGCAGCCCTCACCACTGCACATCACGCACTGTATATCCACCTCCGCTGACGGCTCGGTGAAGGGAAAGTACGAGGGACGGAACCGGACGGCCAGATCCTCGCGCTCGAAGAAGGCCTGCAGGAAGGCGATGATGACGCCCTTCAGATCGGCAAAGGTGACCTGCTCGTCCACCATGAATCCCTCGACCTGGTGGAACATCGGGGTATGGGTCAGGTCCGAGTCGCAGCGATAGACCCGCCCGGGCGCGATGACCTTGAGCGGCGGCTCGGCATCCTTCATCACCCGGATCTGCACCGGCGAGGTGTGGGTGCGCAACAGCAGGTGCTCGTCGAAGTAGAAGGTGTCGTGCATGGCCCGCGCCGGATGATGCGCCGGGATATTGAGCGCCTCGAAGTTGTGGAAATCGTCCTCGATCTCCGGCCCCTCGGCCACCCTGAAGCCTGCACCGCCGAAGATCTCACCGATCCGCCGCATGGTGCGCGTGACGGGGTGCAAGCCCCCCTTGCCGGTATCGCGTCCCGGCAGGGACACATCGATGCGCTCCGCAGCCAGACGTGCGTTCAGCGCCGCCTGCTCGAGCGCGTTCCTGCGCGCCTCGATCTGCTGCTGCAGGGCCTTTTTGGCCTTGTTGATCGCCTGCCCTGCCGCCGGACGCTCTTCCTTGGGCAGCTTCCCGAGTTGCTTCAGCTGCTCGGTAAAGACGCCGTTCTTGCCGAGGTACTGAACCCGCACCTCATCCAGGGCCCGCAGATCAGCCGCACCTGCGACAGCCGCCTCAGCCTCGCTCAACACCTGTTCCAGTTCTGTTGCCATTATGCTTGCCAATCTTGTTTTAGAAATAAACCGCAAAGGCCGCCAAGCACGCCAAGAATCATGAATGCGCTTTGGCTATGGAGGTGGATATCAGCCATGGCGTCATCCATCTCATGTATGCCCAATCAATTTCTTTGCGTACTTTGCGGCCTTTGCGGTGAATAAAAAATCAAAAAGGGGAAAAGCCTTGCCAGACTTTCCCCCTTTTACACGTAACATCGACGCCGGCGCCCCGCGGGGCGCACGCCATCAGCTCGCGAGGGCAGCCTTGGCCTTCTCAGCGAGCTGGCTAAACGCCGGCATGTCGTGGACTGCGATATCGGCCAGCATCTTGCGGTCGATGGCCACGCCAGCCTTGTTCAGCCCGTTGATCATGCGGCTGTAGGACAGGCCGTTCATGCGCGCAGCCGCGTTGATACGCTGGATCCACAGCGCGCGGAACTGGCGCTTCTTGACCCGGCGGTCACGATAGGCGTACTGGCCGGCCTTGATGACCGCCTGCTTGGCGACGCGATAGACCTTGCGGCGGGCACCGTAGTAACCCTTGGCCGCCTTCAGAACCTTCTTGTGCTTGGCGTGCGCCTGCACACCGCGTTTTACTCTTGGCATCGTTCAGTCTCCTCGAAATCAGGCGTAGGGGATCATGCGGCGGGCGGCTGCCACATCGCGCTTGTGCAGCATCGACGGCGCACGCAGCTGACGCTTACGCTTGGTGGATTTCTTCGTCAGGATGTGACGACGGTGAGACTGGTTGCGCTTCACGCCACCCGCGGTAACGCGGAAACGCTTGGCAGCACCCCGGAGGGTCTTGATCTTGGGCATTTTGCTTCTCCTAATCGATGACTTTTCAGTCAGGGTTGCTTCAGGGTGGCCAAGGCAATGCCTGTGGGCCCGGTCACCCGTGGCGGCACCGCCGCCGAATTCATCTATTTCTTGCGGATGGGGCTGAGCACCATCACCATCTGGCGCCCTTCCATCATCGGACGCTGTTCGACCTGGGAGATCTCCTCCAGGTCCTTCTCCACGCGCTCGAGCATCTCCAGCCCCAGTTCGCGGTGTGCATGCTCACGACCACGGAAACGCATGGTCACCTTGCACTTGTCGCCGTTCTCCAGGAACTTGCGCAGGTTCCGCAGCTTGACGTTGTAATCGCCAATGTCGGTACCCGGCCGGAATTTCACTTCCTTTACCTGGGACTGCTTCTGCTTCTTGCGTGCCTCCTGCTTCTGCTTCTTCTGTTCGAAGACGAATTTGCCGTAGTCCATGACACGGCATACAGGCGGCTCCGCATTCGGAACAATCTCCACCAAATCAAGTCCGGCATCCTCCGCGGTGCGGAGTGCCTCATCGATACCGACAATGCCGATCTGATCTCCATCTGCGCCAATGAGCCTGACCTCCGGGGCCGTAATGTCTCGGTTCAGGCGATTGCGCTTGTCTTGTTTGGCGATATCCAGGTTCCTCCAGAAAAAACAAAACCGCCCGCCAACAAGAAAGCACCACCATGGCAGCGGTGCTTTTGCTGTTCGGGCAGCTACTCAGGATCGCTGTGCGACCTGGTCTCCCAGGTGCCCGGCAAGTTCGTCCAGGGGCATCACCCCCAGGTCCTTACCGTCGCGGGTTCTCACCGCAACGCAGCGATCCTCGACCTCACGATCCCCGACCACCAGCAGGTAGGGGACCTTTTGCAAAGTATGTTCGCGAATTTTAAAGCCGATCTTCTCGTTTCTCAAGTCGGATTCGACCCGAAATCCTTGTTTCTGCAGAAAATCGACCACTTCTCCGGCAAATTCCGCCTGTTTGTCGGTGATATTCATCACCACCGCCTGCACGGACGCCAACCACAGGGGCAAAGCCCCCGCGTAGTGTTCGATCAGGATACCGATAAAACGCTCCAGCGAACCGAGAATGGCACGGTGCAGCATGACCGGGGTCTGCTTGCTGTTGTCCTCGGCTATATAGGTCGCATCCAGGCGGCCCGGCATGGAGAAATCGAGCTGGATAGTGCCCAGCTGCCAGACCCGACCCAGGCAGTCCTTGAGCGAGTACTCGATCTTGGGACCGTAGAAGGCACCCTCGCCCGCCTGCAACTCCCACTCCAGGTCCTGCTCGTTGAGCGCGTCCTCCAGCGCCTTCTCGGCCTTGTCCCAGGTCTCGTCGGAACCAACCCGCTTTTCCGGGCGGGTCGAGAGCTTGATCAGCACATCCTCAAAGCCGAAGTCGCGGTACACCTCGAACAGCAGGTCGTTGAAAGCCTTCACCTCGGACAGGATCTGCCCCTCGGTGCAGAAGATATGGGCGTCGTCCTGCACGAAGTTGCGCACCCGCATCAGGCCGTGCAGGGTGCCGGAGGGCTCGTTACGGTGGCAGGAGCCGAACTCGGCCAGGCGCAGCGGCAGATCGCGATAGCTCTTCAGCCCGTGGTTGTAGATCTGTATATGCGCGGGGCAGTTCATCGGCTTGATCGCGTAGTCGCGATTCTCCGAATGGGTGGTGAAGATCATGTCCCCGAACTTGTCCCAGTGTCCGGACTTCTCCCACAGGGTGCGGTCGATCACCTGCGGCGTATGCACTTCCTGGTAGCCGTGCTCGCGCAGCTTGTCACGGATGTACTGCTCCACGGTCAGGTAAATACTCCAGCCCCGGTCGTGCCAGAACACCATGCCCGGGGCCTCCTCCTGGGAATGGAACAGGTCCAGGGCCTTGCCGATCTTGCGATGATCCCGCTTCTCCGCCTCCTCGAGGCGGTGCAGGTAGGCCTTGAGCTCCTTCTTGTCGCGCCAGGCCGTGCCGTAGATCCGCTGCAGCATCTCGTTGTTGGCATCGCCCCGCCAGTAGGCCCCGGCCAGCTTCATCAGCTTGAAGGCCTTGGGCAGCCTGCCGGTGCTGGGCAGGTGCGGCCCCCGGCACACATCGAACCACTCGCCCTGGCGATACACCGACACCTCTTCCCCCTCCGGGATCGCGTCGATGATCTCGACCTTGTACTGCTCGCCGATGCCGGCAAAGGTCTTCTTCGCCTCATCGCGCGACCACACCTCGCGCTGAATCGGCAGATCGCGGCCCACGATCTCGCGCATGCGGTCCTCGATCTTCTTCAAATCGTCGGGCGTGAAGGGCTCCTTGCGCGCAAAGTCGTAGTAGAAACCGTCCTCGATGGCCGGGCCGATGGTTACCTGGGTACCCGGGTACAACTCCTGCACCGCCTGCGCCATCACGTGTGCCGCATCGTGACGGATCAGTTCCAGGGCTTCCTCGTCACGCCCGGTGACGATAGCCACATCGGCATCGTGATCGATGACACGCGAGAGATCGACCAGCTCACCATCGATCCTGCCGGCGAGCGCCGCCTTGGCGAGACCGGGGCCGATATCTGCGGCCACCTCGGCCACAGTCACCGGATGATCGAAACTGCGCTGGGATCCATCGGGAAGCGTTACTACGGGCATGCTACTGTCCTCAGTGGTGACCCCTACCAAAGGCCACGTGACAAAATCGGGATAGGGGCGACCAGCATAGCTGGCCGAACCCCTCCCACACCACCCGGCATGCGGGTCCGCACCGGGCGGTTCGAGAAGTTGAGGTTACCAGAGCCGGGGAACACCCAGGCGATCGAAGTGGGCAATGGTCAGAACCGAGTTGAGCAGCCGGGCACTGTTACGCCACCAACAGCGCGAGTTAGCTGCAACCCTTTGGGCCACCAGTTCACACGCACCGAGGGCACGCAGTTCCCGATACATTGTCGATCCCCGTTTCCATTGCCGTAGTTGGATGGCACGTAGCCGGTGCCGCAGCCATTCACCCAGCCTGCGCCAGATGCCCGGCGTCTGCGCCAGTCGGTAGTACCCTTTCCAACCCAAGAGGTAGCTGCGCAACCGCTCAGCCACCTCCTCCATGCTACGGCCTCCCGAGCGACGGGTCAGTTGCCTGATCCGCTGCTTGAAGGTCGCCAGCGGCCTCGCCGCCACTTTACATTTCACTTCGCCACCGGGACCGACCCAGAAGCTGAAGCCGAGGAACTTGCGACCAAAGACACTCGCCACCGCACTCTTGGCCTCATTGACCTTCAAGCGCAGCCTGGCGTACAGCTTCCGCAGCAAAGCCATCACCCGTCGGCCCGCCCGACGACTGCGAACGTAAACGTTCGCATCGTCAGCGTAGCGCACGAAGCAATGCCCCCGGCTCTCCAGTTCCTGATCCACCTCATCGAGCAGCAGGTTCGCCAGCAGCGGGGACAGCGGGCCGCCTTGTGGCGTCCCCTGGTCCCGCGTCCAGGTGATCCTGCCATCCATGATCCCGCTGTTCAGATACGCCCGAACCAGCCGGGTCACCCCGGCATCGCCGATGCGTTTGTTCAGACGGTCGATCAGGATGCAGTTGATCACGGATCATCGGCCAGGCACACTTGAGGTGCTCGGCGGTCCGGGCTATATCCAGACCGTCCACGCCCGCCGAGCCTTTGTTGGCCTTGACCCGTTGCCAGGCACGCTGCAGGTTCTCTCTCGTCAGGGCGGCTGCCAGCAGCCCTGACCTTGTGCTCTTGTCCTCGTGGCGCGGGCCGTCGGCTTCCTCACTGCCAGGCTGGCAACCGGCTTCACCGCTCGCTTCCCCTGACCGCTCCGCGGGTGCGGACATCTGATGCCTGGCCTTCGACATCGCCACGTGCTCAAGCACTCCTTCTCGTTCGGCCCTTCGCCTTGCGGCTACTATGGCCTCTGCTGACTTCTCGCTCCGGCATCTACCGTCACCCTTTCAGGCACAAGGCGAGATCTCCCCAGGTAAGAACGCACTCCTTCACTGCACAACCGCCGGATTTACGCCGCTCCGCCTTGATCACGAGAGCTTCGCGATTTCTTGCCCGCTCGCCCTGCTCGGCAGCGCCTTCTATCCGGTTCTTGTCCATCGGCTCGCAGCTTCGCTCCACGCTTCCTCCCCACGGTCGGTCACCCTTCCGCAGTTGCGCTTCACTTCGTTCGCTGTGATCAACTCACGGTGGGACTTACACCCACAAGAGTGCGCCCATGCTGGGCGCACAAAAAATAAGGCGCCGGCCGGACCGACGCGCGGATACTAGCCCTAATTATATAGGGGAGTCCTGTTTCACGGAAACACTAACTGCCATGAGGCGAGGCCCCACCCCCGGTCATGGAAAATACGGGATGGGTTGAGCTTCGCAAAACCCATCGAACGCGGCCTGAAACGGTGGGTATCGCTGCGCTCAACCCACCCTACGCAGCGCTTTCATCTTCTTTGCGTCCTCTGCGTCCTTTGCGGTTGAATGTTTTCCACATTACCCATCCCCGGGCCGCATACTGCTCACCACATCCACCACTGCCGCCGTCAATCGATCCAGGTCTCCGCGCTCCATGACGAACGGTGGCATCAGGTAGACCAATCTGCCGAACGGCCTGACCCAGACACCACGCTCGACGAACATCGGTTGTACCCGGCGCATGTCCACGGGTTCGCTCAGCTCGACCACGCCGATCGCACCGAGCACCCGCACATCCGTCACCTGGGCCAGGTCACGACAGGGTTCCAGACCGACCTGCAGACCGACCTCAATGCCGGCCACCTGCGCCTGCCAGGGCGATTCCAGCAGCAGATCGACGCTGGCATTGGCGACAGCGCAGGCCAGCGGGTTGGCCATGAAGGTGGGACCGTGCATGAACAGCCCGGGCTCTCCCCCGGCGATGGCATCCGCCACCTCACGCGTCGTCAGGGTCGCGGCCAGGGTCATGTATCCGCCTGTCAGCGCCTTGCCGACGGTCATGATGTCGGGCGAGATGCCCGCATGCTCGCAGGCGAACAGCCGGCCACTCCGACCGAAACCGGTAGCGATCTCGTCGGCGATCAGCAACACACCGTGACGGTCGCACAGTTCGCGCGCCGCGCGCAGCCAGTCCGCCGAATAGAAACGCATGCCGCCGGCACCCTGCACCACCGGCTCCACGATCATGGCCGCGAGTTCGTGGGCGTGTCGCTCCAGCGCCGCCGCCAACTCCTCCAGATGCCGCGTCTCGCATGGCGCCCCAAAAACCGCCTCCGGACGAGCGATGAACACCTGCTGCGGCAGCACATCGCGGAACAGCCCGTGCATGCCGGTGACCGGGTCGCAGACCGACATCGCGTGCAGGGTATCCCCGTGGTAGCCGCCGTGGGGGGCGAGGAAGCGCCGCTTTTCCGGTCGCCCCCTGGCGATCCAGTACTGAATGGCCATCTTCATTGCCGCCTCGACCGACACCGAACCGGAGTCCGCAAAGAACACCGCCTGCAAGGGTTCCGGCGTCAATCCAACCAGCCGCTCGGCCAGCGACACCGCCGGCTCATGGGTCAGCCCGCCGAACATGACGTGCGCCATGTCCCCAAGCTGGTCGCTGACAGCGGCATTCAGGCGCGGATGGTTATAGCCATGGATGGCGCACCACCAGGAGGCCATGCCGTCGATCAGTTCACGTCCATCCTCGAGATACAGGCGCACCCCCTGCGCGCGCTGCACCCCGAACACGGGCAGTCGTGAACCGAGCGCACTGTAGGGATGCCAGACGTGTTGGGCGTCTCTGGATATCAGGTCCATGGTTGTATTCTGATTGGTCGGGTAATTCTAATTTGCCCAAATGCGGCGGGGTGGCGTGGCTTCATGTGCCCGTCGGCCGCAGGGATGCGGCCGTCGAGCCTCCAGGGATGGATTCACGGCGTGACACATGTGGCCACGCCACCCCACTCGGCACCTGCAACTGCCAATATGACAGAGTAGAAGTAATTATCAGGGGATATATTGCGGCAAATCGGACATCATTCACACAGACACCGGTAAAAAACGACAAAATCGATTATCCGGCAGCTCGAATTGCCGGGCCTCCCGTTTAGGACTAAAGTTTCCAAAGCAGCTGTCGACACCAGGTGAGACGACAAGCCGGAAGGAAATCACCTCCAGCGAACGCGCATTCGACAGGGCCTGCTCCACGATCAACCAAAAATTATTACCGACCGCGGGAAGGACACGACATGGAACGCACACATTCTGCCAGCCCCCCGGTCACCGTCAATCCAGCTGATGTGACATAGTGTTTTCCACCTGGACACAGGCCAACCGGGCCGATCAAAAGAAGGCGTTTCACCCCCTTTTGCTGATGTTTGCACTGGCTGTTTTCCTGGCATCAGCGGTCTATGCCGACGCCGATACGGTCTTGATCGCAAATCCAGCCATACCGGAAGATACGCTCACACGCAGCAATGCGCGCCTATTGTTCTCGCTCAGAAGAACCCATTGGCCCGATGGCCGCCAGGCGCATGTCTTCGTGTTAAAGGACGACAACCCCGTACACCGGGCGTTCGTACGACAGGTACTGCAGCTCTACCCCCGGCAACTGCGCCGGGTCTGGGACAGACAGACCTATTCAGGGACAGGGCAGGCGCCGGAGACTGTCACCTCCCCCAAGGAAATGAAGCGAAAGATCGCCACCACACCCGGCTCTGTCGGTTATTTACCAAAGGACATGGTTGATGAAAGCGTCAAGCTCATCGAGGTTCACTGACATGAACACCCTGCATTACATCCTGTGCGGCGCGCTGTTGCTGCCCGCTGTCGGACAGGCGGATGCCGCTGACCGGTCGTCCGACTGGCAGTTTCACGGCTTCCTGACCCAGGGCTTCGTCAAGACCGACCACAACCGCTTCTTTGGCCCCAGTGACAAGGGCAGCTTCGAATTTACCGAGATCGGCGTGAACGCCTCCACCCGTCCCCTGCCGGAACTGCTGCTGAGCGCGCAGCTGCTGTCGCGCAAGGCGGGCGCGATGTACAACGGCACACCCGCAATCGACTTTGCGGTGGCGCGCTGGGACTTCATGGACCAGGACAGCTATCGGGCCGGACTCAGCCTCGGTCGCCTGAAAAACCCGATCGGTCTCTACAACAGCACACGCGACGTGGCCCATACCCGACCCAGCATCTTCCTCCCACAATCGATCTACTTCGACAAGGTGCGAAACCTGGAGCATTCCAGCGACGGCATCATGCTGCATCTCGACCGTTTCGGCGAATCCCAACTGCTGTCACTGGACATGGGCCTTGGTCAACTGCTGATGGATGACAACGTCGAGGCCGCCTACCTGGGGCAGGACTGGCGTGGAAACCTGGAAACGGACAAGATCAGCCGGATAGCGCAACTCCGCTATGCCACCCTGGACGAACAATGGCGATTTGCGCTGAGCTATGCCGATGGCCACATGAAGTTCAAACCCGGCCCCGGGGATCCCCTGAGCGCAGGGAAGACACAATTCCGGTTCATCGTCGGATCGGTGCAATACAACACCGCCAGCTGGACCCTGTCGGCCGAATACGCGCGGGAACCGCTGAAGCAACAGGGGTACGGTCCGCTCATCGACAGCAAAGGAACCGCCGAATCCTATTATCTGCAACTCCAGCATTACCTCAATGACTCGGTAACCCTGCATGCCCGGTACGAGGAGGCCTTCATCGACAAGGACGATCACAGCGGAAGGAAGGCAGCGGCAGCCTTTGGAATCCCCGCCTATTTCCGCTACACCAAGAGCCTGACCCTTGGGGCGCGCTGGAATATCACACCATCAACCATGCTCAGCGCCGATTATTCGTTCAACAGGGGCACCTACCTGCTGTCCAGCCAGGACAATCCCAATCCGGCCAATCTGCGCAAGAACTGGAACATGTTCGCGCTGCTGTTCTCCTACCGGTTCTGAGGCGCAACGATGTCCAGGCCGGACAGGATCAGTCCCTATGTCAGCCTGCGCTGGAAGGTCATTGCAGTGCTCAGCATCGTACTGCTGCTGTCCAGCGTGGCCATTATCGTCGTCACCGAGAAACACATATCCGGGAGCTTCACCGAACTGCAGGACCGGCAACTCCGTTACCAGTTCAACAACTGGCAAAGCCTGCTGAGCGATGGCGAAGAGACCCTGCGGCAGCTCGCCACCTTCATCCCGCTACTGGAAACCGGCAGCCGAAAACCCGGTGGGCTCGAACACAGGATCGGCAACATCATCCGACAACACGCCGACCTGCTCAATCTGGAGTGGGACATCCAGACCATCGCCTTTTACGACGCCGGCGGACAGCTCAAGCAGGCCTGGCCGACTCCCCCCGCAAGTCCTGCTGCCCAGGCCTGGGCTGACAAGGCGCGAAAGACCCAGGACCCGGTCAGCGGGATCGACTGTTCCCCCAGCTGCATACAGTACGTCGCCGTACCACTGCTGTCCGGCGGGGAAAGCACGGGCGGCACATTGCTGCTGGGCCGCTCCATCGCGGGCTCAGTCATCTCCTTTGCAAGACTGTCCGGCTCCGAGATCGCCATCCTGAGGCCGGTCGATCCGTCATCGTCGTCCCGCCTTGCCCCAATCTCCCGGGTCAAGCGCTGGGGACAGGCGATACCGGCCATCAGCCATCCCGAGACCACCCGCCCCCTGCTGCAGTCGCTTGCCGGGCGGTACGCCCTGAAAGAACTCAGGGAACGCAACCTGATGTTCCACCAAGGCGATCGCTGGCTCAGGGTTTCCCTGAAAACAGACAGCGCGCATGCATTCTCCTACCTCCTGATGATGGATGTCAGCCAGACCGTCGAACGCATGGACCAGGCCCGCACCCTGATCGTGGGCATCGGCCTGACGGCCCACCTCGCCACCACCCTGCTGCTGGCCCGCCTGCTGCAGGGCCCCCTTTCCCGGCTGATGCAACTGATCGCCATCCTGCCATTGATCGGCGAGCACAAGCACGATGCGGCACACCAACGCCTCGCCAGCTCGGGACATTCACTCACGGGAAGGGATGAAATCGACACCGTTACCGGAGCGATCAACGACCTGAACGATGAACTCCAGGCCGCGGAAAAGGCCCGGTCTGCGGCGGAACTCCAACTCGTATGGCTGGCCGACCACGATCCCCTGACCGGTCTGCCCAACCGTCGCCGCTTCCAGGAGGACTTCGGACGCGCCCTGCAACAGGCGGTACGACACGGGCACTCGGGCGCCCTGCTCTATTTCGATGTGGACGACTTCAAGGCCGTCAATGACCTCAGCGGCCACCAGGCGGGGGATGAACTGCTACGTCGCATCGCCCTTACCATCAACGGCGCCATCCGCTCGACCGACCTGTTCGCCCGTCTCGGGGGCGACGAATTCGCCATCATCATACCGACCTGCGAGCAGGCAGAGGCCATCACACTGGCGGAAAAGCTGCTGGAGACGCTCCGCCAGATCGAATTCACCACCGAGAACAGGCGCCATGCCGTTTCCTGCAGCATCGGCATCGCCCTGTTCCCGCAGCACGGGGACGACGTGAAGGTGCTCATGGCCAACGCCGACATCAGCATGTACCAGGCCAAGCGCATGGGCCAGGGACGCTGGCACCTGTTTTCGCCAAAGGATGAATACCGGGAGATTCTGTCGACCCGCACCTTCTGGCGCAGGCGTATCGCCGAGGCCTTCGAGCAGGACGGCTTCCTGCTCTACTACCAGCCCATCATCGACATCCGCAGCAACCGGATCGCGCGACACAAAGTGCTGATCCGGATGCGGGACGGGGACGAGCTCATCTACCCCGATCGGTTCATTCCAATTGCTGAGAGCACCGGCCAGATACACGATATCGACCGCTGGGTCATCCGCCAGGCCGTATCCTGGCTGCACGCAAATCCGGACCAGCGCCTGTCCGTCAATCTGTCCGGCAACGTGGTGGACGACCCCGATCTGTCGAACTGGCTGACGCAGCTGTTTGGCGAATACCCCATCGACCCGCAGCACCTGGTCTTCGAGATAACCGAAACCGCCGCGGTAGAGAACATGGATGCCGCCATCGCACTGATGCACGAGATGCACTCGCTTGGCTGTGGTTTCGCCCTGGACGACTTCGGCAGCGGTTTCGCGTCCTATCAATACCTGAAGCGACTGCCGGTAGACGTGGTCAAGATCGATGGCGCATTCATCCGCAACCTGGTCGACGACACCGCAGACCAGCTGTTCGTCAAGGCCCTGGCGGACGTCGCTCACGGTCTGGGCAAACGGACAGTGGCGGAATTCGTGGAAGACGGGGAGACCCTGGCATTGTTGCGCGAGTATGGCATCCACTACGCCCAGGGTTGCCATATCGGTCGCCCTGCCCCATCGATCGATACCGGAGAAACGGATTGAACTGGCCGCCCAACGCCCTGCTACTGCTCTCCGCCCTGTGGATCTCCGCCTGCCCGGCCGCAACAACGACAGGGGACATCCCTCCCGCCAGCGGTACCGCGCCAGGCCCGGCCCCGCTCACCATCCCCGGCACTATCACGCCGCTGACGCTACAGCAGGCCGAACTGGACCGCAAGACCACCGAACTGCGCCTGGAGTCCCTGCGCCTGGAACTCGCCAGCGCGCAAAAGCGGGAGGCCGAGGCCGAGCAGCAACTGGGATGGATGAAGACCTCGCTGGAGGCCTCCACCACGCCGGAACAGCGACAGGTGCTGCAGGAGGCCATCGACAAGCAGAGCAGGCGACTGAGCAAGGCCCGCATCCAGCGCAAGGCGACCCAGCGCACCATCGACCAGACCCAGCAACGCATCAACGACCTGAACGACTGGCTGGAACGACTGCAGGAGGCCTACCGGCAGCAGCAGGAGGCCTCGCTGGTCGCGGATCTGAAACGCCTCGAAGAGCGCTCGGCCGAAGACATCACGCGCCTCAACCGCCGGATCAGGGAGCTGAATGCGCAGCTTGCGGCCACGGAATCCGGCCAGGAACGCCAGCGGGCCCTGATCGAGGCCCGCATCGATTCGGCCGAGAACCAGATCTTCAGCACCCAGACGCGGCTCAAGCTGGCCACCGCCAGGAGCGCCTTCGAGCACCTGGGCACGCGAAACCGCGAACTCGGTCCTGCGGACATCGAACTCATCCAGGACGACCTGAAACGCATCGACCGGATCACCCGCGATATCAAACCCATTATCAAGCTGCTGCGGCGCAAGCTGGACCTGATTCAGTCGCAGCAGACGGTACTGCAGCAGAAAGTCAGCGCCGGCCAGATACCCGGACCAACCGGCGCCCGTATCGTCCATCTCTACGAGGCCGACGAGCGAACCTTCAATGCCCAGCTGAAAGAGGCACAGGCGCGTTACAGCCTGCTGCGGCAGAAGGAAAGGACGCTGACCGAAACCTACCGGCGCTTGCTCAACGAGGACCTGTCCGCGCGCCAGCATCTGCCGTCCACACCCGGGCTTGCCGGCACCCTGCTGAATGAACTGTTCGGCCTGCCAGGCCAGATGAAGCAGCTGCCGGCGGAGCAGATCAGGCTGCTGCGCGGACAATCCGCAACGCTGCCCATGGAACAACTCTGGGGGGCGCTGCTGTTGCTGATACTGCCGCTCGGCAGCGGCATCGTCTATCACTACCGCATGCGCGGCACCCGCCGTCGCGCGCTGCAGGCGCAGACCTTCTCAGCCCGTATCTCCGCCATTGGCCTGCACGTGCTGCGCGGCATCAGCATCCCGGGCGCACTGATGATCGGCCTGAGCGGCGCCCTGTGGACCATCGGGGCCAGTCCCCTGCTGCTGGAACTGAGCCTGCTGTTGTTCGGCATCTGGGTGCTGATCCGCCTGCTACGCGATCTCAGCTACTGGTTCCTGGTCTCGCCCCTGGTGCCGGCGGCTCAACAACAGGCCAGCCTGTACCGGAATATCGGACTAAACATCTGGGTCAGCGGCATCCTCGGTCTGCTGATGGGCCTGGGATGGCAGGGCGTCACCAGTGAACCCTTCGCGGTGGTCGCCAACCGCCTGTTCATGCTGAGCCTGCTGCCGGCCGTCTACCTCAGCTTCCGCCTGCGCAGCCTGGTCATCTCCCGCCTGCGGGAGCATGGCACCCAGGGCTACTGGCTGTGGGTGGTACGCCTTATCTCCCTGCTGGCACCGCTGGCCATACTGGGTGTCGCGGTGCCGGGCCTGGCCGGCTATATCAACCTGGCGCGACTGGTCGCCTGGTACCTGATCATCACCCTGCTCATCGCCACTGTGTGGCTGGTGCTGCGCGGCCTGCTCGGGGATTTCGTATCGCTCCTCACGCGCTATGTCGAACAGGATGACAAACGGGGCAGACTCTGGTACGAGGGCCTGATCCGGCCGTTGCATCTGCTCGCCCGCGTGCTGCTGGCGATCCTGGCGTTGCTGCTGATCGCGCGGGTCTATGGCCTGGGGGAGCAGTCCACGGCGCTGGAACTGATTCGGAGCACCCTGGGGCATGCACTGTTCACCATCGGCAGCACGGAGATAGACCTGGCGCACCTGCTCCTGTTCCTGGGCGTTGCCGTGGGCGCCTTCCCCGCCGGTGCCTGGGTCAGGCGACTCAGCTTCCACTGGCTGTATGCGGGCATCACGGACCGGGGTGTGCGCAACAGCCTGGCCGTGTTCTCGCAGTATGTGACGGTATCGATCGGCCTGCTCCTGTCGGCCAACCTGCTGGGCATCGACCTCACCAGCCTGGCGGTGTTCGCCGGGGCACTGGGTGTCGGTATCGGTTTCGGCCTGCAGAACATCGCCAACAACTTCATCAGCGGCCTCATCCTGCTCGCAGAGCGCCCCATCCGGGTCGGCGACTGGGTGACCATCGGCGACTACGAAGGCGAGATCTCGGCCATCGGTATCCGTTCGGCCACCCTCACCACCTGGGACAACCAGGACGTGGTCATTCCCAACGCGGAGCTGATCAGCAACGCCTTCATCAACTGGACCCTGTCCAACCCGCTGGTGAGAACGGTGCTGAAAGTGGGTATCAGCTATGCCGCCGACCCCCGCCAGGCCAAGCAGGTGATCGAGGAGGCGGTCAGCATGCAACCTGAGGTGCTGCTCGATCCCGCTCCCCGGGTGCAACTGATCAACTTCGGTGATTCGTCGGTGGATTTCCGTGTCCTCTATTACATGGACGTGACCCAGTTCGGTCGCATGGAGATCAAGTCACGCGTCATGTTCGCCATCTGGGATGCCCTCAAGGAGGCCGATATCGAGATCCCCTTCCCGCAGCGCGACATCCATATCCGCGAACTGCCCCCGCAGACCCCGCTCGCAGACCAGGGCGGCTCCACCGACGGGAATGGCGGATAATGGATCCGCTGTGGCTTGCAGCCCTTTGCATCGCGCTGCTGCTGATCTTCGATTTCACCAACGGGTTTCACGATACCGCCAACATGGTCGGATCGGCGGTTGCCACCCAGGCCATGACACCGGTCCAGGCCATCCTCGTGGTGAGCGTCTTCACCCTGCTGGGACCGCTTCTGGGCGGCACTGCGGTCGCCGATACCCTGGGCGAGTTCATCCAGCTCGACGACCTGCCGGAACTCGATGGCGTGGCGGTGATCCTGAGTGCCACCCTGGGCGCCATCGGCTGGAACCTGGTGACCTGGCGGCGGGGCCTGCCCTCCTCCTCGTCGCACGCACTGGTCAGCGGGCTGGTGGGCGCGGTGCTGGTGGAGACCGACAGCCAGCACGTGGTCTGGGGCTGGAACACACTCTGGGAGACGGGTGAGTGGTCCGGGGTGACCAAGATCGTGGCGGCCCTGCTGCTCTCGCCCCTGGTCGGGCTGCTGTTCGGCTTCCTGCTGCTGCGGCTGCTACGTCTGTTGCTGCGCGCGGCACGGCCCACGGTCAACCGCTCGCTGCGCCGCTGGGAGTGGCTGGGCGCGGCCGGGCTGGCGTTTTCGCACGGTACCAATGACGCGCAGAAGAGCATGGGGGATCATCACCCTGGTACTGCTGCTGGCCGGACGGATCGACCGGTTCCAGGTTCCCGACTGGGTCATCCTTGCCTGCGCACTGAGCATTACCCTCGGCACCTCCATGGGCGGGTGGCGCATCGTGCGCACGGTCGGCTTCGGCATCTACCGCCTGCGCCCCGTGCACGGACTGGCCAGCCAGATGACGGCAGCCGCGGTCATATCCGGGACCGCGATGTTCGGCGGGCCGGTCTCCACCACGCACGTGGTAAGTTCCAGCATCATGGGGGTGGGTGCCGCCGAGCGGCCCAAGGCGGTCCGCTGGGGCAAGGCGGGCGAGATCCTGTTCACCTGGCTGGTCACCCTGCCCTCCGCCGCGCTGGCCGCGGCAGCGGTACAGTGGATCATGAGATACAGCCAATGAACGAACACCAGGAAAACGCACTCATCCGCCTGTGGCACCGGATCTTCCCCCAGGTCCCGGATTTTCACAGCCTGATCCAGGAACAGGCGGTCTGCCTGGTGGAATCGGTCAGGGCACTGCAGGCCTATCTCGGCAATCCGCAGCAGGCGAAGACACACGCCATCCGCGACTGCATCGAACGCGGCCACCAACTACGGCGACGCAACGAGGAGCAGCTGCTGCGCTCCTTCATCACCCCGATCGATCGCGAGGACATCGCCAACATGATCGTACGCGTGGATCATGTCTTCGACTATATCGAGACCGCCCTGAGGGAGACCGAGACCCCGGGCCTGCAGGGCGATCAGTGGATGCAGTCCATGCTGGTGCAGCTGGCCAACGGCAGCCAGGAACTCTCCGACGGGATCGACCGTTTCAAGCAGGCGCCCGGACTCGCTGCCGCACCGGCCGCCGCGATTCGCGAGGCGGAGCGACACGTGGAGAAGATCTATCAGCAGGCGCTCGGCNAGATCCTGTTCACCTGGCTGGTCACCCTGCCCTCCGCCGCGCTGGCCGCGGCAGCGGTACAGTGGATCATGAGATACAGCCAATGAACGAACACCAGGAAAACGCACTCATCCGCCTGTGGCACCGGATCTTCCCCCAGGTCCCGGATTTTCACGGCCTGATCCAGGAACAGGCGGTCTGCCTGGTGGAATCGGTCAGGGCACTGCAGGCCTATCTCGGCAATCCGCAGCAGGCGAAGACACACGCCATCCGCGACTGCATCGAACGCGGCCACCAACTACGGCGACGCAACGAGGAGCAGCTGCTGCGCTCCTTCATCACCCCGATCGATCGCGAGGACATCGCCAACATGATCGTACGCGTGGATCATGTCTTCGACTATATCGAGGCCGCCCTGAGGGAGACCGAGACCCTGGGCCTGCAGGGCGATCAGTGGATGCAGTCCATGCTGGTGCAGCTGGCCAACGGCAGCCAGGAACTCTCCGACGGGATCGACCGTTTCAAGCAGGCGCCCGGACTCGCTGCCGCACCGGCCGCCGCGATTCGCGAGGCGGAGCGACACGTGGAGAAGATCTATCAGCAGGCGCTCGGCGACATGCACAAGGGCAGCGGCCACGAACACCTGCTGGCAGAGATTGAAGGCGGCGACCTGCGGCATTGCGCGGAGGCGCTGATCTGCCTGATGAAGCGACGCGAGGTCTATCGCCACCTTTCGAACGCGGCCGACCGGCTCGCGCATGCCGGCGCCCAACTGCACGACATGAGCGTAAAATACGGCTGAGGGTTTCTGACCCGGAAACCTCATGCGCCTGCGCACAGGGCCTCGTCCAGGCAATGCTGCAGCACATGCCTGTGCGCCCCCATCGCCCGCAACGCCCGTCGGATGCGGCCGATCCCGGCCCGGTCCAGGAGTCGCGGGTGCACCGTGGTGCGGAATTTATGCGTCACCCCGCTCTCGATCAGCAGGCGGGCGCTCTCCCTGGCCCGTTCGCCGCTCCCCGGCACCCCCGTGGTGTGTTGATAGTCCGCAAAGGGCGCCTTCAGGTCCATGCCGACCCAGTCGACCAACGGAAGCACCTCCGCCAGTCGTTCGGGATAAGGGCCGGCGGTATGCAGGCCGACCCGGAAGCCCATCCCCTTCACCTGCTGCATGGCCGCCTTCAGGCCAGCCTGCAGGGTTGGCTCCCCCGCCACTGAATACCACCGCATCCAGCAACCCCCGGCGGCGGCGCAGGAAGGCGATTACCTGGTCCCAGGGAACAGTGCCCGCCTGGCGCGGGATGAGGTGATGGTTGTGGCAGTAGCCGCAACGCCAGGGGCAGCCCTGGCAAAACACCACGGCCGACAGCTGGCCGGGGTAGTCGTGCTGGTGAGCGGCGTCAGGCCGCCCACCTCGATCGGGGCGCTGCCGGACTCAGTGGGCATGGCGTCCCTGCGGTGCTTCCCTGAAGCAGGTGCGCTCGGCATGCTCGGACTGCTTGCCCGGATTGAAGGCGGACACCGGGCGGTGATAACCCATGACCCGGGTCCAGACCTCGCAGCGGGTGCGCTCTTCATCGTTCAGGACGATAGGGTTCGTATCAGCAGTGACAGTTTGCATCGCTATGGCTCTCCTGTTGTTTTCTGGCAATCAGCTCCTGGTCGCAGCGGGGACAGAATTCGTGCTCGCCGCTCAGGTAGCCGTGGGTGGGATAGATCGAGAAGGTGGGGGTGATGGTAATATAGGGCAGGCCGAAGCGTTCCAGGGAACGCCGCACCAGCTTGCGGCAGGCGTCGGTGCTGCTGATCTGCTCGGCCATGTACAGATGCAGCACCGTGCCTCCGGTGTACTTGCGCTGCAGTTCGTCCTGCAGCTCCAGCGCCTCGAAGGGGTCGTCGGTAAAACCCACCGGCAGCTGCGAGCTGTTGGTGTAATACGGCCTGTCCGGGGTGCCGGCCTGGATGATGTCCGGGAAGCGCTTGCGGTCCTCTTTCGCGAAGCGGTAGGTGGTGCCCTCGGCCGGGGTCGCCTCCAGGTTGTACATATTGCCGGTGGCCTCCTGGAATTCGAGCATGCGCTGGCGGATATGATCCAGGAGGCGGCAGGCCAGCGCATGCCCCTGCTCGCTGGTGATGTCCTCGGCATCGTCGCTGAAGTTGCGGATCATCTCGTTTATGCCGTTTACCCCGATGGTCGAGAAATGGTTGCGCAGGGTCCCCAGGTAGCGCTTGGTATAGGGAACAGGCCGGCATCCATGTGTCGCTGTATCACCTTGCGCTTTACCTCCAGGCTGTCGCGGGCGATGCGCAGCAGCCGGTCGAGACGTTCGAATAGGCCCGCCTCGTCGCCCCTGTACAGATAACCCAACCGCGCACAGTTCACCGTCACCACCCCCAGCGAACCGGTCTGCTCGGCCGAACCGAACAGCCCGTTGCCGCGCTTGAGCAGCTCGCGCAGGTCCAGCTGCAGGCGACAGCACATGGAGCGGATCTGGTTGGGCCGCAGTTCGGAGTTGATGAAGTTCTGGAAGTACGGCAGGCCGTACTTGGCGGTCATGGCGAACAGCCGCTCGGCGTTCTCGCTCTCCCAGGGGAAGTCCGGGGTGATGTTGTAGGTGGGTATGGGAAAGGTGAATACCCGGCCCTTGGCGTCTCCTTGGGTCATCACCTCGATATAGGCCCGGTTGATCATGTCCATCTCGGCCTGCAGCTCGCCGTAGCAGAACGCCTGCTCCTCGCCGCCGATCACCGGCACCTGCTCGCGCAGATCCTCCGGACAGACCCAGTCGAAGGTCAGGTTGGTGAAGGGGGCCTGGGTGCCCCAGCGCGACGGCACGTTGAGGTTGTAGATCAGTTCCTGGATGTACTGGCGCACCTGTTCGTAGCTCAGTTCGCCCTTGCGCACGAAGGGCGCCATGTAGGTGTCGAAGGAGCTGAAGGCCTGCGCGCCCGCCCACTCGTTCTACAGGGTGCCGAGGAAATTGACGATCTGCCCCACCGCGCTGGACATGTGTTTGGGCGGCCCGGACTCCACCTTGCCGGGCACCCCGTTCAGGCCTTCGTTGAGCAGGGTGCGCAGCGACCAGCCGGCGCAGTAACCGGCCAGCATGTCCAGGTCGTGGATATGGATGTCGCCCTCGCGGTGCGCCTGCCCGGCCTCCGGTGCGTACACATGGCTCAGCCAGTAGTTGGCGATCATCTTGCCGGAGCTGTTCAGGATCAGACCGCCCAGCGAGTAGCCCTGGTTGGCATTGGCGCTCACCCGCCAGTCCGCCCGGTCCAGATACTCGTTCACCGAGGCCGCCACGTCGAGCAGGGTGCGCTTGTCCGCGCGCAGTTTCTTGTGCTGCTCGCGGTACACGATATAGGCACGGGCGGCGCGGATATGGTTGGCGCTGATCAGCACCTGCTCGACCGTGTCCTGGATGCCTTCGATGTCCGGCTGCCGTCCCTGACGCAGGCGATGGGCCAGCACCTTGACCACCTGCGCCGACAACAGCCGCGCCTCATCGTCGTCGAACTCGCCGGTGGCCCGACCGGCCTTGCCTATGGCCGCACGGATCTTGTCGGCATCGAAGGCCACGGGACTGCCATCCCGTTTGATGACCTGGGCAGGTAGCAGGGCGGATACCTCCACCAAACGGTTTTACATGGCGATTCTCCTCTGGTGTTGTCAGGTAATGGGCACTACATATTGGTTTGAGTAAGTCTAGACAACCCTAGATATTGTGCCCGCCTCTGTACTTGATCCATGTCAAGTAAAGGTCTCGGAGGATTGCATAGAGTGCGCCGACACCCCGCCAAACAGGAGGCCGCACGGCCACAGTGACCGATGGGCCAGCTTTCAGACTACGTCAATACCTTCGGCCAGGCGATGAAACGGCGTCATGGCCAGCGGGTCCACAAGCTCGCGCTGAACGCCGCCTTCACCTGCCCCAACCGGGACGGCAGCAAGGGGCGTGGCGGCTGCACCTTCTGCAACAATGTCTCCTTCAGTCCCAATGCGCGCCAACCCGAATCACTCGATAGCCAGATCGCGGCGGGCCGCGAGGTGGTGAGAAGGCGTACCGGCGCCCGTAAATACATCGCCTATTTCCAGGCCTACACCAATACCTATGCCGAGATCGAAACCCTGCAGGCGCTGTACGACGATGCCCTGCGGCAGGTGGATGTGATCGGCCTGTCGGTGGGTACGCGCCCGGACTGTGTGCCGGATGCGGTGCTGGACCTGCTCTGTCGTTACCGTGACCAGGGGCAGGAGATCTGGCTGGAACTCGGCCCGCAGTCCGCCTTCGACGAGACCCTGGCCCGGGTCAACCGCGGGCACGGCTGGGCGGAATACGAAGACGCCACGCGCCGCGCACGCGCACGCGGACTCCAGGTCTGCACCCACCTGATCGCCGGCCTGCCGGGCGAGCGCCCGGAGCACACCCTGCAGAGCCTGGCGCGGGTGTTGGATCTGGGCGCCGAGGGGCTCAAGCTGCATCCACTGCACGTGGTCAAGGGTACCGCCCTGGCCAACCAATGGCGGCGCGGCGAATACCATCCGCTGGCACGCGAGGAATACATCGAGCTGGCGGCGGACGTGGTCGAGGCCAGCCCGCCGGAACTGATCTTCCACCGCCTGACCGGCACCGCACAACAGAAGCTGCTGCTGGCGCCGGACTGGTGTTCGGCGAAGTGGTCGGTACTCAACGGCATCGGGCAGACCCTGCGCGAGCGCCAGCAGGCGCGCCGTTGCGCGGGATGGAGCTAGTACGGCATGGAACTCGTCTGCCCCGCCGGTAATCTGCCCTCGCTCAAGGCCGCCGTGGACAACGGCGCCGACGCGGTCTATTTCGGCCTGCGCGACGACACCAATGCACGCCATTTCCCCGGTCTCAACTTCAACGAGCGGCTCGCGGCCCAGGGCATCGACTATGCCCGCTCGCGTGGCCGGCGGGTGTTCATGGCCATCAACACCTACCCGCAGGCCAGCGGCTGGCAACGCTGGCAGTCGGCGGTGGACAGCGCGGCCCGGCTCGGCATGGATGCGCTGATACTCGCGGACATCGGGGTGCTCGACTACGCCGCGAACCGCTGGCCGGATCTGAATCTGCATCTGTCGGTGCAGGCCTCGGGCACCAACCACGAGGCGCTGGCCTTCTACATCGAGCACTTCGGCATCAAGCGCGCCGTGCTGCCGCGGGTGCTGTCGCTGGCGCAGGTGCGCAGCGTAATCGGGAACACCGACATAGGCATCGAGATCTTCGGTTTCGGCAGCCTGTGCGTGATGGTGGAGGGACGCTGCATCCTCTCCTCCTATGTGGCCGGCGAATCGCCCAACACCTACGGCGCCTGCTCGCCCGCCAAGGCGGTGGAGTGGGTCGAGACCCCGGACGGCGGGCGCGAATCGCGTCTCGCCGGCCTGCTCACAGACCGCTACGCCGCCGCCGAGCAGACCGGCTATCCCACCGTGTGCAAGGGACGCTACCGGGTGGGGGACGACACCTATTACGCCATCGAGGAGCCGACCTCGCTGAACACCCTGGAGCTGCTGCCCGATCTCATGCAGGCGGGCGTCGAGGCGATCAAGATCGAGGGCCGCCAGCGTACCCCTGCCTATGTCGCGCAGGTGACCCGGATCTGGCGCGATGCCATCGACAGCTGCCGCGCCGACCCGGATCGCTTCCGGGTGCTGCAGCAGTGGAGCAGCGAACTGGGCCGGGTCTCCGAGGGCACCCAGACCACGCTGGGCCCTTACCACCGCCCCTGGCAGTAGGGAGACGACCGTGACAAATCCCCTGCGCCTGTCCCTGGGTCCTGTTCTCTACTATTGGTCGCGCGATGCGCTGTTCGATTTCTATGCCGAGGTGGCGGAGCTGCCGGTGGATGTGGTCTATCTCGGCGAGACAGTCTGCTCCAAGCGCCGCAGCCTGCGCCTGGAGGACTGGCTGACGATCGCCGAGCGACTCACTGCCGCCGGTAAACAGGCGGTGCTCTCCTCGCTGGCCCTGATCGAGGCGGAGTCGGAACTGAAATACCTGCGTCGCCTGTGCGCCAGCGGCGAGTACTGGGTCGAGGCCAACGACATGGGCGCGGTCCAGCTGATGCGGCGTAGACCCTTCGTCAGTGGCCCGACCGTGAACGTCTACAATCCCCGCACCCTACGGGTCCTGGCGGAACACGGTCTGAGGCGCTGGGTGTTGCCGGTCGAGCTGTCCAGGGATGCCCTGGCCGACATGCAGGCAGAGCGTCCACCGGGCGTGGAGACCGAGATACTCGGCTGGGGCCACCTGCCGCTGACCCTGTCGGCGCGCTGTTTTACCGCACGTTCCCACAACCTGCCCAAGGATGCGTGCGAATTCCGCTGCCTGGACGATCCCGGCGGGCGCCTGATGTCGACCCAGGAGGACGAACCCTTTCTGATCGTCAACGGCATCCAGACCCTGTCGGCGCGGCCGCAGAATCTGGTCGGCGAGCTCGAGCGGATCCGTGAACTCGGCGTCGATCTGCTGCGCGTCAGCCCGCAGGCGGAGCATACCGGACGTATCGTGGACATCTTCCACCGGCGCCTCGACGGCGCCCTGTCCACGGACGAGGCTCTATCCGCCCTGCAGCGTTTCGCGCCGCTGGGCACCTGTGACGGCTATTGGCACGGACAGCCGGGTCGGACCCTGAAGCAGGCCTGACCGGCAGCCAGGCCACGCCACTATCAGGCAAACCGCTCGTACAGCCCGATGCAGCGATCCAGCGCCGGGCGCAGCTGCGCCGGCAGTGGCAGCGTGTCCATATCCACACCGGCCAGAAAGTTCTTCAGATGCACCCCCAGCTCGGTGCTCCCGCCCATGCTCAGGCGGCGCTGGAAGAACAGGGTGTCGGCATCCTCACGGTCGCTCACCAGCAGCATGTAGTCATAGGCGGCGCCTTCAATGCTCAGGTCCGCCTGCGCCCCGGGGGCCGCTGTGAAACGGCCGTTGTGCAGATGCAGACCGTAGGTGATGCCCGCGTCGCTGACGCGGATACAGATGGTGCGTCCCTCCAGGAAATCCAGTTCCCCATCGGAGATGGACCCGGCGAAGACATGGTTGAGTATCCGACCCATGAGCGTGCTGTGCAGGCGGTCCGGCACCAGGCCCAGGGGGAGTGCCAATGGTTTTGGCAGTACGGGCAACCTGCCCACGGCTTGATTCATCATGGTGTGTTCCTCGGAAAATCGCATCGCTCAGGGTCGGATCACGAACGCCACCGGGTAGCTGAGCCCGTTGTCGAAGTGCAGATCGATCACCGCGGTGTCGCCAACCGCCAGATCCCGTGTCGGCTTGATCAACATCAGGTGCCGCCCACCCGGCTCCAGGCGCAGCTCCCCACCGGGCGGCACCTCGAAGCGTCGGGACTTCACCATCTTCATGGTCCCGTCGGCCAGCAGCGTCTCGTGCATCTCCACGCGCCCGAAATCGGCGCTGTCCGCACCGACCAGGGCGATCGCCTGCGTGCCCGGATTGCGGATGCGGACGTAACCGGCGCGCACCTGCATCACCGGTGGCAGGTGTTTGATCCAGGCGCCGGCGATATCCAGTTTTGCCTCAGCCGCCCCTGCACAGGGACTCAGTCCGGCCAACAGCAGCAGGATGGAAATCAATATTTTTGTCATGGAAATACTACTTGGGTTAGAGTGCACCAAGGTGGGAGGCCGCCTTTTCCCATCCACATCCAGGGAACAACGACCTAACCCCTCCCGCCTTGACTTAAATCAAGGTCTAACAGGGCGGGAAGCATAAACAATGACCCCGCTCCAACCAAGGTAGCCGTGCTCCGCGAGGCTGCATGCACTTTGCCAATAACCAGGGGAACGAAAAGTGAAACCTAAGATCCTATTGCAAACACTGCTAAGTGTCGGGCTGGGCGTCAGCCTGATGTCCGGCGCTGTAGCACAGACCACGTTGAAAGACGTCATGAAGGAACGGGGGCTGACCGACAAGGACATCCTTGCTGCCGCCAAGACCTACACGCCGACCGGCGGACGTGACGAATATCTGGCCTTCAGCTCCGGCGGCCAGAGCGGTGACGTCATCGTGTACGGCATCCCTTCGATGCGCATCCTCAAGTACATCGGCGTGTTCACGCCGGAACCGTGGCAGGGCTACGGTTTCGACGACGAGTCGAAGAAAGTGCTGGAGATGGACAACCCCGGCATGAAGATCAAGTTCGGCGATACCCACCACCCGGCCTTCTCGGAGACCAAGGGTGAGTACGACGGCCGCTACCTGTTCATCAACGACAAGGCCAACCCGCGTATCGCGGTCATCGACCTGAAGGACTTCGAGACCAAGCAGATCGTGGCCAACCCGTTCTTCAAATCGGAACACGGCGGCGCTTTCGTCACCCCGAACACCGAGTACATCATGTCGGCAGCCCAGTACGCCGCCCCCTACAGCAGCGACTACGTGCCGACCTCGGAATTCAACGACAAATACCGCGGCGGCGTGACCTACTGGAAATTCGACAACGATAAGGGCCGTATCGACAAGGCGAACTCCTTCACCTTCGAGATGCCGCCCTACTCCCAGGACCTGTCTGACGCGGGCAAGAACGCCAGCTACGGTTGGGGCTTCACCAACTCCTTCTGCTCCGAGCGTTATGTCGGCGGCGAGAACCGCCCGCCCTTCGAGGCCGGCTGCTCCGCCAAGGACACCGACTTCCTGCAGATCACCAACTGGAAGAAGGCCGAGGCACTGCTCAAGGCCGGCAAGGTCAAGAAGGTCAACGGCTCCTACCTGATCACCATGAAGCAGGCGATCAAGGAAGGCCTGATGTACCTGGTGCCCGAGCCTAAGAGCCCGCACGGCGTCGATGTAAACCCGACCGGGGAATACATCATCGTCTCCGGCAAGCTGGACAGCCATGCCTGGGTGTACAGCTGGGAGAAGATCAAGAAGGCCATCGAGAACAAGAAGTTTGCAGGCAAGGATCCGTACGGCCTTCCTATTATCGGGATGAAGGATGCACTGCATACCTCCGTGCAGGTCGGCCTCGGTCCGCTGCATACCCAGTACGATGCCAAGAAGTGCGTGGTCTACACCTCCATCTACGTGGACTCCATGGTCACCAAGTGGGACTACTGTAAGGGTAAGGTGCTGGATCAGCTGCACATCCACTACAACATCGGCCACCTGGTCGCGATGGAAGGCGACTCCGTCACACCTGATGGCAAGTACCTGGTCGCGCTGAACAAGCTGGCCATCGACCGCTTCAACCCGGTCGGCCCGCTGCATCCGCAGAACCACCAGCTGATCGACATCAGCGGCGACAAGATGAAGCTGCTGTACGATATGCCGATCCCACTGGGCGAGCCGCACTATGTGGTCGCCATCAAGGCCGACAAGCTCAAGCCCGAGGTCCGCTACCGTTCTGGCTGGGACAGCCGCACTGACAAGCGTTCCCCGTGGAAGACCCGCGCCGGTCGCGAGAAAGTGGTTCGCAACGGCAAGCACGTAGACGTGTATGGCACCGTGATCCGTTCGCACATCACACCTGACATCATCGAGGTCGAGGAAGGCGATACCGTATCGCTGCACTTCACCAACCTCGAGCGTGCCGAGGACGAGACCCACGGCTTCGCCATCTACGGCCAGAACGTCCAGCTCTCCCTGGAGCCGGGCAAGACGGTCTCTGCAACCTTCAAGGCAGACAAGGCCGGTGTCTATCCGTACTACTGCACCGAGTTCTGCTCCGCACTGCACCTAGAGATGCAGGGTTACCTGCTGGTCAAGCCCAAGGGATACAAGACCAAGGCAGGCGCCGGCAAGGAAGGACAGGCCTACACCAAGGCCGACTACGACAAGCAGGTCAAGACCAACCTGGATACCCAGGCGGTCATCGACTCGGTGGTCAAGTTCATCACCAGCCGCAACTACAAGGACTTCCCGCCTGTAGTGGCCCTGGTCGAGGACGCAACCGACCAGCTTGGCTTCGCCGAAGAGGCGCGCAAGAAGTCGGAGGCCTTCGCTGCCAAGAAGGATTGGCAGAACGCCACCCTCTGGGCTGGTCAATGGTGGCAGTACCAGGTCAAGACAGCCGACCTGGGTCTGCGGGCCAAGACCTACCTCGAGGAACACGGCGCTGTGGTGCTGAAGAAGTAATATCCCTCGGGATATAGAGCTGACAGGGGGAGCATCTGCTCCCCCTGTTTAATTTGGAAAATCATTTCCCGCACAATGAATAGGTGAAATCATGCAACTGAAGAAGACCCTTGCTATTGCCGCCGCCTCCCTGATGACGGTTACCATGGCGTCTGCCGTTCAGGCCGACGGCGCCGCACTGTTCAAGGCCAAGACCTGCTGGTCCTGCCACGGCAAGGACGCAAAAACCCCTATCCTCCCGATCTACCCCCGGCTTGCGGGTCAGAACGAGACCTACCTGCTGAACCAGATGAAGGACATCAAGTCCGGCGCCCGCAGCAATGGCCAGACCGCCGCGATGAAAGGCGTCATGGGGCTGGTCAGCGAGGCAGAGATGGCCGAGATCGCCAAGTGGCTGTCATCGCTCAAATGAATCCCCAGGGGTGACGGCTGGAAGGGTGTGCCCGGTTGATCATTATCAAGTACATTAGCAATCACTTATGGCTCAATACCTTCGACCCGGACACCGCTACCGGCACCCTGTCACCGGGGTATAACTCAATAGGAGACAACAAACTCATGAACCCTAAACTGATTCTTCAATCCGGCCTGCTGGCCCTGGGCCTCGCAGGCGCTGCCAGTGGGTATGCGGCGGATATCGTGAAATGGAACGCCGCCGGTGGCGAAGAGGAAGAGGCATTGCACCTGAAGCCCAACCTCGAGAACGGCATGGAGGTATTCGAGGTCTGCTCCGCCTGCCACCTGACCGAGGGCTGGGGCGTCAAGAACGGCACCTTTCCGCAGATCGCGCATCAGCACCGCAACGTGCTGATCAAGCAGCTGGCCGACATCCGGGCCGGCAACCGTGACAACCCCACCATGTATCCCTTCGCCCTGCCCGAATCCATCGGCGATGCGCAAGCGCTGGCCGACGTGACAGCCTATATCGCCAAGCTGCCGATGAACCCGGACTGGGGCAAGGGCCCCTGGCCCCCCGGCACCCCGGAATACGATGAGGGCGGGAAACTGTTCAAGGACAACTGCGTCAAGTGCCACGGCGATCACGGCCAGGGCAACAACGAGAAGTTCTACCCGCGTATCCAGGGCCAGCACTTCGAATACATGATGCGGCAGTTCAAGTGGATCCGCGACGGCAAGCGCCGCAACGCCAACCCGGATATGATGAAACAGATCAAGAACTTCACCGATGACGACATGAAAAAGGTCATCAACTGGGTGAGCCAGCAGAAAGTGGATCCGAAGCTGCTGGCACCGTCCAAAGACTGGACCAACCCTGACTTCGACTGAGGCTGAAACAAACCCGGCGTCGTTGCTCCCGCTACGGCGGGAGCAGTCTTTTACGAGACGCCGAAACCCGTAATTTAAGTGGGGTATTTCCCATGACCGCCGACACACAAAAGAAACAGACCCTGCTGGTTGCCGCCTTGTCCCTGGCCGGCATCGGGCTGCTGGCCGCCATCTTCTATTCCTCCGTCTGGCGGGTGTCCTTGACCGCCCCCAACTATCCCAAGGAATCCTTCCCCGACGGTGTGCGCATTGAGTTCCATGTCAACGGGGTCTTCAATGGCTGCGAACTGCAACACAAGACAGAGATCCATGAAGAGGAAGCGCTCGACTGTGTCCACGAGATGGACACCATCAACCACTATGTCGGCATGTACCCCATTGCAGCTGGCGCCCCGGTCGAACGCGGTTACGGCCAGTTCCTGATCAGCTTCCTGGCGGTCATGCTGCTGGGCTTTCTATGCACCAAGCCGAAGATCCGCATGGGCATCCTCTCCGCCGGCTTTGCCGGGATCGCAATTTGGATGTACATGACCATGTTCACTGACAACGGCATCGCATTGCAGAACCAGGGCTATATCGAGGCCCTGGTTACCTCGCTGGACCAGGACGCCAAGGACAACGCGGAGGGCGGGGAGGATTTCGTCATCGGCGGTATCACCGGCGTACTCAAGCAGTCCCTGGAAGATTCCGGTGTCAAAGTGGTGCTCCCCTCTGAACTGGAGAAACAGAAAAAGGCCAAACCCAGTGGCAAGGCCGAACTGATCGAACAGCTCAAGGCCACCTACGAGGTCGACCGGGCCAAGTCCAATGGCCGGATGACGCCCTGGAACGGCAGCGCGCTGCAGGTCATGACCTGGCACTACGACAAGACCCTGGGGCGCTATTTCAACAACCGTGCCGAGATCGAACCCATGGTCAAGACGCTGCACGGCATCCTGACCGCCACCTTCTGGGCGTTGCTGGGCGCCATGGCCCTGCTGATCTGGGGTGCACGCAGGAACGGCGGTCTGCTCTACTGGTTGCTGGTGCTGGTGCCGATCGCCCTGCCACTGTTCTTCGTCATCGACTACTCGGCCTGGCTGTGGTGGTACGGACACACCCTCAACGACATGGGCGCCTTCTCGGTCAAACCCTTCATGCCCACGGTCTTCGGCAACGGCAAGGTGGCGCAGTTCACCACCCACTCCTACCTGGATTCCGGCTTCGGGCTTATGATCATCCTGTCACTGTTGCTTGGAGCGGCCGCCCTCGTCCGCCGCAAACAATTCAGGGAGGCCGCCCGGTAAGTACCATGTGGATGCGATTGCTGCTGTCGCTGTGCCTGCTGTTGCTGACGCAGATGGCGCCAGCGGCATCGCCATATCCCCCGCTACAGGACCTGGTCGACAAGGCAAAACCCAACTCGACCCTGGTGCCGCCCCCGGGAACCTATTCCGGCCCCGTGACACTGGACTTCCCCCTCACCATCGACGGGCAGGGGAAGGTGACCGTGGACGGCGGCGGCAAGGGCTCGGTGATCTATATAGACACCGACGGCGCCTCCATCCGCGGCATGCACCTGACCAACTCCGGCGAATCGCACAACGACATCGATGCCGGCATACAGGTACGCGGCAATTTCAATATCATCAAGGACAATGTCATCTTCAACTGCCTGTTCGGTGTCGACATACAGGAGTCGAACAACAACATCGTCCGTCGCAACCGGATCTCCTCCAAGGATCTCGACCTCGGGGTACGGGGAGACTCGGTACGGCTGTGGTACAGTTTCAACAACAAGATCACCGACAACGTGATCCGTAACAGCCGCGACATGGTGGTCTGGTACTCGGCCAACAACACAATCGCCCGAAACGACTCGCGTGGCGGCCGTTATTCGCTGCACTTCATGTACTCACGCTACAACGATGTCGATTCCAACCACTACGAGCACAACTCGGTCGGGGTCTTCCTGATGTACTCGGACAGCGTGAAGGTCCACGACAACTACATCGCCTACGCCAACGGCCCCACCGGAATGGGTGTAGGTTTCAAAGAGACCTCCGACGTCGAGATCGCCAACAATCAGATCCTTTACTGCGCCACCGGGTTGTACATCGACGTCTCGCCCTACGATCCGGAAACGACCAACCGGATACACGACAACACCATCGCCTTCACCAGCATCGCCATTGACTTCCTCAACGACTGGAAAGGCAACGTCTTCGAACGCAACTACTTCAAGGGCAACCAGGTCCAGGTCTCGGTGGCTGGTGGCGGGACCGCCAGCCGCAACACCTGGAAAGGCAATTACTGGGACGACTACCAGGGCTTCGACCTGGATGGAAACGGCACCGGGGACACCCCCTACGAACTGTACAACTATGCCGACCGCATCTGGATGGATGTACCCAGCGCGCGCTTCTTCAAGGGCACCCCGGTCATGGCCGTGCTCGACTTCCTTGAGCGCCTAGCCCCGTTCAGCGACCCGGTGATGCTGGTGCGGGACGAACAACCCCTGATGTCCGCCCAGGACAGGATCGACATGGCAGCAAACGCACATGAGTAACGAAAAGAAACCCAAACCGAAAAAACAACCGGTCGGCAAGGTGGTGAAAGACCGGCAGCGAAGGGAGTTCCTGCGTTCGGCGGCCCTGACTGCCGGCGTGGTCGGTTTTTCCCTGGTCGGGCTGGTGCCGCCATTGAGCGGCGCCTCGTTGCGCCTGAGACCGCCCGGCGCCATCAAATCGCCATTGGACGAGGAGAAGTTCCTTGCTGCCTGCATCAAGTGTGGCCAGTGCGTCCAGGTGTGTCCCGTGGAGGCGATCAAGCTGGGCGACCTGCTCGACGGCGCCGGCGTGGGCGTGCCGCATATCGAGCCACGCGAGCAGGCCTGCGACTTCTCCTGTGACGGACTGCAATGCGTGCTCGCCTGCCCCACCGGGGCACTCACCCACGAACTGGATTTCCCGGCCGACGCACGCATGGGCTTCGCCCGTCTGCATAAGCCCAAGGCCTGCCTGGCGGTTCAGGGCAAGGGATTCAAGGGCAAGGCACGGGGCGATGACTACGACGGCAAGCTGCGTTATACCGAGATCGACCGCTGGAGCCCCATTCCGGTGGCAGAGCATCCCTACGACCTGGAGATCTGCGATCTGTGCGTACGCCAATGCCCGATCGAGCAACGCATCATCGAGTGCGAAGAGAAGAAGAAGGAAGGCCAGGACCGGCCCACTGCCCGGGTCGCCATGGTCATCGGCCATGAATGCCCGCCCAAGCACGCCATCGAGATGCGGCCCATCGACCGGGGCGACGGCGTGAAACGTCTGAAACCCACCATACTCGATGGCTGTGTCGGCTGCGGGGTTTGCGAGATGATCTGTCCGGTCGGCGGCGACGAACCAGGCGAAGCAGCGATCGTCATCGATATCCACCAGAATACCGACATGAGGGGCTGACATGAACTACATCAAGGAATCCCTGTCCCAGGTGCTTGGCAACCCCCCCACCCGGATCAGCAAGGACGAACAACCCGAGGAACTGAAACGCATCTACGCAGGAAAAAAAGACAAACTGAAGAAGGCCGATCTGGATGCGCTCGAACACCATTCCCACTTCATGGGCAAATGGATGCGCCGGCGCTGGATCACCCTGATCATCGTAAACCTGCTGTTCGTTATCTCCTACCACTTCGACGTACAACTGGTCGAGGGCGCCATGACCGCCTCCCGCGTGGTCGGATTCCACTTCGCCGACCTCAACTCCGCGCTGCAGGTCATGCTCGCCTACAAGCACGTGGTGCTGAACCTGGTGATCGGCACCACCACGGTGTTCGTGCTGTGGCTGCTGCTGGGCGGCCGCACCTTCTGCTCCTGGGCATGCCCCTACCACCTGCTCTCCGAGTGGGCGGAATACCTGCACCTGTGGCTGGTGAAGAAGAAGATCATCAAAAACCGCACCTTCCATCACAAGACCCGGGCCGTGTTCTACCTGATCTTCGCCCTGCTGGCCCTTCTCAGCGGCTATACCGTATTCGAGACCATCTCCCCGACCGGCATCGTCAGCCGGGCCATCATCTACGGCCCCGGCGTAGCCCTGTTGTGGGTCGGTTTCCTGCTGCTGTTCGAGGTCTTCGTGTCGCGCCGCACCTGGTGCCGCTATGTGTGCCCGATCGGGATCACCTATGCCGCGGTCGGCACGCTGTCGCCGGTGCGGGTCGAATACAATGCCGAGGCCTGCCACCACGAGGGCGACTGCCGCAAGGTCTGCCTGGTCCCGCACGTGCTGGACCTGACCATCCGTGGCCGCGCCCATGACGTGAAGCAGGAGATCACGTCCGACTGCACACGCTGCGGCATGTGCGTGGATATCTGTCCGACCAACTCCCTGAACTTCAAGGTCAAGGGGCTGGGCAAGTTCCTGGAGTAAAGCCGCTCATGATCCAGTTTTCAGGCGTCGTCAAACGCTTCCGGCGCCACCAGGTACTGCAACAGATCGACCTGCTCATCGAGCGCGGCCAGCGCGTGGCCCTGGTCGGCTCCAACGGGGCCGGCAAGACCACCCTGATCCGCTGCCTGCTGGGCGAGTACAACTACGAGGGATTGATCACCATCGACGGCATGGAGCCGCGCAAACACCGCCAGGCGGTTCTGTCGCGGGTCGGCTTCGTACCGCAGTTGCCACCGCCGCTGCGCATGCCGGTGGGGCAGCTGATCCGCTTTGCCGCCAGCCTGTGCAATGCCGATCCGGCGCGCATGCAGGGGGTTGCCGATCAACTCGGTTTCGACGCACAGCGTTTCCGTCATCAGCCCTTCGTCAAACTGTCCGGCGGGCAGAAGCAGAAGCTCCTGATCGCCATCGCCCTGGGGCGGGACTCGGAACTCCTGGTCATGGACGAACCGGCCGCCAACCTGGATCCGGACGCGCGCCACAGCATGTTCCGCCTGCTGGCCGAAAAGCAGGACAAGGCCGCCATGCTGATCTCCAGCCACCGTCTCGACGAGGTCGCCTCACTGGTCAACCGCGTGGTCGAGATGGACCAGGGGCGCATCGTGCTGGACGACGAGGTGGTCGATAGCGTGGACATGGCCAGCCGCCTGGCGGTCAACGTACGGATGACGCAGCCCGAGGGAGCCTTCGCCAAGGCGCTGTCCCAGTGGGGCTTTAGCGAGAGCGGCGATGCCTGTCACTGGACCGGGACCATCGCCGGACCGGACCGACTGCGCTTCCTGGGCATGCTGTCACGCTATGCCGCCATACTGGGCGCGCTGGAAATGAGTGAACCCGATGCCAGTCCGGAAAAGGTCGATGTCGCCTGATCGCCAATGGCTGCCGGGCATCGTGTCCGGCCTGCTGCTGCTCAGCCTGCTCGGGTGTTCGAACGAACCGGACACCGGCCCTGTGAAGGTGCACTTCGATCGCGACATCTGTACCCGCTGTCGCATGGTGTTGAGCGATCCGCGTTTCGTCGCAGAGGTGCGCTGGTTTCCCGAAGGGAAACGCTCGAAGATCGCCAAGTTCGATGATATCGGCTGCGCCACGCTGTGGCTTCAGGAGCAACCCTTCCGGGATGATCCAAGAGTCGAGATCTGGGTCGCCGATTACCGCACCTACCGGTGGATCGATGCACGCAAGGCCCATTACGTGAAACTGAACAACTCGCCCATGGAATATGGCCTCGGTGCACAGTCTGATCCGGCGCCCGACGCACTGGACTTCGAGCAGGCCAAGGCTCAAATCCGCGAGATCGAGAGAAAATTCAACGTCCACGGCCAGCAACTGAAGCAACGGCTCGAGGAAATGGCGCGCAAACGCGCACTCAGGCAACAGGCAGACACACAATGAGACACCTCTGGCTCACGGCCTATACCGACGTCATCGAATCCCTGCGCGCGCGCTGGTTCATGGTCTATTCCCTGGTCTTCGGCGGTATCGTCGTGATCCTGTTCGCGTTCGGCCTGTCCGAGTCACGCATCATGGGCTTCACCGGGCTGTCACGACTGCTGGTCACCTACATCCAGCTGTCCATGGCCATCCTGCCCATCTTCGTGCTCATCACCACGGTACGCTCGGTTGCCGGCGACCGCGAGGCCGGCGTGTTCGAATACATGCTGTCCCTGCCGGTGTCGCTGTCCGCCTGGTTCTGGGGACGTTTCCTCGGGCGTTTCTTCGTGGTCTTCCTGCCGGTGTTCCTGGCCATGGTCGGGGGCGTGGCCTGGGGGCTGGCCAAGGGTTCGGAGATTCCCTGGAACCTGTTCATCTACTACAGCGGCCTGCTGATGTCGTTGGCCTGGTGCTTCCTGGGCATCGGCATGCTGATCTCGACCCTGGCGCGCTCGTCGGACGTGGCCCAGGGTGCCGCCTTCCTGGTCTGGCTGCTGATGCTGCTGTTCCTGGACCTGATCCTGCTCGGCGTGCTGATACAGGAGCAGCTGCCGCCGGACACCGCAGTCGCAATCGCTCTGGCCAACCCATTGCAGGTATTCCGCACCGCGACCATGATGCTGTTCGACCCGCAGCTGGCGCTGCTGGGACCGACCGCCTTTGTCATTCTCGACCGCTTCAGCGTGGATGGCTACATCGCCTGGGCCGTGTTCTACCCGATCGCCTTCGGCAGCCTTGCCGCCAGCCTTGGTTACTTCCTGTTCCGGCGCAGCGATCTCCCCTGAGCATGCCGGCAGTACCCGCGATCTGGAAGACCATCGCCCTTGCCGCGGCCTTCGCGCTGCTTGGCGTTCTGCTGGCGCGCTGGTTCCAGCCGCCGGGCAAGATCGAGGTGATCCACCTGCAGCCCGATATGGATTGCGATCTGCGCGCGGGTCCCTGCACGCTCTCCATGGACGGTGGCCGAAAGATCCGCTTCGGCATCAAGCCACGCGACATCCCGGTCGGGAAGGTGCTGCAGCTGTCGGTCGATCTCGACGGCCTCGATGCCGACACGGTCTCCGTGGACATGAACGGTGTCGACATGGACATGGGCCTCTCCCCCTACCCCCTCAAGAAAAAGACGGCCCGCCATTTCGAAGGCCCCGGAGGACTGAACTTCTGCTCGCGCGGCATCATGGAATGGGAGGCCAGGGTGCGGGTATCCAACGGCAACCGGGAGATCATCGCACCCTTCCGCTTCATCACCACCGCGCCCGACCCCCGCATACCCCTGGCCAGGCCGGATGCGACTTCAGCAGGCGAGCGACAATGAATATCATACCTATCCCACAACGCACTCCAGGAGCCTCACCCATGCGACCGGTGACACGAACTCTGTCCATGATGGTCCTGCTATTCGCCTTTCAGGGAGCACAGGCAACATCGGCCCCCAGCGACAGCCAGTTGAACGCCATTGCACGCATGGGCGAACTCAACGGCATCGCGCTCCAGTGCCGGTTCCTCGACCAGATGCGGCGCATCAAGCAGGTACTGATAAAAAACCTCCCCAAACAGCGCGCCCTGGGGGCCTGGTTCGAGGAAAAGACACATGAATCCTTCATGGATTTCATGAAGAAGGATAGCGCCTGCCCCGGCCTGATCGAGTTCGATCGTGACCTGGATACCGCTGCCAAACAGGTCGAAGAGGCCTTTTCCTCATGAGATACCGACACCGCATCTGGCTCCTGGCCCTGTTACTGTGCCTGCAGGCTGGCAGTCTCCGGGCCGCCGATGACAGCTTCAGGGTGGTTGCCACCATCAAGCCCATCCACTCCCTGCTGAGCGGCCTGATGAAGGATGTCGGCAAGCCGGTGCTGCTAATGAAGGGCACTCAATCCCCGTTCGACTTCCAGCCCGACAAAGACACGCAACGGCAGCTGCAGCAGGCAGACCTCGTGTTCTGGGTCGGACCGGAACTGGAGAAGCCCCTGCAGTCGACGATCAGCAAACTGCCCGAGCACGTCCGGGTAGTCGAGCTGCTGGCCGATCAGGATCTCAAGATCCTGCCCTCGCGCAGCAACCCCAAACAACGCAATCCCTTCTTCTGGATGGATGACCGCAATGCCATCATCCTGCTCGATGTGCTCACCGACGCCCTGATCGAGGCCGACCCGGGGCGCTCACATATCTACTCCCGCAACCGCCTGCGCATGCTCAAGCCGCTCAAGCGCATCGACCGGGAGTATGAATACGGCTACCGGGGACTGCAGAGCGGAACCGGCGCCGAGTACTTCGACAGCCTGTACTACTTCGAGCAGGCCTATGCACTGAAGATCGCGGGGCATGTCGCCACCACACCCTGGGATCCCGTCGATGCCGGGGAACTGCTGAAACTACGCAGCAAAATGGTCGAATTCCAGGCCAACTGTCTGTTTCTGGACCGTGGCATGCCGGCAAAGAATGTGGACCTGCTGACTGCCGGCCTGGATCTGTCTACCGGCACGCTCGACCCCCTGGGTCTCGACCTTCCGTCCGGTGAGGACCTCTACCTGAAGCTGATGCGCCACAGTACCGACGTCATCAAGCAATGCCTGCGCGCCAACATGGACGAGGCCGCGCGGGCGCGCGCCGAGGCCGATGCAGCGGACATGCCGGACACCGACGGCATAGGTGGCCGTTTCATGCTCACCGACCAACTGGGCCGCCTGGTCACCGAGCAGGACCTGCTCGGGCACTGGTCACTGGTCTATTTCGGCTACACCCACTGCCCCGATGTCTGCCCCACCTCCTTGAGTACCATGACCCAGGCACTGAAACTGCTGGGGCCGAAGGCAACGGTGATTCAACCCTATTTCATCACCATCGACCCGGCGCGCGACAAGGCGCCGACCCTGCGTGAGTACGTCAAATACTTCGATCCACGGCTGATCGGCCTGACCGGCAGCCCCGAGATGATCCAGCGACTGGCAGACGAGTTCCACGTCCGCTTCGAGAAGGGCGAGGTGGACCCGGACGATCCGGGCCAGTACGCCATGAACCACTCTGCCGGCCTGTTTCTGATGGCCCCAGACGGCCGCTTCGTGACCAAGTTTGCCTACGGAATCAGCGCCAGGACCCTGGCGGGAAAACTGGAGGAATACGTACGCTGAAGGATGCTTCGCGGGCAGGCCCGGCGCTCACATCGCTAACGGATTCCAGGCACCCGTAGCCTGGATGGAGGCCGCAGGCCGAAATCCGGGGAATCACCAGTCGCCCCCGGATTCCGCCTCGCTACATGCCGGGCTACGTCACTGGAGGAATACGTACGCTGGAGGTTTCTTCACGGGCAAGCCCACTCCCACAGATGCTGGGTGTAGGAGCCAACTTGCTGGCGAATTCTTCGCGGGCAAGCCCGCTCCTACGGATACTGGATTGCTGATCAATCGTCCACGATCGACAGGTAGGCAAAGATATCGCGCAACTCGTCATCGCTGAAATCGTCCAGCAGTTCCTCGTCGGGGTCGTCTTCGTCATGGATACGGATCCTGCTGCGAAGCTTCTTCACCTGTCGCCACAGATAGTTGGTGTACTGCCCGGCCAGCATGGGCACGCCTTTCTTTTTTTTGCCCCAGCCCTCACGACCATGGCAGGAGGCGCATTCCCTGTGGAACAGCTTCTTTCCCTTTTCGATATCCCCAGGCGCACGGGGAATTTGCATCAGGTGCTTCGATTCCAGCAGACGCGCGTAGGCATCGAAGTCGGGCGCGTTTTCATCGACAGGCGGCAACTTGGTCTTGAGCTGGATTCGGCTCAGGCATTCCGAGATATCCAGGATGTCGTCATGCGGCAACTGGCGCTTGTCCACGTGCTCCACCATCGGCAGGTTGGGACGCTTGCGGTCCTGGAACAGGTGCAGCTGCCTGGCGATGAACACCGCCGGCTGCCCGGCGATACGCGGATATTCACCGTCCTTGCCGCCCTGGCCGAACTCCCCATGGCAGCCCGCGCATTCCTCGTTGATCTCCTCGCCGATATCCGGGTCGTATTCATGGGCGAAGCCGGCACTGCTGAAGACCAGCAGTAAAGACATCATCACCAGGTTTCTTCTGTATATTTTCATATCGTCGGTCAGCCAAAGTATGGTACCGGTGGTTACCGAACGGTACCCTGTTTATTCGAATAGCCTCCACACTGGAACCCAGCCGATCGTTGCGCTGTCGAAGATTCCGCCCGGGCCAGTTCAACCGAGGCGAAGAATAGGCGACACGACCGCTCTTTTACTTGATGGGCTCTTCCCCTGATCGAGTGGGTAGTTTAGCGTAGGGGAGCATGAGAGACGTTGATCTATACACCCGGATACTGGGTATCCAGGCACCTTGGCAGGTCACCGATGTGGAGGTGGATATGCCCCAGGGGCAAGTCACCGTCCACGTGGAGCGGGAGGCAGGTGCAAAGCTGTGTTGCCCGACCTGTGGTCAACCAGCGCCGGGCTACGACTCGCGACGTCGCCGCTGGCGCCATCTGGATACGTGTCAGTACAAGACAATCCCGGAAGCCGACGTACCGCGAGTGAAATGCCCTGAGCATGGCGTGGTGACGACATCCGTGCCGTGGGCCGAGCCCAATTCAGGCTTCACCGCGATGTTCGAGGCACTGGTGATCGACTGGCTG
>JAKRWE010000400.1 GCA_024712425.1 Chromatiales bacterium
CCTCCCGTCGCCCGTGTCAAAAAACGACGGAAAGGGTACGGCCACATGGCCCGGAATGCCCCGATGGGTGGGTCAAAATTGTTGGCCATAGGTGGGTCAGAATAGATGGGCATTAACAAGATATGGTGCCTCGAACGGGACGTGGAAAGGCTCGTGAAGGGCTATTTTCTAGGCTGCAGGCACACCTTTCCCTTACCCCCATTGTTTGTCAACGTGCCGGGGCGGCACTCACCGGAGG
>JAKRWE010000401.1 GCA_024712425.1 Chromatiales bacterium
AGGCCAGACTCGGAATTGGGATCCCGTTGGGTCGGTCGCATTGAATCCGGAACGTAACAACGAAGAAAAGTGTCGCGCCGCATGATCGAAAAGGCGACATCTATCTTGACAAATACCGGGCAGCCGGGTCGGGGTGCGGGCCGAGGCCGGCGAGCTGGTGCTCTCTGACCTGGAGACGGGGCAGGCGATCGCCCGCCATGTCATCTCCCACGACAAGGGGACGGTCATCCGCAACAAC
>JAKRWE010000402.1 GCA_024712425.1 Chromatiales bacterium
GCTGTTCCGTACGTTGAAGTACTGCCCACGCTGGCCATCCGAAGGCCTTGAATCACTGGAGGCGGCCCGCAAATGGGTGGGGCAGTTCGTGGATTGGTACAACCATGAGCATCGCCACAGCGTAACCGTCCATTCCAGACCGCTATTGCCCCAACCTGGATTATCTGAGTCGCTTTTTCTTCTTGCCGGTCGGTCGTTGCGGCTCGGCGGTGCCGGCATCCTTCACCGGAGACAGCAG
>JAKRWE010000403.1 GCA_024712425.1 Chromatiales bacterium
CATACAACGGGAGGAAGCAGTAGGCATCGTAATAACCATGGAAGAAGCGCCCTTCCTGCAGGCCGTGCACCCGGTCGTCGGTGGCATCAAAGTCGAGAATCAACTCTTCGGGTGGCTCGGCGAAGGATGCGATGAACCGCTCCACCAGCACATGGTGAATGGCGACCGCCGCCTCACGGCCCATACGGTTCTCCAAACGGCACAAGGTCGGTGAGCTACCCAATACCTGCTCCTGCTC
>JAKRWE010000404.1 GCA_024712425.1 Chromatiales bacterium
CCTCCCGTCGCCCGTGTCAAAAAACGACGGAAAGGGTACGGCCACATGGCCCGGAATGCCCCGATGGGTGGGTCAAAATTGTTGGCCATAGGTGGGTCAGAATAGATGGGCATTAACAGCTCGATCAGCAGATCAAGGCCCTGCAGGCCAAGACAGTGCAGTTGATCGCGCAGGATCCGCAACTGCAGCGCCCCTTCGAACTCCTCCTGTCCGTCAAAGGGATCGGCGAGAAATCGG
>JAKRWE010000405.1 GCA_024712425.1 Chromatiales bacterium
GCTGACCGTGCTGAACAGGGCATCTTGTTGAATATCCGGGCCACGCATCGTACTGCTCGTCCTTCTTCCTTCCTTACCGGTATCTTCCACTTCAGGCGGCGAATTTCAACAGCCTGTTAGAATTGGGTTGACACGTGCCGGGGCGGCACTCACCGGAGGTTATCCTGGCGCCAGTCGCTCAGCCACGGTGCAGAACAGGCGTTGATAAGGGAAAGCGGTTGAGAGAAGGAACCGGAT
>JAKRWE010000406.1 GCA_024712425.1 Chromatiales bacterium
CCCCCTGTTTGCTCTCTAATTTACCCCAACTCGGGGAGGCGACATGTATCCTGACACAGGGGGCCAGCGGGAATGTGACAGATGAGGTGTGGCAGGAATACATCAAGAACCAGCGCCCCCCCGAGCCCGACGATGATTTTCACGTCGTGTAGCGACAGCCGTCGGCCGAAGTGCCGACCGATCCGGCTTTCAGCCGTAACCCGAAGCCACCGGCTTTAGCCCGAATATTTCACAAAT
>JAKRWE010000407.1 GCA_024712425.1 Chromatiales bacterium
TGTGCCTGCAGCCTAGAAAATAGCCCTTCACGAGCCTTTCCACGTCCCGTTCGAGGCACCACATCTTCCATCCACTGACCGCCCGGAAAAGCGAGAAGCGGATGAAATATTCGGGTTAGCCACCGGCATCGCCGCACTCTATCTGTCGATCCGGTGGCTGCGCAGCGCCTGGAAGGCCTACCACTTGCGGCGGGCCATTCGACAGGCTGACGAACCGCACGCCCTGCGTCAGCTGTT
>JAKRWE010000408.1 GCA_024712425.1 Chromatiales bacterium
GGGACCGAGCTGGTCCTGCTCGTCGCGCTCGAAGCGCACCCGGGGCGCCTCGCCGGTGGTGCCGTGCTGGCGGACGTTGGCGACCCCATCCAGCCACTGCCGTACATGCGCCTCAAGGTGGCAACCAGCCCCCTGTGTCAGGATACATGTCGCCTCCCCGAGTTGGGGTAAATTAGAGAGCAAACAGGGGGCGGAAAAGAGGAACCAATGGCCCGTTATTCAGAAGAACGTAAGGC
>JAKRWE010000409.1 GCA_024712425.1 Chromatiales bacterium
CTGACCGTGCTGAACAGGGCATCTTGTTGAATATCCGGGCCACGCATCGTACTGCTCGTCCTTCTTCCTTCCTTACCGGTATCTTCCACTTCAGGCGGCGAATTTCAACAGCCTGCTAAAGCGGTGGTTCGAAGCGTTGCCTCGATCCTGCCTGGAGGCCATTGAGAGCGTCTCAATGGACATGTGGCCAGCATTTATCAACGCCGCGCTGGAAATGGTACCCGGGGCTGAGAGC
>JAKRWE010000040.1 GCA_024712425.1 Chromatiales bacterium
CTACCCACCGAGCACTGGCACGACTACATCGGCGAGGCGACCCTGGCAGATGCCATCCTCGACCGCCTGCTGCACGGTGCGCACCGCCTCAACCTGCGGGGTGAGTCGATGCGCAAACTGGTCGCCGACTTGACCGATCGCGACCGGCCGGAGTAGAAAACCCACTCCAGTGAGGGACCGGTGAGCGAGTCGGTCACGTTCCCCGGAATCGGCGGTCACGTTCGCCGAAATAGGCAGCGGCGGCTCTTCGATGCGCCGGATGCGTTCCGCCCTGCGCAGCAGCGGTGTAAACAGCCCATTGTCAGGGCCCACAAAGCGTCGGCCTTCCAGGTCCAGCACCAGCCCCGCGCGCCCGCCCCCCACGCCGGGATCCACCACGCCGATCACCCAGGCATCCAACGGCAGCCACTGCGGCATGCGCTCCAAAAGAATACCTGCCCCACGAGGACGGAAAGGCGGCAGATCATGTTGCAGATCAATGATCTGAACACCTGTCAGGCTCGACTCCAGAACCGAGTGCAGCAGACCCACGTAGGGACCGTCCATGCCGTAATCGGTAAACAGAACAAAGCACCGGTCCACGCCCAAACCTCCCCAGGGGTAACGCAAACCAATATAGCACCGTCCAGACGCAAAAAAAGCCGGGACGCGCCCGGCTTTTTCGTGCGGCAAAACAGGTTCTTATTCTGTCTCGACGGCCTCTTCCATGTCGCCCTCGTCCTCGACGATGGGGCGGTCCACCAGTTCCACGAAGGCCATCGGGGCCTTGTCGCCGGCGCGATAGCCACACTTCAGGATACGCAGGTAACCACCCGGGCGTTCCTTGTAGCGGGGGCCCAGCTCGCCGAAGAGCCTGGCCACCGCGGCCTGGTCACGCAGCCGCGCGAAGGCGACGCGACGCTTCGCCACGCTGTCTTCCTTGGCCATGGTGATCAGCGGCTCTGCGACACGGCGCAGTTCCTTGGCCTTGGGCAAGGTAGTCTTGATCAATTCGTGCTCGAACAACGAGTTGGCCATGTTACGGAACATCGCTTTGCGATGTGAACTGTTACGGTTCAGCTGCCGTCCGGATTTGCGATGACGCATGGGTCGACTTCCTACAATAAAGTTAAGTTACAGGGAACGCTTCTCAGCGTGCCATCAATTCTTCGAGATTTTCCGGCGGCCAGTCTTCCAGGCGCATGCCCAGAGACAGCCCCCGGGTGGCCAGCACGTCCTTGATCTCGGTCAGGGACTTCTTGCCCAGGTTTGGGGTCTTCAGCAGCTCCACCTCGGTACGCTGAATCAGGTCACCGATGAGGAAGATGTTCTCGGCCTTCAGGCAGTTGGCGGAGCGGACGGTCAACTCCAGATCGTCCACCGGACGCAACAGAATCGGATCGATGGTCGGCTCCTGGGTCCCGGCCTCGACCTCGGCCTCGGCGGTCTCGGTGAGGTTCGCGAATGCCTTGAACTGTTCCACCAGGATGCCACCCGAGTCACGTACTGCCTGCTCCGGATCGATGGTGCCATCGGTCTCGATATCCAGCACCAGTTTATCGAGATCGGTGCGCTGCTCCACGCGAGCGGCCTCGACACTGTAGGCGACACGGCGGATCGGGCTGTAGGCCGCATCCAGCTGCAGGCGACCGATCGGCCGATCCTCCCCGGCTGCACCCTCGCGGTTGGCGGCAGGCTCGTACCCACGGCCACGCTCGATCTTGATATTCATGTTCAGCTCACCCTTGTCGGTGAGGTGCGCGATGACATGTTCCGGGTTGGCGAGCTCCACGCCGTGCGACAGCTGCAGGTCACCCGCGGTCACGGTTGCCGGACCCTTGGCGTTCAGCGTGACGGTCGCCTCGTCGCGGTCCTGCATGATGATTGCCACGTCCTTGAGGTTGAGCAGGATCTCGAGCACATCCTCCTGGACCCCTTCGATGGCGCTGTACTCGTGCAGCACACCATCGATCTCCACCTCGGTAACAGCGCAGCCGGGCATCGATGACAGCAGGATGCGGCGCAGGGCATTACCCAGCGTATGACCAAAACCGCGCTCCAGCGGCTCCAGCGATACCTTGGCGTGACGCGCGTTGATGTTGTCCACCTGAACAACACGCGGCTTGAGGAACTCGGTGACCGAACCCGTCATGGATTACCCTCTTCTGTTCTCTTTCCTGGAAAGGCCGATTACTTGGAATACAATTCCACGATCAGCTGCTCGTTGATCTCCGCCGGCAATTCGGCACGATCAGGGTAGCGCTTGAACACGCCCTTCATCGCATTACTGTCGACCTCGACCCACTCCGGCATGCCGTACTGCTCCGCAAGGCTGAGGGCGCTCTTGATGCGCTCCTGCTTCTTGCTCTTCTCGCGGATGGAGACCACGTCTTCGGGCCTCACCCGGTAGGACGCGACATTCACGCACTTGCCATTGACCTCGACGGCCTTGTGGCTGACCAGTTGGCGCGCCTCGTTGCGGGTGCTGCCAAAGCCCATGCGGNACTCGAGCACATCCTCCTGGACCCCTTCGATGGCGCTGTACTCGTGCAGCACACCATCGATCTCCACCTCGGTAACAGCGCAGCCGGGCATCGATGACAGCAGGATGCGGCGCAGGGCATTACCCAGTGTATAACCAAAACCGCGCTCCAGCGGCTCCAGCGATACCTTGGCGTGACGCGCGTTGATGTTGTCCACCTGAACAACACGCGGCTTGAGGAACTCGGTGACCGAACCCGTCATGGATTACCCTCTTCTGTTCTCTTTCCTGGAAAGGCCGATTACTTGGAATACAATTCCACGATCAGCTGCTCGTTGATCTCCGCCGGCAATTCGTCACGATCAGGGTAGCGCTTGAACACGCCCTTCATTGCGTTACTGTCGACCTCGACCCACTCCGGCATGCCGTACTGCTCCGCAAGGCTGAGGGCGCTCTTGATGCGCTCCTGCTTCTTGCTCTTCTCGCGGATGGAGACCACGTCTTCGGGCCTCACCCGGTAGGACGCGACATTCACGCACTTGCCATTGACCTCGACGGCCTTGTGGCTGACCAGTTGGCGCGCCTCGTTGCGGGTGCTGCCAAAGCCCATGCGGTACACGACGTTGTCCAGACGCGCCTCCAGCAGGCGCAGCAGGTTTTCACCGGTCGGGCCCTTGACCCGGTCCGCTTCCTTGTAATAGTTGCGGAACTGACGCTCCAGCACCCCGTACAGGCGGCGCACCTTCTGTTTTTCGCGCAGTTGCACGCCGTAGTCGGAAAGACGGCGGCGACGGTCGCCAGATTGACCGGGAACCTTTTCCATATTGCACTTGGTGTCGACGGAGCGAACGCGGCTCTTGAGGAACAGGTCGGTCCCCTCGCGACGCATCAGTTTGCATTTGGGTCCAAGATAACGTGCCATGATCTAACTCCAGTTACACGCGGCGCTTTTTAGGCGGACGACAGCCATTGTGCGGAATCGGGGTGACGTCGGAAATGCTGGTGATCTTGAAACCGGCATTGTTGAGTGCACGCACCGCGGATTCACGCCCTGGGCCGGGGCCCTTGACGTTGACATCCAGGTTCTTGACACCGTATTCCTTCGCCATCTGGCCGCAACGGTTCGCTGCGACCTGCGCGGCGAACGGGGTGCTCTTGCGCGAGCCGCGGAAGCCCGAGCCGCCGGCCGTGGTCCAGCAAAGCGCGTTGCCCTGGCGGTCGGTAATGGTGATGATGGTGTTATTGAACGACGCGTGAATATGCGCAACGCCGTCAGTAACGACCTTTTTGACCTTTTTACGGGTGGTACTCTTGGCCATCTGCCTGATTCCTGAAAACTACGCGTTTATTAACGTTTAATCGGTTTACGCGGTCCCTTGCGGGTACGCGCGTTGGTCTTGGTGCGCTGACCACGCAACGGCAGACCACGACGATGACGGATGCCACGGTTGCAGCCGAGATCCATCAGTCGCTTGATATTCATCGATACTTCGCGACGCAAATCGCCTTCAACGGTGAATTTGCCGACCTCTGTACGCAGTTTCTCGAGCTCGTCCTCGCCTAGCTCGGTGACCTTGCGCTCAGGGGCGATACCGGCGGCCTCGCAAATCTGCTTTGCGCGGGTCGGACCGATGCCGTAGATCGCGGTCAGTGCTATGACCGTGTGCTTGCGATCGGGAATGTTGACACCAGCTATACGGGCCATTCTCTAACTCTCCTGAATACTCTGTCGGCAAATAGCGCGCGAAAGTGCGGAACTATACCAATACTTGCTCTTTAATTCAATGCCTTGACTGAAACCAATCAGCCTTGGCGCTGCTTGTGACGGGGATCGGTGCAGATCACGCGCACAACGCCATGCCGCTTGATGATCTTGCAGTTCCGGCACATCTTTTTCACCGATGCTCTGACTTTCATCTCGATATCTCCTAGTGACCGCCGCTCAGCGCAGGGAACCCGCACCGCCGACGTTCTTCAAGTTCGCCTTCTTCATCAGGCCTTCGTACTGGTGCGACATCACGTGTGCCTGCACTTGGGCCATGAAATCCATTACCACGACCACCACGATCAACAACGAGGTGCCGCCGAAGTAGAACGGCACGTTGAAGCTGCCCCGCAGAAACTCGGGCAACAGGCATACCGCCGTGATATAGAGCGCGCCGGCCAGCGTCAGTCGCGACATGACCTTGTCGATATAGCGCGCCGTCTGCTCACCCGGACGGATACCGGGGATAAAAGCACCGGAGCGCTTGAGGTTGTCCGCCGTCTCCTTCGAATTGAACACCAGCGCGGTGTAGAAGAAACAGAAGAAGATGATGCCCGCCGCATAGGCGGCCATGTAAAGTGGCTCACCCGGCGACACCATAGCGATGATGTCCTGCAACCAGCGCATGTTCTCGGTATTGCCCGCCCACTGGGCCAGGGTAGTCGGGAACAGGATGATACTGGAGGCAAAGATCGGCGGAATGACCCCCGATATGTTCAGCTTGAGCGGCAAATGGCTGCTCTGCGCCGCGAACATCTTGCGGCCCTGCTGGCGCTTGGCGTAGTTCACCGTGATGCGGCGCTGCCCCCGCTCCACAAATACCACGAAGCCGGTCACCGCCACGATCATGATGAACAGGAACAGGCCCAGCAGCGCGTTCATCTCGCCATTGCTGATCAGCTCCACCACCTGGCCAAAGGCGGCAGGCAGACCGGCTACGATACCGGCAAAGATGATCAGAGAGATGCCGTTGCCCAGACCACGCTCGGTGATCTGCTCACCCAACCACATCAGGAACATGGTCCCGGTGACCAGCGATACGGTCGCGGTAAACACGAAGCCCGGACCGGTCTGAACTACCAGACCCTGACCGAACTGGCCCTGCAGCGCCACAGCGATGCCGATAGCCTGAAAAGTGCCCAGCGCCAGAGTCCCGTAACGGGTGTATTGGGTGATCTTGTGCCGCCCGGCCTCGCCTTCCTTCTTGAGCTGATCCAGCTTCGGCACCACTGAGGTCATCAGCTGTACGATGATCGAGGCAGAGATATAAGGCATGATACCCAGCGCAAACAGACTGGCGCGCTTGAGAGCGCCCCCCGAGAACATGTTGAACATGTCCAGGATGGTCCCTTTCTGCTGATCGAACAGGGCCGCCAGCGCCGCCGGATCGACACCGGGCACCGGGATGAACGTACCGATGCGATACACAATGATCGCGCCGAGCACGAACAACAGGCGATGGCGCAACTCGGTCAGTTGTCCCATCGACACGCCGCTAGCCGGGTTCTGAGCCATGGGTCTGCCTTAGTCCTCGACCTTGCCGCCGGCCGCCTCGATAGCGGCACGGGCACCCTTGGTGACACGCAGTCCCTTGACGGTAACCGGACGGGTGATTTCCCCGGACAGGATGACCTTGGCCCGGGTAATGTTCATGGGCAGGATGTCAGCCGCATGCAGCGCATCCATATCCACCACCTCACCTTCCACCTTGGCGATCTCGTGCAGACGCACCTCGGCAGTGACGCGGGCCAGGCGGGAACGGAACCCGACCTTGGGCAGGCGACGCTGAAGCGGCATCTGGCCGCCCTCGAAACCGATCTGGACTTTGCCGCCGGAACGGGACTTCTGACCCTTGTGACCACGACCGCAGGTCTTGCCCAGACCACTGCCGATTCCACGACCAACCCGCTTGCGTGCGGGCTTGCTGCCTTGTGCAGGCTTGAGCGTATTAAGGCGCATTTCAGGCTTCCTCTACGACCTGGACCATGTAGTAGACCTTGTTCACCATGCCACGTGTGGCCGGCGTGTCTTCCACTTCAACGACCTGGTGCATGCGCCGCAGACCCAGACCACGGACGTACTCGGCGTGCCCCTTGACCCGGCCGTGCATGCTGCGCACCAGCTTAACCTTCATCATTTTCTTGTCAGCCATGGCGATTACCCCAGGATCTCTTCGACGGTCTTGCCACGCTTGGCCGCCACGTACTCGGCATCATCCATATTGGCCAGACCATTGAGGGTGGCACGGACCACGTTGATCGGGTTGTTGGTGCCGATACACTTGGCCAGCACGTTGTGCACACCCACCACCTCAAAGATGGCACGCATGGCGCCGCCGGCGATGATGCCGGTACCTTCGGAGGCCGGCTGCATGTGAACACGCGCCGCGCCGTGACGTCCCATCAGCGGATACTGCAGGGTGCCGTCCTTCAGCTTGACCTCGATCATGTTGCGGCGGGCCGCCCCCATTGCCTTCTGAATGGCCAGCGGCACTTCCTTGGACTTGCCAGTACCGAAACCTACCCGTCCGTTACCGTCACCCACCACGACCAGCGCGGCGAAACCGAAAATACGGCCACCTTTGACCACCTTGGCCACGCGATTGACGCCGATCAGCTTTTCGATCAACTCGTCGCCAGCCGGCTTGGCTTCATAATTTGCCATTTCTCAGACTCCTCAGAACTCAAGGCCAGCTTCACGAGCGGCATCGGCAAGCGCCTTAACCCGGCCGTGATAACGAAAACCCGAACGATCGAACGCCACGCGCTCGATCCCTTTCTCCTTGGCACGCTCGGCAATCGCCTTGCCAACCGCAGCAGCGGCACTGGCGTTGCCGGTGCTGCCCTCGATGCCGGAGGCCACCTGCTTGTCCACAGTGGACGCGGAGGCGACGACCTCCGAGCCATTGGGCGCGATGACCTGAGCGTAGATGTGACGCGGGGTACGATGTACCGACAGGCGATGCACGCCCAGCTCGCGAATCTTTGCGCGCGCACGTTGAGCGCGACGCAGACGAGATGCTTTCTTATCCATCGTGACCCCCTTACTTCTTCTTCGCTTCTTTACGGATGATGCGCTCATCCGCGTAGCGAACACCCTTGCCCTTGTACGGCTCCGGCGGACGGAAGCGACGGATCTCCGCGGCCACCTGCCCCACCTTCTGCTTGTCACTGCCGGAAACCACGACCTCTGTCTGGGACGGGGTTTCGATGGTGATCCCCTCGGGCGCCTCGTATTCGACGGGATGGGAGAAACCGAGGCTCAGGTTGAGCACCTTCCCCTTGCTCTGGGCGCGGTAACCCACGCCAACCAGTTGCAGTTTCTTCTGGAAACCTTCGCTGGCGCCGACCACCATGTTGTTGACCAGGGCACGCATGGTCCCGGCCATGGCCCAACCGGCCTTGCTGTTCTCGTCGGCCGGCTTGACGCTGACCACGCCGTCCTCGACGCTGACCACGACATCCTGGTGAATATCCATCTCCAGGGTGCCCTTGCCGCCCTTGACGGTCAGGTGCTGCCCATCAAGCTTGAGTTCGACGCCGGACGGCAGCGCAATCGGTGCTTTAGCTATACGCGACATACATCACCCCCCGGTTATGCGACGTAGGCGATGACTTCACCACCGTGACCCTGCTTGCGGGCCTCCCGGTCGGTCATCACACCTTTGGAGGTGGAAACGATCGCGATCCCCAGGCCACCACGGACCTTGGGTAACTCGTCGCGGCTCTTGTAGATACGCAGACCCGGACGACTGACGCGCTTGATGAAGTCGATCACGGGCTCACCCTGGAAGTACTTCAGTTCAACTTCCAGAGCCGGCTTGCCGTCGACTTCGATCGCTTTGTAATCGATGATGTAGCCTTCGTCCTTGAGGACCTTGGCGATGGCCAGCTTTTTCTTGGAAGCTGGCATATGCACAGACGCCTTGTTGGCAGCCTGGCCGTTGCGGATGCGGGTCAGCATATCCGCAATCGGATCCGACATACTCATGATGAGTCTCCTTTGGGTCAGCCACCGTCCTGCAGTGCGATACCCGAATGAACAAAATACGGCCCCCTGCTTCAGGGAGCCGCGCACTATATACCAAACGGGACCGGAATTCCAGCCCCGAAGCAGGCAAATCGCTTACCAGCTGGCCTTTTTCAGGCCGGGCACTTCACCACGCATGGCGGCTTCGCGGAGCTTGTTCCGGCACAGGCCGAACTTGCGGTATACCGCGTGCGGGCGACCGGAAACACGGCAGCGACGCTGCTGGCGCACCGGGCTGGCGTCGCGCGGCAGCTTCTGTAACGCGGCAACAGCCGCATCGACCTCTTCCACCGACCTGCTGCGGTCATTGATAATGGACTTCAGTTCGGCGCGCTTGGCAGCATAACGTGCTGCTGTCTTTTGGCGCTTGACCTCACGGGCCCACATGCTTTTCTTAGCCATATCGTTTCGCTCGTTTACTTGAACGGGAAATTGAAAGCGTCGAGCAGGGCGCGGCCCTCCTCGTCGGTACGTGCCGAGGTGGTGATGGTAATATCCATGCCACGCAGGGAATCGACCTTGTCGTACTCCACTTCGGGAAAGATGATCTGCTCCTTCACACCCAGGCTGTAGTTGCCACGACCATCGAAGGACTTGCCGCTCAGTCCGCGGAAGTCACGCACCCGCGGCAAGGCGATATTGACGAGCCTGTCCAGGAACTCGTACATACGCTCGCGACGCAGGGTCACCTTGCAGCCGATGGGCCATCCTTCACGGATCTTGAAGCCGGCCACGGACTTGCGGGCCTTGGTGACGATCGGCTTCTGACCGGCGATCTGGGTCATGTCATTGACCGCAAACTCCATGTTCTTCTTGTCGCCAACCGCCTCGCCGACACCCATGTTCAGGGTGATCTTCTCGATACGCGGGACTTCCATCACGCTCTTGTAGCCGAACTTCTCGACCAGCGCGAGAACCACCTTCTCTTTGTAATGATCCTGTAAACGTGCCATCACTTATGCCTCAGACGTCCACGACTTCGCCGTTGGACTTGAATATGCGCACCTTGCGGCCGTCCTCGAGGGTCTTGAATCCCACGCGATCGCCCCTGTTGGTGGCAGGATTGAAAAGCGCCACATTGGAAATGTCCAGCGGCATTTCCTTGTCCACGATGCCGCCAGGTTCACCCTTGTTCGGGTTGGGCTTCGTGTGTTTCTTGGCGATATTGATGTTCTCAACGAGCACCCGATCACCGGAGACGGACAGCACGGTGCCGCGCTTGCCCTTGTCCTTGCCGGCCAGAACGATGACATCGTCGCCTTTGCGAATACGTCGTGCCATAGCGAATTCCTCAGAGTACTTCCGGAGCGAGCGACACGATCTTCATGAAACGCTCACTGCGCAATTCGCGCGTTACCGGGCCAAAAATACGAGTGCCGATAGGCGCCAGCGCGTTGTTCAGCAACACGGCGGCATTTCCATCAAAGCGGATAACCGAGCCGTCGGAACGACGAACACCTTTGCGTGTACGCACCACGACAGCGTTGTATACGTCGCCCTTCTTTACCTTGCCGCGCGGAATAGCGTCTTTTACCGACACCTTGATGATGTCGCCTATTCCGGCGTAACGGCGATGAGAGCCACCCAGCACCTTGATGCACTGGACGCGCTTGGCACCGCTGTTGTCTGCGACGTCCAGCATGGATTGCATCTGGATCATGACACTACCCCAATTAAAATCAGATTGAATTCGTTTACTTAGTTCGGACGCTCGACCAGCTTGACGAAACGCCAGCTCTTGGTCTTGGACAGCGGCCGGCATTGCTCGACCACCACCACGTCACCGATACGGCACTCGTTGTTCTCGTCGTGAGCATGCACCTTGGTGGAGCGGCACACGAACTTTCCGTACAACGGGTGCTTCACACGACGCTCAACCATGACGGTGACCGTCTTGTCCATCTTGTCACTGACCACGCGCCCCTGCAGGGTGCGGTTGTCTATTGCTGCCTGTTCGCTCATGCTTCACCTGCCTGACGCTTGGCGTTGATTACCGTCTTGACGCGCGCGATGTTGCGGCGCACCTCTTTCATCAGATGGGGACGCCCCAGCCGACCAGTACCGCGCTGCATGCGCAGGTTGAATTGCTCCTTGAGCAGTTCATTCAGGGTCTCTCGCAGTTCGCTCTGAGACTTTTCACGAAGTTCACTTGCTTTCATCAGAGAACCATCCGTTTAACAAAAGTCGTGCTCACCGGCAGCTTGGCAGCGGCCAGCCCAAAGGCCTCGCGTGCGAGTTCCTCGGAAACACCTTCGATTTCATAGAGCATGCGGCCGGGCTGCACCTGGGCAACCCAGTATTCCACGTTACCCTTGCCTTTACCCATCCGCACTTCCAGAGGCTTCTTGGAGATCGGCTTGTCCGGGAACACGCGGATCCACAGTTTGCCGCCCCGCTTCACGGTACGCGTGATGGTACGACGGGCAGCCTCGATCTGGCGCGCGGTCAGGCGGCCACGGCCGGTGGCCTTGAGACCGAACTCGCCAAAGCTGACCTTGTTGCCGGTCTGAGCCAGACCGCGGTTGCGGCCCTTGTGTTGTTTGCGGAATTTTGTACGTTTTGGCTGCAGCATGACTTAACCCCTGCCTCCTGCCGTTTTACCCTTGCCTTTGCCCGCTTCCGGGGCTTCGACCTGCGTCTGTTGGTCACCGAAGACCTCGCCCTTGAAGATCCAGGTCTTGATCCCGATGATCCCGTAGGTGGTAAGCGCCTCGGCGAAACCGTAATCAATGTCTGCGCGCAGGGTATGCAGTGGCACGCGGCCTTCACGATACCACTCGCTGCGTGCAATCTCGGCGCCGTTCAGGCGCCCCGCCACATTGACCTTCACGCCTTGGGCGCCCAGCCGCATGGCGTTCTGCACGGCGCGCTTCATGGCGCGGCGGAACATGATCCGGCGCTCCAGCTGCTGCGCAATGCTCTCCGACACCAGCTGTGCGTCGAGTTCGGGCTTGCGCACCTCCTCGATACTGATGTGCACCGGGACCCCCATGCGCGTGGCGACTTCCTTGCGCAGCTCGTCGATGTCCTTGCCTTTCTGGCCGATGACCAGGCCAGGGCGGGCGGTATGGATGGTGATATGCGCGTTCTTCGCCGGACGTTCGATCTGGATACGGCTGACCGACGCCTGCTTGAGCTTCTCCTTGAGGAAGTCGCGCACCTGCAGATCGGTGTTCAGCAGATCAGCATAGTCCTTGCTGTCAGCGTACCACTTGGAGGTCCAATCCGAGACGATGCCGAGACGGATACCATTTGGGTGTACTTTCTGGCCCATAGTTATGCCCGCTTATTCATCCGCCACTGTGACGGTAATGTGACTGGTACGCTTGAGAATACGGGTGCCACGACCCTTTGCGCGTGCACGCAGGCGCTTCATGGTCGGTCCTTCATCAACACAGACAGCCTTTACTTTCAACTCGTCCACATCAGCGCCTTCGTTATTTTCAGCGTTGGCGATGGCGGAATCGAGCACCTTCTTCATCATTGCTGCGCCCTTCTTCTTGCTGAACGCAAGAATGTTGAGCGCCTGCTCCACAGGCAGGCCACGGATCTGGTCAGCGACCAGACGACCCTTCTGTGCAGAGAGGCGCGCAAAACGCAATTTAGCTACAGCCTGCATTGCTTCTCTCCTTACCGTTTCTTGGTTTTCTTGTCCGCATCGTGACCGCGATACGTGCGGGTCAGCGCGAACTCACCGAGTTTGTGTCCAACCATGTTCTCGGACACCATGACCGGAACGTGTTGCTTGCCGTTATAGACCGCGATGGTCAGCCCAACCATATCCGGGCTGATCATCGAGCGGCGCGACCAGGTCTTGATCGGGTTGCGATCGTTGTTGGCGCGCGCGGCTTCCACCTTCTTCTGCAGGTGGAGATCAATAAAAGGACCTTTACGAATTGAACGTGGCATACCCTTCTACCCCACCTGTTACTTGCGACGACGGTCGCGGACGATAAACTTGTCGGTGCGCTTGTTCGAGCGCGTCTTGTGACCCTTGGTCGGTACGCCCCAGGGGCTGACCGGGTGACGCCCACCGGAGGTACGGCCCTCGCCACCACCGTGCGGGTGATCCACCGGGTTCATGGCCACGCCACGAACGGTCGGGCGCACGCCGCGCCAGCGGGAGGCGCCGGCCTTGCCCAGCTTGCGCAGGTTGTGCTCGGAGTTGCTCACCTCGCCCAGGGTTGCACGACAGTCCGCGTGAACCTTGCGCATCTCGCCGGAGCGCAGTCGCAGGGTGGCATAGTCGCCATCCCGCGCCACCAGTTGGGCGGAGGTCCCGGCGCTGCGCGCCAGTTGCGCACCCTTGCCGATCTTGAGTTCGACGCAATGCACCAGACTGCCGATAGGCATGCTGCGCAAGGTCATGCAGTTGCCCTTGGAGATCGGCGCGTCCTCGCCGGACTGCACCTTGCCACCGGCCTTGATGCCGGCCGGCGCGATGATGTAACGGTATTCGCCGTCTTCATACTTCACCAGGGCGATGTTGGCAGTGCGGTTGGGATCGTATTCGATCCGCTCGACTGCACCGACCACGCCGTCCTTGTCGCGTTTGAAATCGATGATGCGGTAACGCTGCTTGTGACCGCCGCTCTTGTGCCGGGTGGTGATACGTCCGTTACCGTTACGACCACCGGTCTTGCTCTTCTTGCCGACGAGCGCGCGCAGCGGGCCGCCCTTGTGCAGGCCTTCGCGCTTGACTCGGACAACATGACGCTGACCGGGAGAAGTGGGTTTTGATTTAGCTATCGCCATAATCTTGTCCGCTTGGCTGTTGCGGGACGCTTACGCGCCTTCCGCGAAATTGATGTCCTGATCCGCCTTCAGACGGACATAGGCCTTTTTCCAGTCGGCACGCTTTCCCATGCGCTGTCCAAAGCGCTGGGTCTTACCCTTCACGTTCAGGGTGCGCACCTGCTCGACATCCACCTCGAACAACATTTCGACGGCGGCCTTGATCTCCGGCTTGGTAGCATCCCCGGCGACCTTGAAAGCAAACTGGTTGCCGTTGTCTGCGGCCGCGACGCTCTTTTCAGAGACCAGCGGCGCCAACAGCACCTTCAACAGACGTTCTTTGTTCATGCCAGTTTCTCCTCCAACGCCTTGAGTGCGCCGGAAGTGATGATTACCTTGTCGAAACCGATCAGGCTGACCGGATCGACTTCTTGCACCGAACGCGCATCCACATGGTAGAGATTGCGCGAGGCCAGCAGCAGGTTCTCGTCCATTTCCGCGGTGACGATCAGCGCTTCGCTGACCCCCAGTTCGTTCAGCTTCCCGACCAGCTCTTTGGTCTTCGGCGCGCTGACAGCGAAGTCGTCGACCACGATCAGGCGTTCCTGACGAACCAGTTCGGACAGAATCGAGCGCAGTGCACCGCGGTACATCTTGCGGTTGATCTTCTGCTCGTAGCTGCGCGGTTGCGCGGCGAAGGTCACGCCACCGGTACGGAAGATCGGGCTGCGAATGGTGCCGGCGCGGGCGCGGCCGGTACCCTTCTGGCGCCACGGCTTGGCGCCGCCACCGGCAACCGCCGAGCGGTTCTTCTGCGCCTTGGTCCCGGAGCGGGCGGCGTTCATGTAGGCGGTCACCACCTGGTGGATCAGCGCCTCTTTGTAATCGGCTGCGAACACGGCGTCAGACACCTGGATACTCGCGCCACCTTGTACGTTCAGATCCATGGATTACCCCTTGTTCTTCAGCTTGATCGCCGGGGTGACGACGACGTCACCACCTTTTGCACCCGGCACTGCGCCGCGTACCAGCAGGAGGTTGCGCTCGGCATCCACGCGAACCACTTCCAGGTTCTGGGCACAGACATTCTCGTTACCCATGTGACCGGCCATCTTCTTGCCCTTGAACACCCGACCCGGGGTCTGGCACTGACCGATAGAACCCGGCGCACGGTGCGACAGCGAGTTGCCGTGGGTCGCGTCCTGGGTGCGGAAGTTGTGACGCTTCACACCACCCTGGAAGCCCTTGCCCTTGGACACGCCGCGCACGTCCACCTTCTGGCCGGCCTCGAAGATGCTTACATCCACGGAGCCACCGACCTCGGGGGCCTCGCCCTCGTGATCGTCCAGACGGAACTCCCACAGGCCACGACCCGCTTCGGTGCCGGCCTTGGCGAAATGCCCGGCCATCGGCTTGTTGACACGCGAGGCCTTGCGCGAGCCCGTGGTCACCTGGATGGCGCTGTAGCCGTCGTTATCGACGGTGCGCACCTGGGTCACGCGGTTCGGCTCGACCTCGATGACAGTCACAGGAGTAGACGCGCCATCTTCGGTGAAGATGCGGGTCATGCCTGCCTTGCGTCCTACGATTCCAATCATTTCTCTAGCCTCAGTTCAGCTTGATCTGGACATCCACACCGGCAGCCAGGTCCAGCTTCATCAGCGCATCGACGGTCTTGTTGGTCGGATCGACGATATCCATCAGGCGCTTGTGGGTGCGGATCTCATACTGGTCACGCGCGTCCTTGTTGACGTGCGGCGAGATCAGCACGGTGTAGCGCTCCTTTTTGGTCGGCAGCGGGATCGGGCCCAGAACCTGCGCACCAGTGCGCTTGGCGGTTTCCACGATTTCGCTGGCAGACTGATCGATCAGTCGATGATCGAACGACTTCAGACGGATTCGAATACGTTGATTGGTCATTGTTTAATCACTCAAAAAATGGGATCTGTCGATCACTCGATACAGCTGGCCGACCGATTACTCGATGATCTTGGCAACCACGCCGGCGCCGACCGTGCGGCCACCTTCGCGGATTGCAAAACGCAGGCCCTCGTCCATCGCGATCGGCGCGATCAGCTTCACGGTCATCTGCACGTTGTCGCCCGGCATCACCATCTCCACGCCTTCCGGCAGCTCACAGGCCCCGGTCACGTCGGTGGTGCGGAAGTAGAACTGCGGACGGTAGCCGTTGAAGAACGGGGTGTGACGACCACCTTCGTCCTTGCTCAGCACGTACACCTCGGCCTCGAAGTGGGTGTGCGGCTTGATCGAGCCCGGCTTCGCCAGCACCTGACCGCGCTCCACCTCTTCACGCTTGGTGCCACGCAGCAGTACGCCCACGTTGTCGCCGGCTACGCCTTCGTCCAGCAGCTTGCGGAACATCTCGACACCGGTGCAGGTGGTGGTCTGGGTCTCGCGGATACCCACGATCTCGACCTCGTCCCCAACGTGGATCACGCCACGCTCCACACGACCGGTCACCACGGTGCCGCGGCCGGAGATCGAGAACACGTCCTCGATCGGCATGATGAAGTCGCCGTCGATGGCGCGCTCGGGCTCGGGGATGTAGGTGTCCAGCGCCTCGACCAGCTTGTCGATGGACGGCGTGGCGATCGGCGAGGTGTCGCCTTCCAGCGCCTTCAGCGCGGAACCGATGATCACCGGGGTGTCGTCTCCCGGGAATTCGTAGGAGTCCAGCAGCTCGCGGATCTCCATCTCGACCAGCTCCAGCAGCTCCTCGTCGTCGACCATGTCGGCCTTGTTCATGTACACGATGATGTACGGCACGCCGACCTGGCGCGACAGCAGGATGTGCTCGCGGGTCTGCGGCATGGGGCCGTCAGCAGCGGACACCACCAGGATTGCGCCGTCCATCTGGGCGGCACCGGTGATCATGTTCTTGACGTAGTCGGCGTGTCCCGGGCAGTCCACGTGCGCGTAGTGACGGGTCTCGGACTCGTATTCCACGTGCGCCGTGGCGATGGTGATGCCGCGCTCACGCTCTTCCGGGGCGTTGTCGATCTGGTCGTACGCCTTGGTCTCGCCGCCAAACTTCGACGCCTGGTGCGTGGTGATCGCTGCGGTCAGCGTGGTCTTGCCGTGGTCAACGTGACCGATGGTGCCGACGTTGACGTGCGGTTTTGTACGTTCAAATTTTTCTTTTGACATCTCTCTCGCCCCTTAACTGATTTGATCTCAAATCTTTGCGGAGTTGATAACCAAGTTGTAACTGTTAGTACCTGTTGATGATTCCGTCGGCTATCGCCGCGGGCACCTCCTGGTATTTCGCGAATTCCATGCTGTAACTGGCACGACCCTGGGTCGCGCTGCGCAGATCCGTCGCATAACCGAACATCTCGGCCAGCGGCACATCCGCCCTTACAACCCTCCCTGCCGGGGCGTCCTCAATGCCGGAGATCATCCCGCGCCGGGAATTCAGGTCGCCCATGACATCGCCCATGTACTCCTCGGGCGTGGTCACCTCGACCTTCATGACCGGCTCCAGCAACACCGGATCCGCCGCCAGCGCCCCGTTACGCAGCGCCATCGAGCCGGCAATCCTGAATGCCTGCTCGTTCGAGTCGACCTCGTGATAGGAACCGTCGTACAGGGTGGCCTTGATATCCACCAGGGGATATCCGGCGAGCACCCCGCCTTCCATCGCGTCCATCACGCCCTTCTCAACCGCCGGGATGTAGTCCCTGGGGACCACGCCACCCACGATGGTATTCTCGAACTCGAAGCTCTTTTCAGAGTCCTTCAGCGGCTCCAGCTTCAGCCACACGTGGCCATACTGGCCGCGTCCGCCCGACTGGCGCACAAACTTTCCTTCCGCCTCGACAGGCTTGCGAATCGTCTCGCGATAGGCCACCTGGGGCGCACCCACGTTAGCGTCGACGCCGAATTCGCGCTTCATCCGATCGACAATGATGTCGAGATGCAGCTCGCCCATCCCGGAGATGATGGTCTGCCCGGACTCCTCGTCGGTGCGCACCCGGAAGGACGGATCCTCCTGTGCCAGCTTGCCGAGGGCGACGCCCATCTTCTCCTGATCCGCCTTGGTCCGCGGCTCCACCGCCACCGAAATCACCGGCTCGGGGAACTCCATGCGTTCCAGCGTGATCACCTTGTTCGGGTCGCACAGCGTGTCACCGGTGGTGACCTGTTTGAGACCCACGGCCGCCGCGATGTCACCCGCGCGGACCTCCTGTATCTCTTCCCGCGAATTGGCGTGCATCTGCAACAAACGCCCGATCCGCTCCTTCTTGCCCTTGACCGGGTTGAAGACCGTGTCGCCGGACCTCACCACACCCGAGTAGCAGCGCAGGAAGGTCAACGACCCGACATAGGGGTCGGTGGCGATCTTGAACGCCAGCGCCGCGAACGGCTCGTCGTCCGAGGCATGCCTTACGGCAACCGTTTCGCCATCGGAAAGCACACCTTCAATCGGCGGCACGTCGAGTGGCGACGGCAGCAGCTCGACCACCTTGTCGAGTACTGCCTGCACCCCCTTGTTCTTGAACGCCGAGCCGACACACATCGGCACGATCTCAAGCGCCAGGGTGCGCTTGCGCAGACCCTCTATGATCTGCTCCTCCGAAAGCTCTCCAGCCTCCAGGTACGCATCCATCAGGTCCTCGTCTGCCTCGGCCGCGGCCTCCACCAGGCGTTCGCGATAGTCGTCGCAGACATCCTTCAGCTCCGCCGGAATCGCCTCGTAGCTGAAGTTGACCCCCATGTTTTCCTCTTCCCAGACGATCGCCTTCATCTTGACGAGATCGGCCACCCCGGAAAAATCATCTTCCGCCCCGATCGGCACCTGCAAGGGCACCGGCGTGGCGCCCAGCCGCTGCTCCAGCTGCCCGGCGACGCGGAAGAAGTCCGCCCCCATGCGATCCATCTTGTTGACGAACGCGATGCGCGGCACACCATACTTGTTGGCCTGGCGCCACACCGTCTCCGACTGCGGCTCCACACCACCCACGGCACACAACACGAAGACCGCGCCGTCCAGCACCCGCAGCGACCGCTCCACCTCGATGGTGAAGTCCACGTGACCCGGCGTATCGATGATATTGATACGATGCTGATCGAACTGTCGCGCCATGCCGGACCAGAAACAGGTCGTTGCAGCCGAGGTGATGGTGATACCCCGTTCCTGCTCCTGCTCCATCCAGTCCATGGTCGCAGCGCCGTCGTGCACCTCACCTATCTTGTGAGAGACACCGGTGTAGTACAGCACCCGCTCGGTCGTTGTCGTCTTACCGGCATCGATGTGCGCCATGATGCCGATATTGCGATAACGCTCGATGGGCGTGCTGCGCGCCACGTTCTACACCCTGTTACCCGGACACCCCACGGGATGTCGAAAAATTACCAACGATAGTGCGAGAAGGCCTTGTTCGCTTCCGCCATGCGGTGCGTGTCTTCCTTCTTCTTGACCGCACTGCCCTTCTGCTCGGCCGCATCCATCAGCTCACCGGCCAGGCGCGCCGCCATGGACTTCTCGCTGCGCTTGCGCGAGGCCTCGATCAGCCAGCGCATAGCCAGGGCATTGCGGCGCAGGGGACGAACCTCCACCGGCACCTGGTAGGTTGCACCACCAACACGGCGGGACTTGACCTCGACCGCCGGGCGGACATTGTCCAGCGCCTGCTCGAGCAGCTCCATCGGGTCACCGCCACGCTTCTCGGACACCATATCCAGGGCCCCGTACATGATGCGCTCGGCCACGGACTTCTTGCCGTCGACCATGACCATGTTGATGAACTTGGCGAGCACCTGGCTCCCGAACTTGGGATCCGGCAGGATCTCGCGCTTTGCCGCTACTCGTCTTCTTGGCATTACTCTCTTCTCTCGTCACTCGGCATACTGCCGGAGATACTCTCGATTCAAATTCGACCCGATCAGGCCTTCGGACGCTTGGCGCCGTACTTGGAACGACCCTGGCGACGCTTGTCCACGCCGGAGGTGTCCAGCGCGCCGCGTACCACGTGGTAACGCACACCCGGCAGGTCCTTCACACGACCGCCACGGATCAGGACCACGCTATGCTCCTGCAGGTTGTGCCCTTCACCACCGATGTAGCTGCTGACCTCGTAACCGTTGGTCAGGCGCACACGGGCAACCTTACGCAGGGCCGAGTTCGGCTTCTTCGGAGTCGTGGTATACACCCGGGTGCACACGCCACGCTTCTGGGGGCAGGCCTCGAGCGCGGGCACATTGCTTTTTTCCGGCTTGCGCTTGCGCGGCTTACGTACAAGTTGGTTGATCGTCGCCATTTAATCTATCCACCCAATGGACTTTTGACCCCGCCTTTCAGGGAACAAAAATTCAGGCCGCCACCCTTCCCGTCGGCAAGACGGGCGGATCGCTGACCCGAATCTCAAGTTAATTCATCCAAACGACTGTTTTGTCGCAGAAAAAACAGGCCGACCAAGAGCCGACCTGTTTGGAAGACCGCGAATTCTATGGGGAAGCGCGGCCGCTGTCAATAGCCAATCTCACCCGTGTTAGTCCAAAGCAGTAATGTCCCCTTTTGATTTCGGGAGGGGTGGTGACAGAGGAGACCATTGCGATGACACAGAAGACGGTGGACCGGCTGGGGGTGGTTCAGCGGGTTGTCGACCG